>CAYSVD010000113.1:0-34577 GCA_964434395.1 uncultured Pseudohongiella sp.
AGCGAGTGTCTCGTGGGCTCGGGAGATGTGTATAAGAGACAGGTGGGACCCCCACTCGCGGCCGTTGCCGGACTGCTTGTAGCCGCCGAAGGGGGCGGCGAAGTCCGGTCCCGCGCCGTTGATGTGCACGTTCCCGGTCCGCAACCGCCCGGCGACCCGCAGGGCGCGTCCGGGCTCGCCGGAGACGTAGCCGGACAGGCCGTAGACGGTGTCGTTGGCGATGCGCACCGCGTCGTCCTCGTCCTCGTAGCCGATGATCGACAGCACCGGCCCGAAGATCTCCTCCCGCGCGATGCGCATGTCGTTGCCGACGTTGGCGAACACGGTGGGCCGCACGTAGTAGCCCCGGTCCATCCCCTCGGGCCGTCCCGGCCCGCCCGCGACCAGCTCGGCGCCCTCCTCGATGCCCCGCTCGATCAGCGCCTGGACGCGCTCGAACTGGGCCTTGCCGGCCACCGGCCCCAGCCGGGTCGACTCGTCCCTGGGATCGCCCGGGACGGCCTTGGCGGCGGCGGCCGCGGCGATTTCGGCCGCCTCAGCCATGCGGCCCATCGGCACCAGCATGCGCGTGGGCGCGTTGCAGGATTGCCCGCTGTTGAGGAAGCAGGCGGCGGCGCCGCCGCCGACCGCCTTGGCGAAGTCCGGAGCGTCGTCGAGGATGATGTTGGCGGACTTGCCGCCGAGCTCCTGGGTCACCCGCTTGATGCCGTCGGCGGCCGCCCGGGCCACCTCGCGTCCGGCGCGGGTCGAGCCGGTGAACGACACCACGTCGATCTCCGGATGGCCGGCGATGGCGGCGCCGACGGTGGGGCCGTCCCCGTTGACCAGGTTGAAGACGCCGGCCGGCAGGCCCGACTCGGCGATGATCTCGGCCAGGATGACGGCGCTGACCGGGGACAGCTCGCTGGGCTTGAGCACCATGGAGCAGCCCGCCGCGATCGCCGGCGCCGTCTTGCAGGCGATCTGGTTGAGCGGCCAGTTCCAGGGGGTGATGAAGCCGCACACGCCCGCCGGCTCCTTGACGATCCGGGTGGAGCCGCGGGCCTCCTCGAAGCGGTAGCCGTCCAGGACGCCGGCGGCCGTCGCGAAGTGGCCGATGCCGCTGCCGACCTGGGCGGTGGCGGCCAGGCGCATGGGGGCGCCCATCTCGGACGAGATGGCCTCGGCCAGCTCGCCGGAACGGCTCTTGATGCCCGCCGCGATCCGGTTCAGAACCTCCTTGCGCTGCTCGACGCCGGACCGCGCCCAGCCGGGGAAGGCCGCCCGCGCGGCGCGCGCGGCCCTGTCCACGTCCTCGGCGGATCCCATGGCGACGCTCGCGAAGGCCTCCTCGGTGGCCGGGTCGACCACGTCCCGCGTCGGGCGGTCCTTCGCGTCCGTCCACTCGCCGTCGATGAAGAATCTGTGAAGATTCGCGTTCATGGCGGGCGCTCCTGTTGCGTCCGAAGCCCCGGCCGGGGCGGGCGGGCAGTATAACCGAGCGCCGCGGGCCGCGGAAATCGCGATGCTGGGCTGATGCTGGGCTGACGGCGGGAGGGAGCCGAGATTCGACGGCCCCAATGCCCAGCGGGAAGGGCCGCGACAGGACGGCGGCAGCCGGACGGAGTGGCTGGCCGGGCCGCGGCGCCGGGCCCCGACTATGTGCCGTAATGAGACCGGTTCGGAATTGCGGCGGCAGGCAGCCAAAAGGAGGCAACAGATTGAATCTAAACAGGAATTTCGAGGAGAAACGGCCCCGAGGAAAAGAACCTTCGAGGAGGTCGAGACTGATCGAGACTGAAAATCGCGCTGGGCACCTGCATGTGCTAGAATGAGGTTCGTTTGCGATGCGGCGGCTTGTCGCCCAAAGGAGACAAGGCATGAATTCCATTAAGAAAGGCAACGAAGGAAGAATCGACGACACCGAGGCTCCGCGAGAGAAACTGGCCGGAGGGGAACGCCCCGAGCCTTTGGCGCCGGGCCCGAGCGAGGAGTGGCCACGCTCGAGGAGGTTTACCAAGCCTTCTCTGCTAAGGAGTGTCAAGACCACGTTCAGCACACACAGTTACGTGGAAGATGACTGATCGTCGACCTAGGCCAAGCCAAGAAAGCGGTTGAGGAGCCTCTGATCGGGAAATTGCAGTATCTCGCCGAAAGCCGCTCCGTCGCGGCATCCGGTTGTTTCGTTTGTATGCTGCGCTCAATTTAGATAGGGGTTCCGCAACTGACTTGTTGGAGAACGGCGGCAGTTGCGTCGCCCACCGGAGCGCGATCATGGTCGCCATAGGGAGTTCACAAGATGCCGCAAGTTGAAATCCTGGCCCATAGAGAAGAATAATCTTTGAAAAAGTGTGCGGGAATCTTCAGGCATCAAACCAGAAACAAAGGTGACGAATGGAATATTTCGTAAAGCCTTGTTCAACCGCTTCTTCTCAAATTTGTCGACATCGCGGCAGGTCTGCGTAGCAACCGTAAGCCGGAAGAGTGAAATCGTCCCAACAGGTGGAGGGTTCTGATATGCCAAGTTGGTCTGGTGTTCTCAAAGAAATAGCCGAGGAGGCTGGAAAGGGTGAAGCACGGATGTTGCAGGCTCTTGAAACCGTGCGCAGGAAACATTTGAAAAACTTGTCCGACTATACCGGCCGCAATACCATCGCCTACTACTCCAGTTGGTTGACGAAAAAGGATATTATGGAAACCGACATAGGGGACGAGGATATGAACGGCTTCATGGAGGTGATCCACGGACTGGATCGATCCAAAGGCCTTGACCTGATGTTGCATACCCCCGGAGGAGATTTGGCCGCGACGGAGGCGATAAGTCACTATGTTCGCAAGACGTTCGACAAAAACGTCCGGGCCATTATTCCACAGATCGCAATGTCCGGCGGAACAATACTCGCCTGCGGATGCGAAAAAATCATCATGGGCGAGCATTCCGCTCTTGGCCCCATTGATCCGCAAATTGGCGGAATTCCTGCCAGCGGATTGGTGGAAGAATTCGAGCAGGCATGTAATGATGTAAAGCAGGACTCGGCGAAGTTGTCTCTGTGGCAGTTCATACTTAACAAATACTATCCGACGCTTATCAATCAATGCGGAAAAGCCATTGCGTGGAGCAAAGAAATCGTTCAAAAGCAGTTGGTCGAGGTCATGCTTAGAGATGAGAATGACAAAGAAGAAAAGGCCAAGCATATCGCCGAAATGTTAAGCGACAATTCCAAGCATAAAAGCCATAGTCGGCATATCCATATCGATGAGCTCAGAGATGCGGGGCTTAGGGTCGCAAGACTTGAGGACGATAACGAGTTGCAAAATTTGGTTCTGACGGTTCACCACGCTTATACGCACACTTTCATAAAAGGGCCTTCCGTCAAGATCATCGAAAACCAAAACAAAGCGGCATGGATAGAAAACGTTGCGCCAACATCATGACCTGAAAGTTGCTAAGAATCGATCAGCATGACGATAGTCGAAAAACCATACTTGAAACGCATCGCGTTGAGAGGGTTCAAGTCCATTAAATCTCTGGATTTGGACCTGGGACCGATCAACATACTGATCGGGGCGAATGGGTCGGGCAAGTCGAATTTCATGTCGCTGTTCAAGTTCCTGTGGAGCCTGTCGCATGGCAGGCTGCGGAATCACGTGGAGAGGAAAGGCTATGCCAGCTCCTTTTTTCACTTCGGGGCCAAATCCATGCCCGAGATTGAAATAGATGTTGAGGTCGGAGATGACGAGTATCACGTGACATTCGGGCATAACGAGAATGAAGATTCGTTGGTTTTTAAAGAGGAATGCTGCGCGTCGAAAGGTTCACAGGCCAAGACGTTGAGAGGGGCGGGAGATGAAAGCGGGCTGGTTTCCGCCAGTTGGACGGACGATGAGCCCTTCGTGCCGCGCATTCGGGAATATTTTGAGAGATGCCGGGTCTACCATTTTTCCGATACGGGCCCCACCGCCGGGTTCAAGCGCGCCTGGGATGTGACGGCCTCCGACTACCTCTATCCGGATGCCAGCAACCTCGGGGCGTTTCTTTATCGTCTAAAAACCTCTAAAAACAAGCTCTTTACCAAGAGCTACGACGACATCATCAAGGCGATTAAAACGGTCGCGCCCTATTTTGATGGCTTTTATCTGGACCCCAGAGGAGAGGAGGGGGATGAGAAGGTGTTGCTGAAGTGGATGCATCGAGATTACAAAAAACCTTTTTCCGCCAATCAATTGTCGGACGGCACGGCCCGGTTCATTTGCATGGCCACGCTGTTCCTGCAGCCCGTCTCGCTGATGCCCGGGTTGATCATTCTGGACGAGCCCGAGCTTGGCATGCACCCGGCCGGGTTGGAGGTGCTGTCGGACCTGATAGAAGTCGCTTCGCTGGATTGCCAGATAATTTGTTCCACGCAATCGGTTACCTTCGCCAATAAATTCGAGGCGGAGAACTTTATCGTAGTGGATTATGAAAAAGGGGTTTCGACTTTCAAGCGGGTCGACGAGCGGGATGTGAAAGCGTGGCTGGAGGATTTCGGTATGGGCGATATTTGGTCCGCAAACGTAATCGGGGGCCGACCGGAATGGTGAGAGTCGGCATATCGGTTGAGGGGGAGACCGAGGAGCAGTTTGTGAAACAGGTGCTGGCATCTCATTTGGAAGAAAGAGATGTTTTTGCCGTGCCCAAAACCATGAGAGGAGGCGTTAGCCTGGCCAGGGTGCGGGTTCAACTAAAAAGCATCGCATATGGATTTGACTATGTGACGACGTTTTACGACTTTTACGGATTTCAGGGAAAGGATCCCGATGAAACCAAAGCATCGCTCGAAGAGAAAATAAGGAAAGGCGTTCATAAAAGCATTCGAAGGAAATTAATTCCATACATTCAAATGCACGAGTTCGAGGGGTTGCTGTTTTCCTGCCCAGAATTGGTCGAGAGAGAACTCAAGGTAGATGGAGTGGCGGCTTGGGCCGGAGACGTGTTGAAGGAATTCAACGGCGACCCGGAAAAGATCAATGACTCTCGTGCGACGGCGCCTTCCAAGCGGCTTGCGGTCCGCGCTCGCTATAGAAAGACAACGAATGGTCCCAACATAGCGAAAGCGATCGGCGTGGAGGGGATCCGCGCGAGGTGTGCGGGCTTCGATGAATGGCTTGGCAAGTTGGAGGCGCTTGCGGAATGAATCCGCATTTCGAGCATGGTTCGCGCCGCTGGAAATCCGCGAATCCGGCCCAGCGCCGCGCGGCGTCCCATCGCAACCGACGGCAGACGGTCAAATGACGCCGAGCAGCGCCGCGAGCGCGGCGTCGAACTGCGGATCCCCGCGGCCGCCGCGCGAAAGCGGGAACGGCACGATCGCATCGGGCGCGGTCCCCGTCCCCTCGAACGGGACGCCGTCGACCAGGACGCCGGCGGCGGGCCGGTAGCGCAGCGCGCCGTCCGCCGTCTCCCGGTAGCCGCCGATGCGCCCCGCGCTGGGCTCGCCCAGCACCGTGACGCGCTCCAGCCCGCCCAGCAGACGGGCCAGCAACTCGGGTCCGCCGCGGGTGCCCCCGTTGACCAGCACCGCCACCGGCTTGCGCCAGCGCTCCTCCTCCCCCACTAGGGCCGCGCGCGGCCCGGACAGGTCGGCGAGCCGGCCGCCCGCGCCGCTCACCCGCGCGCCCGCGGCGCGGCCGCCGTGGAACAGGTCCAGATGCTCGGGCCCCAGGAAGCCGTGCCCGTCCCGCAGATCCAGCACCAGCCCGTCGCAGCGGGCCAGGGAGGCGAGGATCCGCCGGTAGGCGACCAGGTCGGCCCCGCCCCGCGACAGGGCCCACAGCCGCGCGTAGCCGACCACCTTGTTGCCGACGCTGAACTGCCGCGCGCTGTTCAGGGTGGCGGTGCGGTAGCTGTCGAACAGGTTGCCGAACACCGGGGCGACGGCGACGCGCAGCCGCGTCCCGCCCCGGTCCAGCTCCAGCTCGACCGGCTCCGGGCGGGCGCGGGGCGCCGGGCCGGGGTTGAAGGAGTCCACCGGATGGAAGGGCCGTCCGTCGGCGGACAGGACGACGTCCCCCCGGCGGAGGCCGGCGGCGTGGGCCGGCAGGCCGTCCAGCACGGCGGTCACCCGGTGGCCCCGCGCCGCTGGCCGGACCCGGACGCCGATGTGGTTCAGGGCCGGCCGCTCCCGAAAGGATCCGGCCTGGAACGCCCGCACCAAGTAGTGGTCCAGCAATCCCGGGCCGAGCTCCGGCTCGCGGGCCTGGGCGGAGAGCCCGGCCAGCGCCGCGGCGCCCGTAGCCAGGAGGAGGGCGCGGCGGCCCGCCGCGCTCACGCCGCTTCGATGCCGGCCGCCGCCATGGCCCGCCGCGCCGCCGGGCGGCGGTAGTGCCGGTCCCGCAGCGCCGCGTAGCGCTCCGGCACCTCGAACTCGAACCGGATCGCCCAGTTGAAGGTGTGGGCCAGCAGGATGTCGGTGATGGTGAAGCCGTCGCCCACGGCGAACTCCCCGTCGCCCAGCAGCCGGTCCAGCGCCGAGACCGCCTTGGCGAATTCGAAGGCGGCGGTCTCGAGCATTTGCGGGACGCGCCGTTCCTCCGGCAGGGCGAAGCGGTGCTTGCCGCAACTCCACAGGGGCTGCTCCAGCTCGGCCAGCACGAAGGCGTTCAGCTCGTCCAGCCGGGCGTAGACGTCCATGCCGGCGTTCGGCAGCAGGCCGGACTCCGGCGCGCAACGGGCGATGTAGTACAGGATCGCCACCGACTCGGTGAGCGCCCGCCCGCCGGCGACCAGAGTCGGCACCTTGCCCTGGGCGTTCAGCGCCAGGTAGTCCGGATGCTGCGCGCTGTCGGGCTCCGCCCCGTCGGTGCGCAGCCGCACCGGCACGTACCGGTACGGCAACGCCGCCTCCTCCAGCGCCCACAGGGCCCGGAAGGAGCGCGAGGCCCCGAACCCGTACAGCGTGAGCGGGTCGGGCCGGCCGGCCGGGGCCGGCTCAGTCGATGGCGAAGCAGTAGAAATAGCCGTTGCCCCCGGTGCCGACCAGGTCCGCCTGGCCGCATCCGCGCGAGCCGTGGGCGCTGTTCCACGAGGTCGGGTTCTGTCCGCCGCCGGTGCGGTCGAAGTGGCCGACATGGGCGCTGCCCCGGCCGTTGCCGGTCCAGTTGGCGCAGGTGTGGTCGCCGCCGTCCACCACGCGCCCGTCCAGCGAGGAGCCGGTCAGGATGTCGTGCTGGTTGGGACTGTCGCCCCGCCCGTTGACCGTGTCGCCGTTCTCGGTCAGCGCCGTCCGCTTGTTGAGGTTGTTGTGGGGGCCGTGCAGGTGGTTCAGGTTGCGGGCCACCTCGACGCCTTCGGCGTTGTGCCACGGCCCGAACCCGATGCGGTCCCGGGCGTCGACCGCCGGGGAGCCGTCCGCGGCGTGGGCGCTCAGGTAGGCCCGCCAGGTCTTGCCGCGCGAGCCGGCCGCCTCGGCCAGGCGCTGGCAGCGCGCGTCCGCGCCCGCCAGGCCGCCCAGGTTGGCGCCGTCGCCGGAGCCGGCGCTGGTGATGAAGAAGCTCATCGCGTTCTCTTGGGAACCGACGGCGGCGAACGCGGCGGCCGCGGCGAGCGCGGCGGCGGCGGACAGGGACAGCAGGGTCTTTTTCATGGCTCGCTCCTTGGCGGGTTGTCGGGCATCGGGCCGCGGCGCCGCCGGGCGGGGCGGCGGGTCCGGCGTTCGCCTTTCCCGCCGCCGTCGTCCCGGAGGATCCGCAGATCCCGTCTCCGGAGGAGAGGGTACTCCAGCGGGGGGCGTTTGTCATGGCCGCCGGCGGTCACCAGCGGTACTGCAGCCGCCCGAACAGGTTGCGCCCGGGGCCGAACAGGCGGACGCCGCGGGGGACCGCGCCGCCGGGCGCCCGGTTGAATCCGGTGAGATGGTCCACGTAGTCCTCGTCCAGCAGGTTGTCGACGCCGGCCGAAAGGGTCAGGCCGCCCGCCAGCTCCCAGCGCAGCCAGACGTTGGTCAGCGAATAGCCGTCGGTGGCGGCGTGGGAGTTGTTCGGGTTCGCCGGATCCAGGGTGTTGGCGCGCGCGAGGGCGTCCTGCTCCGCCACCAGCAACTGCTCGAAGCGTGCCAGAAAGCGGCCGGTCTCGTAATACAGCGCGAGGCGCAGGCTGTCCGGGCTGATCCGGTACAGGTTGTCGTCCGTGTCCCGCCGCGCGCCGTCCACCGCCGCGGCGACGGCCTCGAGGCGCCAGCGCTCGTCGATCCGGTAGCCCAGGGTCAGGTCCAGCCCCTCGAGCCGCGCATCGGTGTTGGCGAACATCAGCGGCGTCGGGTCGCCGTTGGCGTTGCGGCTGACCCCGACCGCCGCCATGCCCGCGGCCGGCGCGCCCTGGATGTAGCCGTCGATGTCGTGGCGGAACAGCCGGGGCGAGAAGTGGAGCCGGTCGAACTCCCAGTCGAAGCCGATCTCGATCTGCCGCGACCGCTCGGGCTCCAGCGCCGGATCGCCGATGTAGGTGTTGCCGTCGCCGAGTCCCGCGTTGATCTCCAGCGGGATCCACAGGTAGCGCTCCTGGTACATGGGGGAGCGCGTCTTCCGCGCCAGCGCGAGCTCCACCAGCAGGTTGCCGTTCACCCGCCGGCGCGCCTTGAGCACCCAGTCGGTGTTGTCGTCCACCCGCCGCCGCTCGGCGCCGTTGAAGGCATCGCGCAGCATCCGGAACGCGCGCGGCGGGGTGCCGGCCGTCCACCGGGCGGGGTCCATGTCCGCCAGCCGGGCCGGAAAGCCGTCCACCTCCCCGCTGTCCATGTCGACCCGCTCGGCGCGGATGCCGGCCTCGAGATACCAGATGCCGTCCAGCAGTTTCGACCACTGCGCGAACAGCGCCGCGGAGTCCGCTTCGCTGCCGTTGAAGTTCTCGACGAAGAACGGCGCGAAGTCCGGATCGGTCGCGACGGCGTTGTGCGCGGCGCGCGCGCCCTCGACGCCGACGATGATGCCGCCGCCCTCGAGCGCCCAGTCCAGCGCCAGCCGGAAGCCGGACTCCTCGCTGTCGGTGCGGACGAAGCGCCTGTCGTCGCCGGCGAAGGGCGGCAGCGGCAGGCTGGAGAAGTCCGGCGCCGGGCGCAGCAGGAAATTGCTCATGCCGTGGTCGACCTCCGAGCCGTAGGCCTGCGCCTCGACCTCCAGGGCGCCGAAGCGGCCGCGCCAGGAGACGCTGGCGATCTTCGTGTCGAACCAGTCGATGTCCATCGGCAGGGACGGGGCGCCGGTGTCCTCGGTGCCGATGCGGCGCGCGCTCGCGTCGAACTCGTGCCGGGCGCCGCGGAAGCCGTAGCCCAGGCCGAACGCGTCGCGCCGGTAGCCGGTGGCGGCCACCTCGCCCCGGGCGGACTCGTAGTCGCCGCCCTCGTCCGCGGAGCCGACGGCGTAGATGCGGTGGCGGGGCGAGACCAGCCCCGCGACCCCGGCGAAACCGGACCCGCCGCTGACGCCGGCGAAGGACGCCTCGGCGTCGCCGGCGAACCGCCAGCCGCCGCCGGAGTACTCCGGCCGCTTCCACAGCGCGGTGGCCGCGCCGCCGATGCCGCCGCCGGCGGCGACGGAGGCGACGCCGCGCCGCACCACCAGCGCATCCATCAGGCCGGCGGGGATGTGATGCAGCGGCGGCGCCATCCAGTTGGGTCCGCCGCCGTGGATCCGCATGCCGTCGATGGTGACGTTGACCCGGGGGCCGAAGAGGCCGCGGTACTGGATCTGTCCGGTCAGCGGCCCGTTGCTGTTGACGCCGCCGCCGGGCACGCGGCTCATCAGCCGGGCCGCATCGACGCTGGAGTCGGTGCGGGTGGTGGTGAACTCCTTCTCGAGGAATTCCGGATGGCCGACGACGGTGATCTCCTCGACGCGCTCCTCCTGGGCGCCGGCTAGGGCGCAGGCGGCCAGCAGCGAAGCGGCGGAAAGGGCGAGCGGTTTCACGGCGATCCTGCGGGAAGGCGGAACGGAGCGCGGATTATAGGAGGCCGCGCCCGGCCGGACGATGCGGCGCAGTGTCGCATGCGGCGCGATGTCGCATGCGGCGCGATGTCGCAGGCGCGGGCGGAGCAGGCGCGGGCGGAGTCGGCACCCGCGTCCGGGTCGCGTTAGAATGCCCGCCGGAGGACGGTGTCCATGGCGTTGACGAGGCGGCGAAAACCGGACCGGCGCGGGGCCTTCCCGCGCCTGTTGCCGCTGTTGCTGCTGCTGGGAGCGCCGGCGGTCCCGGCCCAGCCGCCCGCGCCCGCCGGGGGGCCGGAGGCCGCGGGCGCTCCGGAGGCGGCGTCCGCCCCGGAGGCCGCCCGGGAGCTCCGGCTGCGGCGGCGGGCGGTGGAGCGCATCCGGAGCGAGCGGGGGCCGTTCGACCCGGGCCTGCTGGAGGCCTACGCGGACCTGGCCGCCTTCCAGGCCGGCGCCGGCGACCACGAGGGCGCCCGCGACGCCTACCGGGACGCGCTGCAGGTGGCCCGCGTCGGTTCCGGCCCGTACGGCGCGGCGCAGCTGCCGCCGCTCGCGGCCCTGATCGAGGCGAGCGGCCGGCTCGAAGACTGGGCGGAGGTGGACGGCCTGGTTCACTTGGAGCATCACGTCTCCCGCCGCCTGTACGGCCCGGCCGACGACCGCTACCTGCGGGCCGCCCAGCGCTACGGCGTGTGGAAGCTGCGCCTGGCGCGCGAGGATCTGCTGGAGCGGGGCGGCGGGCGGTTGCGCGACGTCGAGGAGCTGGCCGGCTTCTACGAGGAGCTGACGGCGTCGCTGGACGGGCTTCCGGACGTGGACCCGCGACGGCGGCTGGAGCTGCTGTACGGCCAGGCCCGGGCCGGCCTGATGCTGGCGCGGACGGCGGCCGCCACGCCCTCGAGCCGCTTCGAGGGGACCGCCAGCCCCTACGTGACCGAGACCCGATGCCGGATCGTCCGCCTGCCCAACGGCCAGGCGCGGCGGGAATGCCGCCGCGTCCAGGTGGCGAACCCCCGCTACCTCGAATCCCAGCGGGACGCCAAGCAGATGGCCGTGGCCCGCCGCGCCCGCGACCTCGAGCGCGTCCTCGGGCGCCTGCGCGCGGTGCGGGACGGGGACAACGGGCTGTCCGGCGCCGAGCGGGCCCGGGCGGCGGAGCGCATCGGCCGGATCGAGGGCGAGGCGCAGGCCGCGGCGCGGGCCGGACGGCGGGCCCTGTAGCCGCGCCGGCCGGTTCCGCTGGCTTTTCGCGCGGACAAAGGGTAAAAAGGGGCGCCCAACGGAAACCGGAGAGTCGCATGAACCGTTTTGTCGGCCGGACGGCCCGCCCGCTGGCGCTGGCGGCCTTCCTTCTTTCGCCGGCGGCCGCCGCCGCCGCGCTGGAGGCGGGGGACAGGGCCCCCGACTTCACCCTCGAGGCCTCGGACGGCGAGACCTACAGCCTGTCCCAGTTCCGGGGCGTGCGGCCGGTGGTCGTCGCCTTCTTCCCCAAAGCCTTCACCGGCGGCTGAACCATGCAGTGCAAGGCGCTGCGTGACAGCGCCCGGGAAATACAACGCTTCGACGTCGCCTACTTCATGGCCAGCGTCGACCCCGTCGACGTGAACGCGGCCTTCGCCGCCGAGCACGAGGCCAACTTCCCCATCCTGTCCGACCCGACCAAGGAGACGGCCAGGGCCTACGGCGCCCTGATGGATGCGGGCTTCGCCAACCGCTGGACCTTCTACATCGACGCCGACGGCGTCATCGCGAGGATCGACAGGAACACCCGTCCGGCCACGGCGGGCCGGGACCTGGCCCGCGCCATGGAGGAGCTCGACTTCCCCCGGGTCCGGTAGGCGCGCGCATGTCCAGAACGGCCTTCGTCGCCATCGTCGGGATCGGCCTCGCCGCGGTCGCGGGGGTGGTCTGGATCGCGCTGACCTTCGAGCCCCCCGAGGGCGTCACCACGGTGGTGCTGGAGCCGGCGGCCCGGCCCGAGGCGGAGGAGGCCGGCGCGGCGCCCGCCGACGGGCGCTCCTCCCCCGGCGTTCTGCCCGAGATCCGCATCCGGCCCCTGGCGGAGCCGGCCGCGCCCGCCGCCGAACCGGAGCCGGCGCCGGTCGAGGCGCCCGCGCCGGCGCCCGCGCCGCCCCCGGTCCGCCTGCCGGAACTCAACGCCAGCGACGGCTTCGTGCTGGAGCGCCTGCGCGCCCTGGAGAACGGCCTGGCCATGGCCCGCCAGCTGACGGACGGGCAGCTCGTCCGCCGCTTCGTGGTGCTGGTCGAGAACCTGAGCCGCGGCGAGCTGCCCCAGACGGAGCTACCCTATCCGGCGCCCGGCCGGGAGATGCCGGCGCGCGCCGTCGACGACGGCCTGTTCGTCATGGACGGGCGGGCCCACGCCCGCTTCGACCGCTTCGTCGAAGCCTTCGCGGCGCTCGACGCCGACGCGGCCGTCGCCCTGTACCGGACGCTCTCGCCGCTGTTCCGGCATGCCTACGCGGAGATCGGGTACCGCGACGTCGATTTCGACGAGACCCTGCGCGCCGCCATCGGCAGGATCCTGCGCGCGGATCCGCCCGCCGGGCCCCACCAGCTGGTCAAGCCGTCGGTCATGTACCTGTACGCGGACGCCGGCGTCGAGAACCTGGACCAGGTGCACAAGCAGCTCATCCGGCTGGGGCCGGACAACGCCCGCCGGGTGAAGGCGAAGTTGCGCGAATTCCTTCAGCGGCTGTAGGCCGCCGCCGTGGACTTCCCCGCCCCCCTGACGGATGCGGCCTGGCTGGCCGCCCACCGCGGCGACGACGGCCTGGTGATCCTGGACGCATCCGTCCCGCCTGCGGGGCCGGGCTTTCGCGCGCGCGCGGCCGACGGCCGCTTCGCCGCCATCCCCGACGCCCGCCGCTTCGACTTCGAGCGGGACGGGGCCCGCCCCGGTCCGCCGCGCCGGATGCCGGACGCGGCGCTGTTCCAGGAGCGGGCGCGGGCGCTCGGCATCGGCCGGGACAGCCGCATCGTGGCGTACGACGACAGCGGGGTGTACTCCAGCCCCCGGGCCTGGTGGCTGTTCCGCGCCATGGGCCACGACGCGGTGGCGGTGCTGGACGGCGGCCTGCCGGCCTGGCGGGCCGCCGGCCTGCCGCTGGACGGCGCCTACGCGGAGGGCTGGCCGCCGGGGGACTTCACGGCGCGCCCGCGTCCGGAGCTGTTCAGCGGCGTCGAGGAGGTGCGCGCGGCGCTGGACGACCCGGGCTGCCGCGTGCTGGACGCGCGCTCCGCCGGGCGCTTCCGCGGCCGGGAGCCGGAGCCGCGACCCGGCCTGCGCGCCGGGCACATGCCGGGGGCGGCGAACCTGCCGGCGACCGAACTGCTGGACGACGGCCGGCTCAAGGACGCCGGCGCCCTGGCCCGCCTGCTGGCGGACAAGGCGGCGCCGGGGCAGCGGCTCATCGCCACCTGCGGCGCCGGCGTCACCGCCTGCATCCTCGCCCTGGCCGCCGAGCGGGCCGGGCGCGGGCCGCTGTCCGTGTACGACGGCAGCTGGGCCGAGTGGGGCGCCCGGGACGACCTGCCGGCGGCGGCGGACTAGGAGCCCGGCGCGTGGACGGCGAAGCGGCGGTGGCGGCCTTCTACCGCTTCGTCCCCTTTCCCGACTTCGCCGCGTGGCGCCGGCCGCTGCGCGAGCTGATGCTGGAGCGGGGGGTGCGCGGCGCCGTGTTGCTGGCCCCGGAGGGCGTCAACGGCGCCGTCGCCGGCCCCCGGGCCGGCGTCGACGCGGTGCTGGAGCGGCTGCGCGCGGACGCGCGCTTCGCGGGACTCGAGGCCAGGCGCTCCCGCGCCGCGGCCAACCCCTTCCGCCGGACCCGGGTCAAGCTGAAGCGGGAGATCGTGACCATGGGGGTGGAGGGGCTGGATCCGGCCCGCGGGGCCGGGATCCATGTGGCGCCGGCGGACTTCGACGCGCTGATCGACGACCCCGAGGTGTTGCTGCTCGACGTCCGCAACCGCTACGAGACGGCGATCGGCGCCTTCGCCGGCGCCGTCGACCCGGGCACGGACTCGTTCCGGGAGTTTCCGGACTACGCCGGGAAAAACCTGGATCCGGCCGCGCGCCGGAAGGTGGCCATGTACTGCACCGGCGGCATCCGCTGCGAAAAGGCCTCCGCCCTGCTCAAGGCCCGCGGCTTCGAGGAGGTCTACCAGTTGGAGGGGGGGATCCTCAACTACCTCGAGACGGCGCCGGCGGAGGCCTCCCGCTGGCGGGGCGAGTGCTTCGTGTTCGACGAGCGGGTGACGGTGAACCGCCGGCTGGAGCGGGGCGGCTACGAGCAGTGCCACGCCTGCCGCATGCCCGTCGACGGGCGGGACATGCGCGATGCGCGCTACCGGAAGGGGGTCAGCTGCCCCCACTGCTTCGACCGCCATCCGCTCGGGCGGCGCGAGCGCTTCGCGGAGCGGGAGCGGCAGATCGCGCTGGCGCGCGGACGCGGCGAGGAGCACATCGGGCAGTCCGCGGCGCGGACCATCCGCGAGCGGCGGCGGGAGAAGCTCCGCTTCAAGGAGGCCCAGCGCGCGCGGGAGCAGCGGGGGGCCGCCCCGCGGCGCGCCCGCCCCTGAGCCGCGGCGGGCCGGAGGCCCCGGCGGCCGCCCCGGCCGTCAGGATCGCGGAGTGTAGAAGACGTTCAGCTTGTTGCCGTCCGGATCGCGGAAGTAGCCCGCGTAGAAGCCCTCGCCCCGGGGCCCCGGCGCGCCCTCGTCGGCGGCGCCCAGCTCCAGGGCCTTGGCGTGGAGCGCGTCCACCTTGGCGGCGGCGTCCACCACCAGGGCGATCATGACGCCGTTGCCCACGGTCGCCGCCCCGCCGTCGTGGGGTCGGGTGACGGACAGGGCGGGGACGCCGGGGCCGGCGGACCAGGCGATGAACTGCTCCGTCTCCATGTAGCGTCCGGCGCCGAGCTCCCCCAGCAGCGCGTCGTAGAAGGCGGCCGCCTTCTCCATGTCGTTGGTGCCCAGCGTGACGTATCCGATCATGCGGTTTTCTCCTGTTTCAGCGGGAGGTCTCGCCCGGCCGCGCGCGGCGGGCGGTTCCGGCCTTCAGTTGCCGGTAGCGGAAGCAGTCGGCCGTGTGGTCGTTGATCAGCCCGCAGGCCTGCATGAAGGCGTAGCAGATGGTGCTGCCGACGAAGCTGAAGCCGCGTTTCTTCAGGTCGCGGGCCATGGCGTCGCTCTCGGGCGAGGTGGCGGGCACGTCCTCCCGCGCGCGCCGCCGCCCGTCCAGCGTCCGGCCGCCGACGAAGGACCAGATGTACTCGCTGAAGCCGCCCGTCTCCCGCCGCGTCCGCTGGCAGGCCTGGGCGTTGGCGCGGATGGAGTGGATCTTCAGCCGGTTGCGGATCAGCCCCGGATCCTCGAGCAGCTTCTCCAGGCGGCGGTCGCTCATCCGGGCCACCCGGTCGATGTCGAAGTCCATGAAGCGGCGCCGGTAGCGCTCGCGCTTCTTCAGCACGGTGATCCAGCTCAGTCCCGCCTGCTGGCCGTCCAGACACAGGGATTCGAACAGCATCCGGTCGTCGCGCACCGGCACGCCCCACTCCTCGTCGTGGTAGGCGACGTAGAGCGGATCCTTGCCGGGCCACCAGCAGCGCTTCGGCTCCTTCGGCGTTCCGCGTCCGGCCACGCGCGGCGCTCAGGGCAGGGCGAGCGCCACGAAGCGGGCGCTGTTGCGGAAGTCGCTGGCGGGGGTCACGATGTACTGCCTGCCCCGATGCATGTAGGTCATGGGCGCGCCGGTGGCGGTCGCCGGCAGCGCGACCTCCGCCACCGTTTCGCCGGTCGCCTTGTCGATGGCGCGCAGCACCGGATCTCCGCGCGGCCCCTCGCCGGCGAACAGCAGGGTCTTGGTGAGCACCAGCCCGGCGCGGGTCGGCTTGCCGGTGGGCGGCAGCTCGACCCCCGCCAGCAGCGGATGGTCGCGGATCGCGTCCGGGGTGTCGCCGTTGACCACCTGCCAGAGGTGCCGCCCCGTCGTCAGGTCGATGGCCGTGATGCGGCCGTAGGGCGGCTTGACCAGCGGGATGCCGTCTACCGTCGGCGGCCGCTCGCCGCCCTGGATGAAGCGGACGGACGATGCATCCGGGTCGTTCACCAGCGCCAGCACGCTGGTGGCCGTGCGCGAGGGCACGTACAGAACGCCGGTCTCCGGATCCCAGGCGGCGCCCTCCCAGTTCGAGCCGCCGGTGGAGGAGGGCAGGTGCAGGGTGCCGAGGGTGCCGTCCACCGGATGGCGGTACTGGGAGGGCGGCGTGTACAGTTCGCTGAAGCGGTAGCGGGATGCGATCTCCAGCGCCCGGGCGCGGATCTCGGGGGTGAAGTCGACCAGGTCGTCCTCCTGGAAGCCCTGCCGGTCGTAGGGCGGCGGCAGCAGCGGATAGGGCTGGGTCGCCGCCGCCACCTCCTCCGGCGCGTCGCTGGCCGGGACCGGGCGCTCCTCCACCGGGAACAGGGGCTCGCCGCCGTCGGCGTCGAAGACGAAGAGGTGCGACTGCTTCAGGGTCTGCACCACCGCGTCCCGGCCGTCCGGCAACGTGACGGCGATCGGCGCGGCCGGGGTGTCCCAGTCCCAGATGTCGTGATGGGTGGTCTGGAAGTGCCAGCGCATCGCGCCGGTCCGGTAGTCCAGCGCGACGGTGGAGCTGGAGAACAGGTTGTCGCCGAGCCGGTCGGCGCCGTAGCGGTCGCCGGTGGCGGACTCCACCGGCAGGTACACATGCCCGCGCTCCGGGTCGGCGGACATGGGGGCCCACACGCCGGCGTTGCCGGTGTAGCCGGCCGAGCCGTCCAGCCAGGTCTCGTGGCCCGGCTCCCCCGGCCCCGGGATGGTCCGGAAGGTCCACAGCAGCTCGCCGCTGCGGGCGTCGAAGCCGCGGACGTCCCCCTTGACGTTGCTGGCCGAGACCGGCCGCATGCCCACCTCGTGCGCGGCGCCGACCACCACCACGTCCTCGACCACCAGCGGCGGGAAGGAAAGGCCGATGTCCACGTCGTCCCGTCCGGGCCCGAGCCGCAGGCCCTCCCGGAGATCCACGTAGCCCCCGGCGCCGAAGGTCTCCACCGGATCGCCGGTGCGCGCGTTGAGGGCCGCCAGGAAGTAGCCCGGGGTGACGGTGAAGACCGCCTCCCGGGCGCCGTCGCGGTGGTAGGCCAGGCCCTTGCCCGAGCCCTTGCGCGGCGCCGTCTCGAAGCGCTCGCCCTCCTCGGGCCGCCACATCCACAGCAGCTGTCCCGTGGCGGGGTCCAGCGCGACGACGTTGCGGGTGGCGCCGGCGGTGGCGTAGAGCCGTCCACCCGCCATCAGCGGGGTGCTGACGTTGTAGACCTCCGGGGACGGGCCGAAGGGGCCGGTGTCGAAGGTCCAGGCGACCTCGAGCTCGCCGGCGTTGCCGGCGTCGATCTGCGCCAGCGGCGCGTAGCGCGTGGCCCGCACGTCGCCGTTGTAGTGGAGCCAGGGCGTCTCCTCCTCCGCGCCCCGGTCCCGCTCCGGGTCCGCCGGGCTGATCAGCACCCCGCCCAGGTCGGCGACGCCTTCCCCGACCGGCACGCCGCCGGCGCTCAGGATGTAGGCGGTGAGGTCCCGGTACTCCCGGCCGCTGAGGGAGCCGGGGGTCTCCGCCGGCATGGTGCCGCGGATGCGCGCCAGCAGCTCGGCGCCGGTGCGGCCGAGCCAGTCGGCCCGCAGGCGCCGGTCCATCTCGATGGGGATGTGGCAGCGCGAGCACTCGGCGGCGAACAGTTCCCGGCCGCGCTCGACGCTGGCGTCCTGGGCGCGGGCGGCGCCCAGGACCAGCAGTCCGGCGAACAGCAACAGCGGCGGGCGCGGCATGCGTCCTCTCCGTCCGTCCAATCGGGGCGGCGATGGTAGCGCTTTTGCCGGACCGGCGGAAGGGTCGCGCCGCGGGCTGCGCCGCGGGCTGCGCCGCGGGCTCGCGCCGCGGGCTCCTCGGCGGCGGCCGGTCCGTTACGGTCTGTTACAGCATTTCCCCGGAGCGGCCTCGGGCGGTACAATGGCGCCTCCGGACCCCTCGGGCCCGCGATCCGTTTCAATCCAGGGAGCGCATCATGCAGACCATCCGTCGCCTCGCCGCGGCCGCCGCCGCGCTGGGCCTCGCCGCCGCGCTGGCGGCCTGTTCCCCGCCGCCGCAGCGGTCGTACGTCAATCCCAGCCTGCCGTCCGGCGACGGCGGGCCGTTCAGCGGCGCGGTGCTGGCCGGCGACACCCTGTACCTGTCCGGCATGCTGGGGCTGGAGGACGGCCGGGTGCCCGAGGATCCGGAGGACGAGGCCCGCATCGTGCTGGAGGCCATGCGCGCGACGCTGGAGCAGGCCGGCATGGGCATGGACGACCTGGTGTCGGTGCAGGTCTTCTGCTCGGACGTGGCGCACTACGACGCCTTCAACCGGATCTACCGCACCTTCTTCACCCGGGAGTTTCCGGCCCGGGCCTTCCTCGGCTCCGGCCCCCTGCTGTTCGACGCCCGCTTCGAGGTGCAGGGCGTCGCGGTGCGGCGGCCGGCCGGATAGGCGCCAGGCGGCGGAACGTGCGACCGAACCCCTTGAGACCGCCCGCCGCGGCGGACGCCCCGCGGCGTCCCGCGGCCGTCCGGACGGCCGCGGCCGCCGCGGCGGCGCTCCTGTGCGCGGCGCCGGCCCCGGCGCAGGAGCAGGGCGCGGAGGCCGCGCCGCGGCGGGGCGCGGCGGGCGCGGAGGCCCCGGCCACCACAGCCTTTCCGCTGGCCCGCCCGCCGGCGATCGACGGGACGGTCGCCGGCGACGCGGCTTGGGCGGGGGTCGTCCCCGCCGGCGGCTTCTGGCAGGTCCGGCCGGACGAGGGGCGGCCGGCGACCCAGCGCACCGAGGTGTACATCGGCTACACCGACGAGTCGCTGTACATCGGGGTGATCGCCTACGACGACGATCCGGACGGCATCATCGTGGCGGACAGCCGCCGGGACAGCTCGCTGGACGACACGGACAGCTTCCGGGTGATCATCGACGGGCTGCTGGACCGCCAGAACGGCTTCGTGTTCGGCACCAACCCGGCGGGGTTGGAGTACGATGCCCAGGTGACCAACGAGGGCGCGGGCGGCTTCCGCGGCGGCGGCAGCGGCTTCAACCTGAACTGGGACACCACCTGGGAGGTGAGCGCCCGGATCTCCGACATCGGCTGGAGCGCCGAGATGGCGATCCCGTTCACGGCGCTGCGCTACGGCGAGGCCGAGGAGCAGACCTGGGGCATCAACTTCCAGCGCAACATCCGCCGCAACAACGAGGTGGCCTACTGGGCGCCGCTGGACCGGCAGTACAACATCAACCGGGTGTCCGAGGCGGGCTACGTCGAGGGCGTCCGCGTGCCGGCCCAGCGCAACCTGCAGTTCACCCCCTACGCCCTGAGCCTGTCCGAGCGGGGCGACGCCCTGCCGTCGGGCGACCGCTCGTCCGGGGAGTTCGGCTTCGACCTCAAGTGGGGCATCACCCCGAGCCTGACGCTGGACGCCACCTACAACACCGACTTCGCCCAGATCGAGGTGGACGAGATCCAGGTGAACCTGGACCGCTTCAGCCTGTTCTTTCCGGAGAAGCGGCCCTTCTTCCTGGAGAACGCCGGCCAGTTCGCGGTGGGCATCCCCCGCGAGGCGGAGCTGTTCTTCAGCCGCCGGATCGGCATCTCCGACGGCGCCCAGATCCCCATCGTCGGCGGCGCGCGCCTGACCGGCAAGGTGGCCGGCGACACCAACATCGGCCTGCTGCGCATGCGCACCGAGGCGGTCGAGGGGGAGGCGGCGCGGAACGACTTCTCCGTGGTGCGCCTGAACCAGGACCTGCCCAACCGCTCGTCCCTGGGCGCGATGTTCGTCGAGCGGGACGGGGCGGCCCCGGCCGACGCGGCGGGGGGCGAGGACGTCAACCGGACCTACGCGGTGGATGGGCGCTGGGGCATCGGCGACAACGCGCTGGTCACCGGCTGGCTCTCCCGCACGGACACGCCGGGCATCGAGGACAAGGACGCGGCCGGGGGCGTGAACTGGAACTACGACCTCGAGACCTGGCGGCTGAGCGCCGGCTACTCGGAGGTGGGCGAGAACTTCAACCCGGAGGTGGGCTTCCTGTCCCGCCGGGGGTTCCGCAAGTACGAGGCCGGCGCGCGCTACCACTTCCGCCCGGAGAATTTCATGGGCATCCACGAGCTGCGCCCGCACATCAACTACAGCGGCTACTGGGATTTCGACGGCTTCCAGGAATCCGGCTTCCTGCATGTGGACAACCACTGGGAATTCGAGAGCGGCATGGAGGTCCACACCGGCGTGAACTTCACGCAGGAGGGGGTGAAGGAGCCCTTCGAGATCGTCGAGGGGGTCGAGGTGCCGGCGGGCGAATACCGCCACGAGGAGGCCCAGCTGGTGTTCTGGACCAACCAGGGCGCACCGCTCAGCGTGAACGTGCGGACCCATATCGGCGGCTTCTTCGGCGGGGACCGCGTCAACGTCAACACCACCCTGCGCTACCGGGCGGGCGAGAAGTTCAACAGCGAGCTGTCCTGGAGCCACAGCGACATCGAGCTGCCGGTGCCCGGCGGCGCGTTCCAGGTGGACCTGGCGCGGCTGCGGATGACCTACTCGTTCACGCCCCGGATGTCCATCCAGACCCTGGTGCAGTACAACAAGCGGGACGACGTGCTGTCCACCAACCTGCGCTTCGCCTGGCTGCAGTCCGCCAACGCGGGCCTGTTCCTGGTGTACAACGAGGTGGACGAGGGCAGCGGCCTGTTCGCCCCCCGGCAGAACAACCGGCAGTTCGCGGTCAAGTACTCGCGGATCATCGACATCTTCAACTGACCGGCCCCGGGGGCGGCTCCGGCCGGGGGCGGCCCCCGGATGCGGGGAAAGTGACCCGGGGCGGGAAAACAGCTATACTGCGCCTCGCCGCGCCCGTAGCTCAGCTGGATAGAGTAACTGGCTTCGAACCAGTTGGTCGGGAGTTCGAATCTCTCCGGGCGCGCCATTCTCCATACTGCGCAGCGCCGCCGGGAGGCATGGCATGATCACGCGGGACGAATTGCGGGAAACCCTGCGCCGCGGCGAAACCGCCGCCGTCGCCTTCAGGCGCGACGATGTTCCGGACCACGTCCTCGCGAGGGATCTGACGGCGTTCTCGAACGCCAAGGGCGGGACGGTGTTGCTCGGCGTGGAGAGGGGCGGCGGCGTAAGCGGCGTGACGCGGAACGACCTTGAAAAATGGGTCGTCGACATGTGCCGCGAAACGGTCAGGCCCGCGATCATTCCCGACTGGTCGGTCGTCCGAGACGTGGAGCCGGGCAAGGACGTGGCGGTCGTCGGCGTACGTCAGGGACACAGCGTGCACAGCGTGTTGTATGAAGGCGTGCACACCTACGTCGACAGGATCGGCGCGGAAAACCGCGATGCGACGCCGAGCAAATTGATGCGGTTGCTCCAGCAACGCGGCTCGCTTCGGGGGGAGCTGAGGCCGGTCCGCGATGCGGTCCTGTCCGACCTCGACCACCGCCGGCTGAAGAGCTATTTCGCGCAGGTCCGCCGACAGGACGCGCCGGAAGCCGGTGACGAGGCGGCATGGCGCGCGCTGCTGCTGAGCGCCGGGTTCATGATGGACTATGGCGTCACCGTGGCCGCGATGCTTCTCTTCGGCAAGGAACCGACCCGGTTTCTCGGCGGACAGGCGGGCATCCGCGCCATGGCGTTTTCCGGCAGGGAGAAGGACTGCCCGATACTCGATCAGGCGTCGATCATCGGACCCGTCGCGCCGCTGCCGGACGGGCGCGGCGGCTTGACCGAGTCGGGCCTGGTCGAGCGGGCCGTGGAATTCGTCGGTCGGAACACGGCCGCGGCGGCGGACGGCGCGCGTCGGGCGGCGGGACCGGGATATCCGCCGGGGGCCGTTCGCGAAGCGGTCGTCAACGCGATCGTCCACCGGGATTACCTGCTCGATGGCTGCGACATCGAGTTGTGCGTGTATGCGGACCGGGTGGAGGTCACTTCTCCTGGGTGGCTGCCGGAAGGCATCACGCCGGAAAATATCCGCACGGGGCGCCGCGCTCCCAGGAATCAGCTTCTCGGATACGCGATGAGCGACTACGGCTACATGGGCGGCGCCGAAAGAGGGGTTCCGCGGAGGATCATCCAGGCCATGCGGGAACACAACGGCTCCGAACCGGAGTTGGTGGAGGATGGCGACCACTTCGTGGTGCGCCTGTTCGCCGCCGGGCGGGGCGGATAGCCGTCTTCGCGGCGCATGGAAAGCGCAGCGCCGGCACAGGCCTCGCGCTGGAGGGTGGACAATTCCTAGGGGGTTGCACATTTCTCCCTAGGTGATGTAACAATCCGGCATCATGACCGCGCAAGCATCCGAGGCGGACGAGCTTCTGGCCTTGGTCAGGGAGGCGGGCATGTTGCGTCCCAAGGATCTGATCCCCCACGGCATTTCCCGGACCCACCTCGGCCGGTTGCGCGTGTTCGGCAGGTTGGGCCCCGCAGAAGATCGTCCAAGCCATGCGAACGAGACCGCGGCGGCGGTTGGTGGAGGGAAGGCATCGTAGTGCGCTTGTTCGCCGCCGGGCGGGGCGGGCGGCCGTCTTCGCGATGCATGGAAACCGTAACGGCGGGGCGGGCCTTGTGCGCCGGAGGTTGGACAATTCCTAGGGGGTTGCACACTTCTCCCTAGGTAATGTACAATCCTGGCATCATGGCTGATCGAACATCGAAAGCGGACGAGATCCTGACCTTGGTTCGGGATGCGGGCATGTTGCGTCCTAGGGACTTGGTTCCCCACGGCATTTCCCGGACCCACCTCGGTCGGCTGTGCGCGTCCGGCAGACTGGAACGGCTTGGCCGGGGGCTTTACGCCCTGCCTAGAAGCAATATCACCGAGCATCATTCGTTGGTCGAGGTCTGCAAGCGCGTACCCAAGGGCGTGGTGTGCCTGCTGACCGCCTTGCGCTTTCACGATCTCACAACGCAGGCGCCGTTTCAGGTCTGGCTGGCAATCGGCGAGAAGGCGTGGCGTCCGCGATTTGAGTATCCGCCGTTGCATATCGTGCATTTCTCCCAGTCCACACTCGAAGCCGGAGTCGAAGAGCGCAGAATTAACGGGGTGGCGGTGCGTGTGACGTCCCCAGCCAAAACCGTCGCCGATTGTTTCAAATATCGCAACAAAATTGGGATGGACGTGGCTATTGAGGCGCTCAGGGAATGCTGGTGGGAGCGCCGCTGCACCATGGACGATCTTTGTCATTATGCCGACATCTGCCGCGTTCAAAAGGTCATGCGTCCTCACTTGGAGTCTCTTACGGTATGAAAGGAGAAGGAGGGGAGGGCAAGGCTGACCTGGTGTCGGTCGATTTGCGGACGTTGGCGAAAGAAAAAGGCGAGGATCTTCAATTGCTCATGATCCGCTACGGCATGGAGCGTCTACTGTACCGTCTTGGCAGGTCGGAGCATAGGGACCGGTTTGTCCTGAAGGGCGCGATGCTGTTCATGTTGTGGAGAAATCGACCGCATCGCCCCACCTACGACATCGACTTTTTGGGCTTTGGCGACGGCAATGAAGCGGGCATAAAGAAAATATTTCAAGATATCTGTCGCATGCCCGTTGAGGATGACGGCCTGATATGGATGTCGGACAGCGTGAGGATCCTAACAATCCGAAAGGAGATGGAATACGGCGGCATACGCGTGAAGTTGTTTGGCAAACTGGCCCGCGCTCGTATACCGATCCAAGTCGATATCGGCTTTGGAGATGCCGTTGCACCCGATGCGAAGGAGACTGAATTTCCCACGTTGCTGGGCGATCCGGCACCACGCCTGAGGGCATATCCCAAAGAGGCTGTAGTGGCGGAGAAGTATCAGGCATTGGTCAGTCTGGCTCTACCAAACACACGGATGAAGGATTTTTACGATATGTGGATCATTGCTCGGGAGTTTGATTTCGATGGCATGGTCTTTTCTCATGCCATCCGCAACACGTTTTCGCGACGTCGGACACCGTTGCCCGAGCGGAAACCGGCAGGACTCAGTGCGAGATTTTACGAAGACGCGAGGAAAAACGATCAGTGGCGCAACTTCTTGCGGAAGAGGAATCTAGCGGTCGCTCCTCCACCGTTGGCGGATGTTTGCCGTTTCTTGGATACGTTTCTTTCTCCGCCGACTCAGGCGTTGGCGCGTGGCGAGGAGTTTAGCGCCAAATGGAAAGCGGGCGGTCCTTGGAAGTAGCATATTCTTAACGCCGGGAGTTGCACGGCGTCGGACTTATTCGATTTACAGGCGATCCATTACGATGACCAGAAGCGATTCCAACCCGCCCGTCCTGCTTTTCCCCACCAAGTACCTGGGCAACATGGTGCTGGGCCTGCCGTGGATCCGCAGCGCGCTGGCGGAGCATCCGCGGGCGTTGGTGGTGATCGACGGCCGATTTGAGCCGCTGGCCCGCATGGCGCTGGACCCCGGCGCGCGCCTGCTGCTGTATCCGCGCCGGCTGCTGGCCAGGGACCAGAGCCTCGGCGCGCGCTTCCGCCACTACCGGCGCTTCGTCGGCGCCCTTCGCGGCGGCGGCCGGGGCGGGTGCCTGGTGGACATGGAGGGGGAGCGCTTCTCCGGCCTCCTGTCCCTGCTGAGCGGCTGCGGGAGGCGCATCGGCCCGGCCGGCCGGCGCGCCGGGCGCTTCTACACCGAGCCGCGCGAGCTGAACTACCGGAACCACCGCATCGGCGCCTACGGCGAGCTCCTAAGGGGCATCGCCGGCCCGGAGCGCCCCTCGAACCGGCTGCCGTACCGGATCGGGGAGGATGCGGTCCGCGCGGTCCGCGAGCGGCTCGGCGGGCGGGCGGACCGGCCGCTGGCGGCGATCCACCCCGGCGCCAGCGCGTCGTACAAGCAATGGCCGCGGGAGTGTTTCGCGGAGCTGGCCGGCATGCTCGGCGAGGCGGGCTACCAAGTGGTGTGGACCGGCTACGGGAAATCGGACGAGGCGATCATCGCCGGGATCATGAAGCGCCTCGGCGGCGTCGGCGCCGTCGACCTGTGCGGGCTGGACTTCGCCGAGCAGGCGGCGCTGTTCCGGATGTGCAGGCTGTTCGTCGGCGGCGACAGCGGCCCCATGCACTTCGCCGCCTCCGCCGGGCTGCCGGTGTACGCCCTGTTCGGGCCGAGCGACGCGGCGATCTGGGCGCCGCTGGGAGAAGAGAGCCGCCTGCTCCGGGGCGCGGAGCCCTGCGGGGACGGCTGCGACGCCCACCGCTGCGACCACGGATACCGGTGCCTCAAGTCCCTGCGCCCCGAGGCGGTCGCCGGCGCCATCAGGGAGGGAGCCGCGTGAGCGCCCCGGCCCGCCCCCCGCTGTTCAGGAAGATCCCCGTCAGCGTGTTCATCATCACGCTGAACGAGGCGGAAAACATCGGCGCCTGCCTGGACCGGCTGGTGGAGTTCGACGAGGTGATCTTGGTGGACAGCGGCAGCGCCGACGGCACCGTCGGGATCGCAGGGCGATACGACAACGTCAAAAGCTCGTTCAACGAATGGCCCGGGTTCGGCCGGCAGAAGGCCCACGCCCTGAGCTTGTGCTCGAACGAGTGGGTGCTCAACCTCGATGCCGACGAGATCCCGACCGACGGGTACATCGAGGAGGTCCGGCGCGTCGTCGAGGCCGACGAGGCGGACGCGCTGGAGTCGCGCCGCGTCCTGTACCGCTGGGGCGCGCGCCCGAAAAACTTCGGCCGGGACGACCGGCTGGTGCGCCTGTTCAGGAAAAGCCGCGGCCGCTATCCGCCGCGCTCCGTGCACGAGAGCGTCGCCGTCGACGGCAAGGTGGTCCGCACCGACGCCGTCATCGAGCACCACGAGAACCTGAGCTACTCGCGGCGGGTGGACAAGGCGAACCGCTACAGCCTGGCGCGGGCGCGGGACAAGTTCGAGCGGGGCGACCGGGCCGGGGCGGCGACGCTGCTGCTGATCTTCCCGGTCACCTTCCTGCGGCTGTACCTGTTCAAGGGCCATTTCCGCGACGGCCTCGACGGGCTGCTGACCAGCATGAACGCGGCCTTCTACGCCTTCATGAAGTACGCCAAGCTGTGGGAGATGCGGCGCGGCCGGGATCCGGATGCCTGAGCGGGCGGGCGGACGCGGCGGAGAGCGGGAGAGGGAAGGGTGGGGAGCGGGAAGTTTACCGGCGGGGCGGACTGGTGCACTATAGGCGCCGGGCCGCCCGGCGGCTGGCGTGGGGAGCGGGAAAAATGAAGTTTCTGATCGTGGGCTCCGGCGGCAGGGAAAGCGCTTTCGCGCTCAAGCTCGCCGAGGACAGCCAGGTCTTCGCGGTGATGGCGCACCGCAACCCGACCATCATCGAGTGCGTCGAGCAGACCGACGGCGCCTGGTGCGTGGGCGACGCGAACAGCCCGCGGGCGGTGGCCGACTTCGCCGAGGGGCAGGGGGTCGACTACATATTCGTCAACGCCGACGACCCCCTGGCGAACGGCGTGGTGGACGTGCTGCTGGCCCGCAACCTGAAGGCGGTCGGCGGCACCCGGGAGGCGACCCGGATCGAATGGGACAAGATCTGGTCCATCGAGCTGATGGCGCAGGTGGCCCCCGAGCACACCCCCTTCCACCGGACCGTCGCCTCCGGCGGCGAGGTGGACGGGGCCCTGAAGGCCTTCCGGGACAGGGGCCTCGACGTCGTGGTCAAGCCGCAGGGCCTGACGGGCGGCAAGGGCGTCAAGGTGATGCCGGAGCACCTGCCGGACCACGCCGCCTGCGCCGCCTACGCCGCCGCCCTGCTCAAGGACCGCCCCGGCGAGCGGGTGCTGCTGGTCGAGAAGCTGGACGGCATCGAGTTCACCGTCATGGGCCTCACCGACGGCGAGCATCTGGTGCCGGCGCCCGCCACCTACGACTACCCGTTCCGGCTGGAGGGGGACAGGGGCCCCGGCACCGGCGGCATGGGATGCTTCACCGCCGCCGGCGGCCGGCTGCCGTTCCTGAGCGACCGGGACATGACCGACTGCCGCGAGATCATGACCCGGGTCATCGCCGAGATGAAGCGGCGCGGGCTGCGCTTCGACGGGGTGCTGAACGGCGGCTTCTTCAGGACCCGCGAGGGCATCCGCTTCATGGAGTTCAACGGCCGCTTCGGGGATCCCGAGGCGCTCAACGTGCTGAGCGTGCTGGACAGCCCGTTCTCGGAGTTGATCGTGCGCATGTGGGATCGGACGCTGGACGGGCGCGCGGTGCGCTTCGCGGACAAGGCGACGGTCAACAAGTACCTGGTCGCGCCCGAGTACCCCGGGCCCAGCCCCGGGCGCGGCGCGTTCGCCATGGACGCCGGCGCCATGGCCCAGACGGGCATCGAGGTGTTCTGCTCCGCCTGCGAGCGGGCGGAGGGCGACTCCTACACCACCCTGGGCAAGTCCCGGGCGGTCGCGCTCGGCGCGGTGGCCGACGGCGTGGCCGAGGCCTCCGCCCGGATCGACGAGGCCATCGAAAGGCACGTGAGCGGCCCGCTGGAGCACCGCCGGGACATCGGCTCGGCCGGCAGCCTGGAGAAGCTCGCCCGCGCGCTGGCGGCGATGGGCGGGCCGCGCGAATGAGCGCGGGCGCCCGGCCCTGGCCGGTCCCGCGCCGCGCCGCGGGACTCCTGCTGGCGGCGCTGGCGGCCGGGGCGGCGCAGGCCCAGGCGCCGGGCGACCACCGGTACGCCTCCGAGGAGGTCGCGGCCGGGCTGGAGGTCTACAGCCGCGATTGCGCCCTGTGCCACGGCCCGGGCGGCGACCTGGTCGACGGCATCGACCTGCGCCGCGGCGTGTTCCCGCGGGCCCGGTCCGACGACGAGCTGCGCGCGGCGATCGCCGAAGGGACCGCCGACGGGCGGATGCCGGGCTTCGACCTGGACGAGGCGCGGATGAACGGCCTCATCGCCTACATCCGGGCGGGCTTCGACCCGGAGGGCGTGGCCGTGCGCGTCGGCGACCCGCGGCGCGGGCGGGAGCTGTTCCAGGGCAAGGGAGGCTGCGCCGGCTGCCACCGGGTGAACGGGACCGGCCCGCGCGTCGCGCCGGACCTGAGCGCCATCGGGGTCGAGCGCTCCCCGGCCGTCCTGCAGCGCAACCTGCTGGATCCCGCCGGCGCGCTGTGGCCGATCAACCGGGCCGCGCGCATCGTCACCCGCGGCGGGGAGGAGATCGAGGGCCGGCGGCTGAACGAGGACACCTACTCCGTCCAGCTGATCGACGCGCGGGAGCGGCTGCGCTCGCTGGACAAGGCCGACATCGTCCGCTACGAGCTCAGCGACGGGCCCAGCAAGCCGCCGGCCGACCTGTCCGCCGCCGAGGCGGCCGACGTGCTGGGCTACCTGCTCACCCTGCGGGGGCCGCAGTGAGCGCCGTCCGCGCCGCCGCGCTCGCCGCGGCCCTGGCCGCGGCCCCGGCGTCCGCCCAGGTGCCCTACGAGCGCATCCTGGGCGCCGCCGGCGAGCCGGAGAGCTGGCTGACCTACAACGGCGGCTACATGAGCCAGCGCCACAGCGGCCTGCGGCAGATCAACCGCCGCAACGTGGACCGGCTGGAGCTCCGGTGGGTGCTGCAGAACCAGGTGTCCGGGGCCTGGCAGTCCAACCCGCTGGTGGCCGACGGCGTCATGTACGTCACCGAGCGGCCCAACAGCGTGATGGCGGTCGACGCCGCCAGGGGCCGGGTGTTCTGGAAGCACCGCCACCGGCCGGACGGGAACGTGCGGGTGTGCTGCGGCGCCAACAACCGCGGCGTGGCCGTGCTCGACGACCGGGTGTTCATGGGCACGCTGGACGCCCGGCTCGTCGCCCTGGACCGGATCAACGGCCGGCCGCTGTGGAACGCGGAGGTGGGCGACGTGGACCGGGCCTACTCCATCACCATGGCGCCGCTGGCGGTGAAGGACAAGATCATCGTCGGGGTCGGCGGCGGCGAGTACGGCATCCGCGGCTTCGTGGCGGCCTACGAGGCGGCCACCGGCGAGCTGGCCTGGAAGACGCACACCATCCCCGGTCCGGGCGAGCCCGGCCACGACAGCTGGGAAGGGGACGACTGGGAGCACGGCGGGGCGCCGGTGTGGATCACCGGCTCCTTCGACCCGGAGCTGAACCTGACCTATTGGGGCGTGGGCAATCCCGGCCCCGACTGGAACCCCGGGCAGCGGCCGGGCGACAACCTGTACTCCGACTCGGTCGTCGCGCTGGACGCCGACACCGGCGCGCTGCGCTGGCACTTCCAGTTCACGCCCAACGACGGCTACGACTACGATGCGGTGCAGGTGCCGGTGCTGGCGGACATGGACTGGCGGGGCGAGCCGAGGAAGCTGATGCTGTGGGCCAACCGCAACGGCTTCTTCTACGTGCTGGACCGGACCGACGGCGAATTCCTGCTGGGCCGGCCCTACGTCCGGGTGAACTGGGCCAGCGGGCTGGACGCGCGCGGCCGTCCGATCCAGACGCCCCAGCCCGAGGGCATGCCCACGTACCCGGGCAACCAGGGCGGCACCAACTGGTATCCGCCCTCCTACAGCCCCCGCACCGGCTATTTCTACTTCGCGGCTTGGGAGAACTACGCCTCCATCTACCGCCCCGAGGAGTCCGAGTACGTGCCGGGCCGGGCCTTCCTGGGGGGCGGCTTCTCGGTGCTGGCGCCCGCGCCGGGCGCGCCGACCATCGGCATCGGCCGGACCAGCCCCATCAACGACTGGACCGACGAGGTGGGCTACGGCTCCCTCAAGGCCATGGATCCCCGCACCGGCGAGGCGGTCTGGTCCTACGACCAGTACGACGTCAGCGACGCCGGCGTGCTCACCACCGCGTCCGACCTGCTGTTCACCGGCGGGCGGGAGGGGCACTTCCACGCCCTCGACGCCCGCAGCGGCGAACTGCTGTGGCGGGCCAGCCTCGGCGGCCAGATCGTGATGGCGCCGGTGACCTTCATGGCGGACGGCGTCCAGCACGTCTCGGTGATAGCGGGCAACGCCCTGTTCACCTTCGCGTTGCGCCGCTGACCGGCCTGACACATTTTGTCACCGGCGCGGGCCGGAAAACATTGGGAATCGGCGGCGAAACCGGGATAATCCCGGTCGGACCCGGCTGGCGGGGATGCCCGCGCCCCCGGGGGAGCGACGAGAGGTGAGACCGATGCGAATGTCCAGACTGCGCGGCGCGCTGGCCGCGCTTTCCGTCCTGTGGGCTCCGGCGGCCTTCGCGGCCCAGGAGACCGTCGAGTGGCTCACCCTGGGCCGCGACCACGCCCACACCCGCTACACCCCCGCCGCCGGGATCACGGCGGAGAACTTCGGCGAGCTCGAGGTGGCCTGGGAGTGGGACGGCGCCAGCTTCGGCGCAGTCAGCGGCCGCTCCACCCCGTCCTACGTCGACGGCAGGCTGTTCACGGTGGCCGGCTACAACCGCCACGTGGTGGCGATCGACCCGGGCAGCGGCGAGACGATCTGGTCCTACCGGGAGCCGAAGACCCCGCGGGCCGAGTACTCCATGCGCTCCGACTACGGCAAGGGCGTGGCCTACGCGGAGATCGGCGGGCGCGGCGCGGTGCTGATCGTCTCCCCCGGCTTCTTCCTGACGGCGCTGGACGCGGCCACCGGGATCCCGCTCGAGGGCTGGGGCCGGCGGGTGCCGATCGACGGCTTCCCCGAAAGCGGGGTGGTCGACCTGCTGGCGGACCTCGGCCATCCCTACGACCCCTACGAGGGCATTCCGCTGGAGGTCGGCTACATCACCGCCTCCTCGCCGCCCATCGTGGTGAACGACACGATCGTGGTCGGCAACTCCGCCGAGCAGGGCTACCACCAGGCGCGCATCGAGAACGTTCCGGGCGACATGCTGGCCTACGACCTGGAGACCGGGGCCTTCAAGTGGAAGTTCAACGTCATCCCGAAGCCCGGCGAGTACGGCCACGAGACCTGGGAGAACGACGCCTGGGAGTGGACCGGGGACGTCTCGTCCTGGGCGCCGCTGTCCGCCGACCCGGCGCGGAACCTGGTGTACGTGCCCACCAACAGCGCCACCATCGACTACTACGGCGGCTTCCGCCCCGGCGACAACCTGTTCGCCGCCAGCATCCTCGCGCTGGACGCGCGCACCGGCGAGCGGCGCTGGCACTTCCAGTTCGTGCGTCATGAGATCTGGAACTTCGACACCCCCACCGCGCCGGTGCTGATGGACCTGAACGTGGACGGCCGGAGCATCCCGGCGGTGGTGCAGGCCACCAAGCAGGGCTGGCTGTACACCTTCGACCGGGAGACCGGCGAGCCGGTCTGGCCCATCGTGGACCGCCCGGCGCCGCCCTCCATCGTGCCCGGCGAGGCGCTCGCGCCCACCCAGCCGCACGTGACCTGGCCGGAGCCCTACACCATGCAGGGCATCGGCGAGGACGACCTGGTGGACTTCACGCCGCGGCTGAAGGAGCAGGCGCTGGAGGCCATGGAGGACTACGTCATGGGGGGGCTGTTCAACCCCCCGATCCACGCCGACAACCCGATGGGCAAGTACGCCGCCATGAACTGCCCCGGCGGCGCGGGCGGCGCCAACATCACCTCGCCGCCGGTGGCCGACCCGGCCACGGGCTACTTCTACGTCTCGTCCCACATCGCCTGCTTCGCCCTGCGGCTGATACCGGGCGACGAGGCGGACCTGCTGTTTCCGAACTCCACCGGAGTCACCACCGCGCGCTACGCCAACGCGGTGCGCGGCGCCACCGCCCGCACCCCGCGCCATCCGGCCGGGGTGCCCGTGTGGAAGCCGCCCTACAGCACCATCACGGCCTACGACATGAACACCGGCGAGAAGAAGTTCGAGATCCCGACCGGCGAGACGCCCCAGCGCTACGCCGACGCCTTCGAGCGCGCCGGCGCGGACATGGACGCCGTCGGCAACACCGGCACCGGCGCGCTGGTCCCCATGGTCCTCACCGCCGAGTTGCTGATCTATTCCGACCAGGCGGCGGACGGCACGCCGATGCTGTGGGCGCTGGACAAGGCCACCGGCGAGATCCTCGGGGAGATCGAGGCGCCGGCGCGCAGCAGCTACGGCATGAGCAGCTGGGTGCACGAGGGGCGGCAGCACATCATCCTGCAGACCGGCTCGACCCTGACCGCCATGGCCCTGCCGGAGGCCCGGGAGGGCATCGCCGCCCGCTGACGGCGGCCCGGCGGGGAAGGGCCGCCGCCGCGCCCGTCCGGCCTCAGCCGCCCCGGCCCTCGTTGACCACCACCACGACCGGCGCCGCGCCGGCGTTGCGGACGGAGTAGCCGGCGCCGGCGTCGCGCCAGGCCCAGTCGCCGGGCCGGGCCAGTTCGCGGGCGATGCCGTCGTCCCGCGACACATGCGCCGTCCCCTCGGTGGCCAGTATCACGACGGTGGGGTTGCGGTGGGTCCGCCGGGCGGTCCGCTCGCCCGGCGCCAGCTCGAAACGCCAGGAGCGGAACCACGGATCGTCGATGTCGGGCGCTCCCGCGCCGACGGGCCGGTCGTCGGCGCCCTCCGGCGCGCCTCCGCCCCCGTTCACCAGCGCGATGATGCGGAACAGCCCCGGGCCCGCGTTGGCGACCCGGTGGGTGAACGGCTCGCTCGCGTAGTCGGTGTTGACGCTGACCTCGCCGCGCCGGGGGCCGTCCCCCATGTGGATGCGGGTCAGCAGGATGGCTTGGTCGTGGACGTGGGGGAGGGAGACGTCCCCCGGGTTGATCTGCACGTCCAGCAGGTACAGCCCGTCCCGCGCGAACACGGTCCGGTGCCGGGGCTCCTGCAGCAGGTGCGGGATCCGCTCGCCCGCGAAGGGCTCCCGCTCGGCCGGGACCGCGCAGGCCGCCAAGGCCCACACGCCCGCCGCCGGCAGCAGCCGGAGGGACGGGCCGCGTCTCACGCGCTGTTCCATGTCCCGCGCCTCCCCGGCGGTCCGCCGCAGGCCCCGCATCCCGGCGTCCGGCGAGTCTAGCAGATCGTCGGACTTAGGGTGAAATTCAGCGTCGCCGGACGATTCATAGATCAATTTCCACCGATCAGGCCGAATTTCGACTCATGGAGTCGGACGGCGTTGCGCCGACCGGGCATCTCCAGAACATGATGCTGTGTATGATTTCACTATTTTGCTTCGCGAGCATCCAAAAAACCGTCGTTTTCCGCTTCGCGCGCTCGGATTTCAGGGCGGCAGGCCCTCTCAGGCCCGCATCATGTTGTGCAACCGCTTGCAGTTGTACGCCAGCGCCATCAACTGCCACTCGATTCCCACTTTTTCCTTTCCGCGCAGGAGAAACCGTCTGCAGCCCATCCAATGCTTCATCACGCCGAACACCGGCTCCACCGTTTGTTTCCGCAGCCTGTACATCTTCAAGAATTCCGGTTGTTGCATCTTCTTATACATGTCCAGCAACCACTCCGCCCTGATCGGCCGAGGGGGTTTCGGCGTGTCGTGAGGACGGAGGTCCCAATGCCGGCGGTGATCTCCCGATCTCACCGCGACCAGCACCTCCGTTCCTTTCGACGACACCTTCTCCACCTCCCGTTCGCTGGCATAACCGTTGTCCGCCAACACATGAGTGGGGGTTCCCACCCGGTCGTCTATGGCCTCCACATCCGCCGCCAGCTCCTGCTTGTCGTTGGGCTTGCTGGTGACCCGCGCGCTTAAAATCAACTGGCTCCCCTCGGCGTCCACCGTCGCCTGCGCGTTGTAGCCCTGGTGAAACCCGCTCCTTCGGTTCTTGCACATCAGGGCGCTGTCCTCGTCCGTCAGGTTGATCTGAGCGTCGGGGGCGGGCTTCGGCGCGTCCTCTTCGCTTGTCGGCGCGTTCCCTTCCCCGTTCGCCCCCTTCGCCCGGCCGCCGCCGACGGCGGCCGGAACTTCGCCGGCCGCCGCTTGCGAGGCCCCGCCAGCCGGGGCTTTCCGCCGCTCCGCCTGTTCCGCCGCCTTCTCTCTCGCCTGCCGCTCGAGCCGCCGGATCGCCTTGTCCAGCTCGTCGCCCAGCTTGTTCGCCCTCCTCAGCCTCTCAGGCATCTTCTGGCCGTCCGGCTCGTCGGCGCGGTCTGCCGCTTCCGCCTGCTCCAGCATCTCCTTCACCTCCGCCCGCAACTCCTCCCGCAATTCCAGGGCGCGGTCATAGCGGATGCTGCGCCGCTTGCTCGCGTTCGCACGTATCTTCGTGCCGTCCACGCTCACCACGCCGACTTTCAGGAAACCCGACTCCTTGGCCAGCAGCAACAGCTCGAAAAAAGCCTGTTCGATCGCCGCCTTGTTCTTGCGCCGGAAACTGCAGATCGTGTCGTGGTCCGGATGGGTGTCCCCCATCAACACGCGGGCCCCGATGTCCCGGTACGTCGCCCGCTCTATCTGGCGCGACGAGCGAATGCCGTTGATGTAGCAGTAAATCAGCAACGCCAGCATCGTCCGCGGATGGTACTGAGCCGACCCGCTGCCCCTCGCATTGACCTTGAAGTGCGATAACGACACGCGCTCCACCGCCGCCAGCAAAAAATGCACTATGTCGTCGTCGGAAATCCACTCCCGCATGTCCGGAGGCAACAAAAGCTGCTGATCCGGGCTGGATTCAACAAAT
>CAYSVD010000114.1:0-7068 GCA_964434395.1 uncultured Pseudohongiella sp.
GGGGGGGAATTTCCTTCTTTTCATGGTGCACCTCACAGGTGAAAATGACTGAGATGCATGGTTTTTCGGTAAGATTCTGAAAAACTTTAGCTTTTGATCGGTTTTTCCTCAAAAAACCGCCTCTTAACCGGGAGTCAGGGATTTGAAATATCCAACCGACGCTTACGGCCAAGCTGGAGAATCCGTCGACCTCGGGTACGTCGTTTACGGTGCGACGCTTGACCGGTTCGTAAACTACAAATACGACGCCTCGGGCGATGCGCACTGGCGTCCTCGAATGACCAGCCCCGAGACGATTCCTCACGACCCGGAATCGTTCATCTACGGCAGCCGCAACGCGGCCTGGACGCTGGACGACATCGGCCGGGTGACGGAGATCCGGTACTTCGACGCCTGGGACGGCATCGGCGACCCATCCCGCTTGGGGCTGGCGCCGGATCGGGTGCACCGCTACGCCTACAACGGCGGCGGCACGGAATGGCAGACCGTCCAGAAAAACGATAACGCGCTGATGGACGACGATTTCGAGACCGAGACCAAGGCCGGCTCCCGCGGCGATGTGGACGGGACCATTCCGGCGGGCGCCTGGCTCGAAGACGGCCTGGGCGCCGGCCCGGGCGGGCGGAGCGCCGGCGACGGGGCCTTCGGCCGGCGGCGGGAAGATGCCCATGATGCGGATGCCGCGCCGCCCCGGGTATCCTCTTCCGGGCGCGACCGCGACGGGATGCGGGACATCCGGGATGCATTCGCCTGGGATCCCGCCGTCGCCTTCATCCGCGGCACCGACGGGGACGACACGAGAGAGGGAACCGGCGGCGCCGACTGGATCGACGCCGGGCGGGGCGACGATGTCCTGACGGGCGGCGCCGGCGCCGATGCTTTCATCTTCCGCTACGGCGACGGCACGGACGTCATCACGGATTTTCAGGCCGACGAGGACTCGATCCGGATCCGCGAGGACGGCTTCGACCCGGCCCACGTCGAGGCGACGGTCGTCGCGCTCGGAAGCGGCGGCGACCCCGCGCATCCCTACATCCCGGCATCTCTGCATCCTTCCGGCGCCGACACGACGAAGGTGACGGTTCTCACCTATGGGGGCGGGGAGGAGGACCGGCTCATCATCGTTGGCGGCACCGGGGACGCCGATGCCTACCGCGCCCATTTCGCGGCGTACGCGGGGGACGTTCCCGATTTCAGCGGCGGCTGACCCCCGGTCGCCGCCGCGCCCGGGGCGGAGGCGAGGGAGAGTTCGGTGATGGTCATGGGCTAAGACTGAGGCTAAGACTGAGGCTAAGACTGAGAGTGTTGCGGAGCAGCCGCCGAACGGCTACCCTGCAACCGAGTCAGCTGGGCAATCGCTGTTCCCCCGGCTCGCCGGGGGGATGGAGGAAAGTCCGGGCTCCGCAGAGCAGGGTGCCAGGTAACGCCTGGGGGGTGTGAACCCACGGCCAGTGCAACAGAAAGCATACCGCCCGCCGCTTCGGCGGCAGGTAAGGGTGAAATGGTGCGGTAAGAGCGCACCGCGCGACCGGCAACGGTTCGCGGCAAGGTAAACCCCACCCGGAGCAAGGCCAAATAGGAACCCGTCAATGTGGCTCGCATTGGGTTCGGGTAGGCCGCTACAGGCCTGTGGCGACGCAGGCCGCAGATGAATGATTGTCCTCGACAGAACCCGGCTTACAGGCTGACTCGCCGAACCGCATGCCCCCCGGCCTCGCCGGGGGCGGGCGGGCCGGTTGCTGAATTTCGCTGAAATGCGCCTGCCGGCGGGGCGTCCCCGACCCGACCGCGAGGCTCCGCCCGGCGCGGGCGGAAATACGCGCCATCCGCGAAATCCGCCAAACGGCTGAAAAACCGCTAAATTTCAGCGCGAGGGCGCCGATATCCGTCCGTGACCGTCTTTTTTGTGGGAAAAAAGGGAAAAAAGTGGACATTTCTGCCGAAATGTGGGAGATAATGAACGCTTTTCCGGCGGCCGGGCCGCCGCAGACGGACAGGGCGCGTGTTTCGGGGCATCAGCACCATCAATCTGGACGCCAAGGGCCGCATGGCCATGCCGTCCCGCCACCGCGACGCGCTGGGCTCCCTGTGCGGCGGCCGGCTGATCGCCACCATCGGTCTCACCAACCGCTGCCTGCCGCTGTATCCGCTGACGGAATGGGAGCGGCTCGAGCGGGACATCCAGGCCCTGTCCAGTTTCGACCCCTTGGCGGAACGCTACAAGCACCTGCTGATCGGCCACGCCAGCGACCTGGAGCTGGACGGCAACGGCCGCCTGCTGCTGCCCCGGGAGTTGCGGGAGTTCGCGCGGCTGGAAAAGCATGTCTGCCTGGTGGGCCTGGGCAAGAAGATGGAGATCTGGGACCAGCCGACCTGGGACCGGCAGCGCGCGGCCTGGCTGGACCAGTCGGCGGACGGCGCCGAGCTGTCGGACGCGCTGAGGAGCCTGGCGCTTTAGCCGGGAGACGCCGCCGTGACCGCCGCCCCCGCGCCGTCGCATGAGCCCGTGTTGGGGCGGGAGGCCGCGGCCGCGCTGCGGCTCAGGTCCGGCGGCGTCTACATCGACGCGACCTTCGGCCGGGGCGGCCACGCGCGGCTGATCCTGGACGGGCTGGGGCCGGACGGGATGCTGCTGGCCGTGGACCGGGATCCGGAGGCCGCGGCGGCGGCCGAGGCCATGGCCGCCGCCGACCCCCGGCTGAAGGCGGTCCGGGAGCGCTTCAGCCGGCTGGAGCCGCTGGCCCGGCGGCATGGGGTGCACGGCCGGACCGACGGCGTGCTGTTCGACCTCGGCGTGTCCTCGCCGCAGCTGGACGATCCGGCCCGGGGCTTCAGCTTCCTGCGCGACGGCCCGCTGGACATGCGCATGGACCCGGACCAGGGGCCGAGCGCGGCGCAGTGGCTCGGCGCGGCGGGGGAGAAGGAGATCGCGGACGTCATCCGCCGCTTCGGCGAGGAGCGCCACGCGCGCCGCGTCGCCCGGGAACTGGTCAGGCAGCGCGAGGCCGCCGCCATCGACACCACCGGCCGGCTGGCCGCCATCGTCCGGGAGGCGCTGCGGCGCGCCGGCGCGCCGCAGCGCCCCGGCCGGCACCCCGCCACCCGGGTGTTCCAGGCGATCCGCATCCACATCAACCGGGAGCTCGAGGAGCTGGAGCAGGGGCTCGCCCAGGCGCTGGCGGCCTTGGCGGCGGGCGGCCGCCTGGTGGTCATCAGCTTCCATTCGCTGGAGGACCGCATGACCAAGCGGTTCATGGCGGAACGCGCCCGGGGCGACCGCTTTCCGCGGGACCTGCCGGTGACCGCCGCCGCGCTGCGGCCCGCGCTGAAGCGGCCGCACCGGCCAGTGAGGACGTCGGCGGCGGCGGCCGAGGCCAATCCGCGCGCGCGCAGCGCGGTGATGCGGGTGGCGGAAAAGGCGGCCTGAGGGGGGACGCGATGCGAGCGAGACGGCACGGACCCGCCCGCGAACCGGTGTTGCGCTGGGCCGGGCTGACCTCCCCCCGCGCCGGGGCCTTCGCCGCCGCCCTGGCGATGGTCCTCCTGTCGGGGCTGGCTGTCGTGAGAACCACCCATGAAAGCCGGGCCGCCTTCGGCGAACTGCAGCGGCTGCGCGAACGGGGCAACGCGTTGGAGGTCGAGCGGAACCGGCTGCTGCTGGAGCGCAGCACCTTCGCCGTGGGCGGGCGGATCGAAAGCAAGGCCCGCGAGGAGCTCGGCATGCGCGTCCCGGCGCCGGAGGACATCGTCGTGGTGGACATGAGGACGGAAGGGCATGAGCGGCGATAGGGCGGCCGGGTTGCAGAGGCGCCGGCGCAGCCGCCTCGCGCTGGCCCTGTTGCTGGCCGGGGCGGGCGCGATCGGCTGGAGGCTGGTCGCGCTGCAGCTCCATCAGCGCGACTTCCTGCAGGGCCAGGGCGACGCCCGCACCATCCGCACCGTGCCGCTGGTGGCGCACCGGGGACTGATCACCGACCGCAACGGCGAGCCGCTGGCGGTCAGCGCGCCGGTCCGGTCGATCTGGGTCGACCCCTCCCGCTTGGCCGGCGACGCCGAATCCATCCGGCTGCTGGCCGAGGCCCTGTCGCTGGACGGCGGCCGGCTGGCCGGGAAGATCCGCGCCGCCGCCGGCCGGGAGTTCCTCTACGTCAAGCGGCGCCTGGCGCCGGCCGCCGCCGAGCGGGCGCTGTCGCTGAACCTCGAGCACGTGTACGGCCGGCGGGAGTACCGGCGGTTCTATCCCCAAGGGGAGGTCACGGCGCACCTGGTGGGCTTCAGCGACATCGACGACGCGGGCCAGGAGGGGCTGGAGCTGGCCTACGACGAGTGGTTGCGGGGCGTACCCGGCCGCCGGCGGGTGATGAAGGACCGGCGCGGACGGATCATCCGCGAGCTGGACACGATCCGGTCCGCCCAGCCCGGCAAGGACCTGGCGCTCAGCATCGATTTCCGGCTGCAGGACATCGCCTACCGCGCCCTCAAGGCCGAATTCGTCGCCCGCCGGGCCCGGGCGGCGTCCGCGGTGGCGCTGGACGTCGGCACCGGCGAGGTGCTGGCGATGGTCAACCAACCCTCGTACAACCCGCACAACCGCTCCGACATGAGGGACTTCGGCGCGCTGCGCAACCGGGCGGTGACCGACGTGTTCGAGCCCGGCTCGACCGTCAAGGCCTTCACCGTCGCCGCCGCGCTGGAGACGGGGCGCTACGCCCCCGACAGCGTGATCGACACCAGCCCCGGCTGGATGATGATCGGCGGGAACGAGGTGCGGGACCTGTTCGACTACGGCGAGCTCACCCTGGAGCGGGTCATCACCAAGTCCAGCAACATCGGCACCAGCAAGCTCGCCCTGGCGATCGGCCCCGGGCCCATCCGGGCGGTGCTGGAGCGGGTGGGCTTCGGCCGGAGCACCGGCACCGGCTTTCCGGGCGAGCGCAGCGGCGTGCTGCCCGCCGCGGAGCGCTGGAGCCCGTTCGAGGCCGCCACCCTGTCGTTCGGCTACGGCCTGTCCGGCTCGGCCCTGCAGCTGGCCCGGGCCTACGCCGTGCTGGCCGACGGCGGGGTCGCCAAGCCCGTCTCCCTGCTCCGGCTCGACGCCGATGCCGTCGGCCGCCTGCCCCGGGAGCGGGCGGTCGACCCCGGGGTCAGCCGGCAGGTGCTGGCCATGCTGGAGACGGTGGTCGACCCGGTCCGGGGCGGCTCGGCGGTGGAGGCGGGCCTGCCCCTCCACAGCGTGGCGGGCAAGACCGGCACGGCCCACGTGGTGGGGGAGTTCGGCTACGAGGAGAACCTGCACAATTCGCTGTTCGTGGGGCTGGCGCCGGCCTCCGCCCCGGAGGTCGTGGTGGCGGTGATCGTCAACGAGCCCAAGGGCGACGAGCACTACGGCGGCCAGGTGGCGGCGCCGGTGTTCTCGGAGATCATGGCCGCCGCCCTTCGCATCCGCAACGTCGCGCCGGACCGGGCGCCCTCGGAGGGGTCGTGAGCGCGGCGGCGGGCGGGCGTCCGGGCGTCTCCCTGGCGGAACTGGTCCTGGGCATGGCGCCCCTGCCGGTCCCGTCGCCGCCGGCGCTGGACGTCGAGGTCACCGGCGTGCAGATGGACAGCCGCATGCTGAGCGAGGGCAACCTGTTCATCGCCTGCTTCGGGCGCGTCCACGACGCCCGCGAGTACATCGACGAGGCCGTCGGGGCGGGGGCCCGGGCGGTGCTGGTGGAGACCGGCGGCGACTGGCAGGGGTTCCAGATGGTCCAGGGCCGGGCGGTGCTGGCCGTCGACAACCTGTCGGCCAGGATCAGCGAGATCGCGGCGCGTTTCTACGGCCGGCCCAGCGAGCGGCTGACCGTCATGGGCGTCACCGGCACCGACGGCAAGACCAGCATCAGCCAGTTCGTCGCCCAGGCGCTGGGCGCCTTCGGCCGCCGGTGCGGCACCATCGGCACCCTGGGCTGCGGGGTCTACGGCGCGCTGGAGGAGACCCCCCTGACCACGCCGGACGCGGTGTTCACGCAGCGGGCGCTGGCGGGCATGGCGGACGAGGGGATCGAGCCGGTGGTCATGGAGGTGACCTCCGTCGGCCTGCACCAGCACCGGGTGGACGCGGTGCGTTTCGACACCGCCGTCTTCACCAACGTCACCCGGGACCACCTGGACTACCACGGCAGCGTCTCCGTGTACGCCGAGACCAAGAAGCGGCTCTTCACCATGCCCGGACTGCGCCTCGCCGTCGTCAATCTGGACGATCCCTACGCGCCGACCATCATCAACAGCGTCGCCGGCGGCATCGAGATCCTGACCTACAGCGTCGACAAGCCCATCGCCTCGGTGCACGCCGAGACCGTGTCCTTCACCCGGCGCGGCTTCGAGGCGCGCATCCGCACCCCCGCCGGCGTCGGCCAGATCGAAAGCGGGCTGATCGGCCGCTTCAACCTCAGCAACGCGCTGGCGGTGGTCGCGGCGATGCTCGGCTACCTGGGGCGGTCCGGCCCGGTGGACCTCGATGCGGTGTGCGCGAGCGTCAGCGCGCTGCGGCCCGTCGACGGCCGCATGCAGATCGTCGACGGCGGCGCGGACATCACCGCCGTGGTCGACTACGCCCACACCCCCGACGGCCTGAACAGCTCCCTGTTGGCCCTCAAGGAGCACTTCGGCGGCAACATCTGGTGCGTGTTCGGCTGCGGCGGCAACCGGGACCGGGGCAAGCGCCCGCTGATGGGCGAGATCGCCGAGCGGCACGCCGCCCGCCTGGTGGTCACCGACGACAACCCGCGCAACGAGGACGGGGACGAGATCGTCCGGCAGATCCTAAGCGGCGTCGTCGACCGGGAGCGCGTCAAGGTGCTCCGCGACCGGGCCGAGGCCATCGGCTTCGCCGTCGCGCGCGCCGCCCCCGGCGACGTGGTGCTGGTGGCCGGCAAGGGGCACGAGACCTACCAGGAGATCGGCGGCAACCGGATGACGCTGAGCGACGTCAACCAGGTGCGGCTCGCCCTCGGGCGACGGGGGGGCGGGCGGTGATCGGGACGTTCACGCTGTCCGGACTGGCGCGGGAGCTGGGGGGCGAGCTGC
>CAYSVD010000115.1:0-1820 GCA_964434395.1 uncultured Pseudohongiella sp.
GGGCGGGCGCGGGCCGGCGGGGGGAGCGACGATATGCACGTACGGGGTCGACCCGGAGACGGGCGCGCGGCGGTCGCTGCCGCTCGGCGCCGTCCTGCTCGCGCCCTCGGGCATAACCCTGCTGGACAAGGGCTTCGCCGCCGGCGCGGTGCGGGACTTCTACGGAGAGCCGCACGCCGACGGGGCGCGCGACGCCCTCGCCGTCATCGCCGGCTGGGAGGAGGGCGAAGAGGTCTCCTGGGACGAGTTCGAGGGGCACGCGGCGGCGCTCATGGCGCTGGGCGACCGGTACCGGAACGCCTCCAGGCAAAGGTGCAGGTACTACTTCGACTACTGGCAGGACTCCGCGCTGCCCGCCAGGGACCTGAAGCGCTTCGCCGACCTGAACTTCACGCTGGTGGAGATCGGGCCGGAGCGGTTCCGGGAGTACGTCTCGGAGCGCGGGCCGCGCCCGGACCCCGGCCGGGGGGACGCGGGGAGCTGACCGGCCGGTCAGTGGGGGACGTCGGCGTTCACGTCCTGGTATTCATCAAGGAAGTTGACCATGCGTTGCGACAGGACGGACAGGACGACGGCGGCGTCGCCGTCGTGGACGCCGGTGACGCTGGAATGCCAGCTGACGCCGAGACCCAGGACCATGGATGCCGGGTCGAACAGCTCCTTCACGAGCTGGACCTCGATGCTGAAGGCCGGGCCGGCGACGGAAATCCTGAGGTACAGGAAGCTCTCCGCCTTCTCCTTGGCGCGCAGCCCGGCGGAGTCCAGCAGTTTCCCGACGGTCCGGCGGACGTCCTCCTCCGACAGCCCGAGGGCGCGCGCGTCGGCCCCCAGCTTCTTGACGGCGAACTCGAGCGGCTGGTTCCGGTTGTACAACTCGAACCCGACCGCGTCGGGGTGCGGATCCCGGCCCCCGTCGGGGTGCACGGCGTCGTTGGCGGGCGTGCCCGTCGGAAGTTTGCGGCGTGTCATGGCGTCCGGTCCGCGGCGGCACCGAAGCGCCGCCCATGGGCGCCCCGTCAGGGGCGGGCGAAAAGCGCGGCGCCTTCGGGACGCCGCCTCGCGGCGCGAAGTATAGCGCCGCTCCGCTCCCGCGTCACCGCCGGCTTTCGGCCCTGCCGGCTTTCGGCCCTGTTGGCTTTCGCCCTGTGGCTTTCGGCCCGGCGTTCGGGCTCGTTCCCGGGCGGCCCCGGAGCCGGCCGCCCCGGCCCCGGTCAGGCGGAATGCCTGTCGTTCACCCGCAGGTACTCCTCCGTGAACCCGTCCATCCGTTCGCGCAGGGTGTCCAGGACGGCGTCGGCGTCGTCGTAGTGGGACGTGATGGAGACGGAGCGCCAGGCGGTGGCGGGTCCCGACGCGTCCGTGCCCGGATCGTACAGCGTCTTCCTGAGCTCGATGAGGATGCTGACCGCCGCCTCGTGGACGCAGACCAGGACGAACAGCTCCGCGGCCGCGGGCTTTTTGGAATACAGGCCGCTCTCGCGCAGCGCGCTTTCGACATCCTTGCGGACGGCCCGCTCCGACAGCCCGGGCACCCGCGCCTCCGGGTCCAGCCACTGGACGGTCGGGGAGAGCGGCCGGCGGCCGTTGTACAGGGTGAACAGCTCCTCGAGGGTCTCCGCGTCGGGAGCCTCGCCGGCCGGCCCGCCGTCGGAGGCGTCCGCCGCCGGCCCGCGGGGCTCCAGGGCCTCGGCGAACGCCGCGACCCGGCCGACGGTGGCGGCCTGCTCCGCGACGGAGCCCGAGAAGAACTTCTTGAAGGGACTCACCGGAAACTCCTCCGGGGCCGGGGCGGCCGCCCGGCGGGGGATGGGGTGCAGCGC
>CAYSVD010000116.1:0-2311 GCA_964434395.1 uncultured Pseudohongiella sp.
CTCTTCGGTGGCCCTCAAAGGCCGCGGGGCGGAGGCGCTTTCCAGGGTGTCGGGACCGATGGATGTCCGGTGCCGCCACGCCCCGTCGCTCCCCCGAACGTACACTCCCGGCGGGGAGTGGTATTCCCCTTTGCTGTCCCGGAGATAAACGGGCGCCATGATGATGTAGGTCTCCCCCGTCTCGCCCTGATGCACGGGGGGGATTTCGACGGTCACGCCCAGATCGATGCCGTCGCCGGGCGAAAACCTGCTGACGGGAGCGTGGGGGTTCCCGGTGCGGGTGGCCGCGCCGTACATGGCGGCGCCGGCGGAGACGTCGCCGGCCAGCGCCAGCGGCCAGGAACGCCGCGCCGCCGCCGGCGGCGCGACGATTTCCGCGGGCGACGTCTGCTTCTGGCCCGCCGCGGCGATCTGATAGCGCATGTGATTGAGGGCGAACACCGCATCCGCGCCCTCCTGCGCATCGTCGCGCGCCACGCCGCAGGGCATTCCCTCGCATGTGAGGTCCGGACTGGAAAACAGCAGGAGGCTCGGGGCATTGGAGAAACTCTGGCCCATGATGGTCTGGAACACGCCCTGGACGCCATGGCCGCGCGCCCAGGGAAAGGCGCCGCCCGGATCAAGACGGTCGTGACCCAGACCGAGGTTGTGACCGAGCTCGTGGGCGAAGACCAGCACCTGACTGCTTCTGGGGCACTCGGCGTCGATCACCGATACGGGGCGGAGGCGCGACGCCGTGACGTTCGCATCATCATCGCTAATGTTTGCCACCCCGCACCTCTGTCCGTCCTCTCTCATCGCATCGTTGTGGTCGTACAAGACGACAATGTCGGCGCCGACGGCATCCGCCATCGCCCCCAGCTCCCGGTCCGCCTGGTCGTTGCCGCTGCTGCCGTACAAGGCGTGCCAGACCCATGTGTAGGCGTCGAGCAAGCGGCCGGCCGGCAGTCCATGGTCGATCTGGAGATAGCCCGCCGGACGGAAGACGATGGCCGCGCCGCTGGCGGCGTAGGCGGCGTTGACCAGTTCCACCCGCTCGTTGAGCCAAGTTTCCGGACCGTGGTCGGTGCCGCTGACGGAGACGCTATGCCTCGCGAACCGGGGCGTGTACAGGAGCATCAGATCGATCTCGACCGCCGCCCGCGGGTCGACGACGGAAAGCGGGTCGGAAGGGTCGGTGCCGACGATACGCTCGTTGAAGTCGGACAGCCCGTCGCCGTCGGAATCGAGCAGGCTCGCGTGCCCGGGATCCGTGGAGACGGGAGCGCTCCGGGCGGTCCGGGCGGCGGTTCCGGCGCCGCCCGCGGGGCGCTCCGGCGACACGACGTCGTCGCTCAGGTCGACGGAGGCCTCCTTGATGGGCGCCGACAGCCAGGCGGCGTATTCCCCATCCGCCTCCCGGTCTCCGCTGATGCTGAACTCGCCCCAGGGGCTGTCGACGGTTCCCAGCACGGACCGCCGGTTGTGGACCAGCACCAGATGGCGGACGGTTCCCTGATCCTCGTGGATGCCGCGCCAGCCGATGTCGCCGTTGACGAAAGCGGTGGACGACCTCAGCGTGTACCTGATGCTCCGGCCGGGCAACGGCTCCAGCCGGACCACGTCGCCGACGGCGAGCGACGCGAGAGTGTCCCGGTCGATGGCGACCGCGCGCCCGCCGCCGTCCGGCGCGGACCGGGTCTGCGCGAGCGGGCGCAACAGGTCGATCTCGGCGGCCGCGGCGCCGCCCGCGATCGCCGGAAGAAGAAGCGGCCACAGGGCTATGCGCGATATCCGTGTCATCTCCAAGGAACCTCTGATCAAGTCTCCCTGTTGCCGAATTTCACTGAAGTGTGCCACCTGTTTCGCGCCAAGCATGCCGCCCATTTCACACCAAGCGCACCACCCTTCGGAGTTGACGACGCAGGGTTGCGTTCTACCCCGAATCCTCCTGTTTTGTCAACACTCAGTCAGTGTCGGTCGGTGTCGGTCGGGCGGTCCGGCGCATCCCTCCCGCCGCCGCGCATAGTCCCCGCTCCCCCGCCGCCGCGGCGAGATTTTGGGGAACCCGCTCAAAAACCCCGCTCTATCGTCAGTCGGATGCCCTCGCTGGTGTACACCAGCACGTTCAGAGACGGCACCGCGTAGGCGAAATACACGTCGACGGCCAGCGCGCTGATGTCCATGGCGCCGAGGACGAGGCCGTCGAAAGCCGTCAACTCTTCGGTGGCCCTCAAAGGCCGCGGGGCGGAGGCGCTTTCCAGGGTGTCGGGACCGATGGATGTCCGGTGCCGCCACGCCCCGTCGCTCCCCCGAACGTACACTCCCGGCG
>CAYSVD010000117.1:0-1600 GCA_964434395.1 uncultured Pseudohongiella sp.
CGCCGCCGCGCCGGCCCGGCCGGCGCGGCGGCGGGGCCTCGGGCGCCGATGTCCAGCTCCCGCTGGATCTGCTCGGTGATCAGGATGGGCGAGGAGTCCCGCGTGTCCGCCGCGGGGTCGTGCACGGCGACCCGCCGCGGCGATGGAGCTTCCGCGGCCGTCAGGGCTGGCTCGAACGCATCGCCGATCCGCCGGGCGATGGGCGGCGCGGCATCCGGGGCCGCGTAGGCCCGCACCTCCCGTTCGGCGCTCAGTCCCAGGAAGGGCCGGGCGCCGGTGCCGCCCAGTCCGCTGCCGCCGGGCGTCCGGCCGGTGCCCCCGAAACCGCTGCCGCCGTCCTCGTCGCCGTCGCCGGCGCTGCCGGAAAGGCCCGCCAGGGCGAGCGCCGCCGCCAGCAGGCCCGCCAGCGGCGCCTGCCAGCCGCGCCGCGCCGCGCCGGACGCCGCAACCGTGCTCATTCTTCGTCCTCCGCCCGCCCGGAGCCGGGCCGCCGTGGCCGGTCGTTGTAGTTGAACACCCCGAAATTCATCCGGCCGGCGGCCTCCGGGGCGCCTTCGTCCCGCTTCTGCAGGGCCAGGGCCGCTCTGTTCATCCGGGCCAGCGCCTCCATGCCGAGGGTGTCGGCCAGCCGCTCCAGCTCCTCGAGGGAGGCCGCCGTCAGCCCGTCATAGTAAACGCTTCTGTCGAAATGGGAAGGTTTGCGGCCGAGCAGGTTGTCCGCGCCGGCGTTGAGGTGGTCCTGGATGTTCTTGCCGAGGAAGAACGCCTTCTCCTCGAAGCCCTTCTCCGGGACGAAGGCGCCGGTGTTGAGCACCACGGCGCCGTCCTCGATGCGGGCGATGCCCAGCCGCCGCCACTCGTCCAGGATGACCCGCGGCCGGAGGTCTTGCTTGAACACCCGGTCGACCAGCTCGTCGAACCCCGCCCCGCCGCCCTCGGAGGATTTCAGGGGCAACGGCCGCGGCGCGCCGTCGGGACCGGCGAAGTCGCTGTCGCCCAGCCAGCGGGCGATCAGCCGGGCGCCGGTGGACACGCTGGCGGGCGCGGCGGCCGGATCCGCGCCCTGTTCCCGCAGGCGCCTGACGTCCTTGCGGTGCACGCCGGTGAGCAGGGTGATCCGGCTGTCGGACGGGCGGTCGTCCCGGATCCTGAAATCCCGCTCCGCCACGTCCACGTAGACGGCCTTCAGCAACGCCGCGAGTTGGGGGAAGGCGAACCGGTGGTGGAGCAACAGCCGGACCAAGGCGCGCAACACCTTCTCCGCGGCCTTGATCAGCGGGGCGGGGGCGTGGCCGGCCTGCGGCGTCTCCGGGGAATCCATGGCGGCAGTATAAGGCGCGGTGGGAAAAATTCCCAACCGGTTCGCCGGCGCGAGCGGGGCGCGAACGCGGGGCGCGCACGGGGCGCGAACGGGCGCGAACGGGATTGACCCGCGGGGCCAATAAAGGCGACACTGTCGCCGCGGACCGGCCGAAGAAAGCGGATGGCTGGGAAGGGGAGCCGGAGCTCAACCTTCGCCGCATGCCGCCGCCATAGCTGGTTGAGGCGCATGCGGACCGGGAACGGCATCCGCGGTCGGGGCCCGGTCGGCGGACAGGCC
>CAYSVD010000118.1:0-3746 GCA_964434395.1 uncultured Pseudohongiella sp.
GGAGACGGGCGGTCCCGCGCGGGGAATGCGGGACGGGGGCGGCGGCGCGTTCGGAGGGGAGCGGCCCGGCGCCCGTGCGCCGGGAAAGAAACCGCCCGCGGCGACGAGGTTCGGGATGTCGTCGCCATGGGCCTGGAAGCGGACCCGGGCGAACGTCCCGTTGCCGCCCGCTTCGTACAGGGGGGCGGTCTTTCGCCGGCCGTCGGGCGCGGTTTCACGATCCCGGGGCAGGTTCCGGGAGGCGGGCCCTTGCCGCCCCGATGCCTCGTCGTTTTCGGCTCGGTCGCCCAGACCGGCAGGCAGCCTGCCGGATGGCGCCTGTAGAGGGAATCCTGCAGAGGGGGTTCTGGAGGGGGGTTCCGTAGAGGGGACCGAAAAAGCCCCTCGCCGGACGCGGTTCAGGCGCGGCCGGCACTGGAGCGCGGGCGGCGAGGGGCGGCCCGTCGATGCGGCCGGGGATGGCGGAGATTTTCCAGGGAATTTCCGAGCTTCCGGCATGAGACGCGGCACTTGAGGCGATTCCGCGCGGCGCCGCGGCGGGCCGAGCGGTTTCAGGGCCTCCATTCGCGTTCGCCGCCCGCCACCGAGGGCTTCGGCTACAGACGGAACGGGCTTGGGATGAGCTGAATCAGGCGGACCAAGGGTTTTTTACGCCCCGGCCGCCGGCATCCACACCGGGATCGGGCGCCGAGCCATCTGGAGCGGTATTTGGCGGGGCGGGACGCGGCGGCGCGGCGGCGCCGGCACCCGAGGCAAGCTCATCCGCCGTCACCCCCAATGCCCGGGCCAGCCTCTTCATTGTTTTCGGACGAGGGATGCGACTCCGAGTCTCATAGGCGGCGATCTGTCCGCCAGCCATGTCGGCGGCATCGCCGACATCTTTTTGCTGCATGCCGCGCTCCTCTCTGAGCCGTCGCAGCCTTTCGCCGAATGTTTCCGCTTCGCCATCGGATTCGGCGCCATCCCGCAGTCTCCCTCGGGGGGATTGCGCCGCACACATGTCGCCTGTGAGATCCTCGACGGTCGTTTTCAGTTCCGCCGCCAGCGTTTCCAGCCCATCCCGGTCAGGCGCTTTGTCCCCGGCTTCCAGGTAGTGCACCCAATCCCGCCCGCGGCCGCATTGTATCGACAGCTTGCTCTGCGACATGCCGCTCCGCTTCCGGGCCTGTTGCAGGCGTTCCCGGAAGCCGCCGCCCGCAGGGGGGCGGTCCCCGCCGCCGCGAGCGTTGGCGGCGGCTCCGGCGATATGTTCCAGGGAGACGTCCATGACCGCGGCCATCGCCGCCGCCTCATCCAGCAGGATATTGTCGGCGCCGCTCTCGATGCTGCGGATCCGCCGAACACCCACGCCGCTGAGCCGAGCCAGCTCGTTGTCGTCCATTTCGCGCCGCTCCCTTGCCGCCTTCAGCCGCTCGCCTGCGGTCTCGGCGTCTTGGCGGCCCCGACCCAGAATCGCATCGCGCAGGGCGGGCGCGTCCTCGTCCTTCGGGAATCGGTCCAGGGACACGCGCCGCAGGGGCCGCTCGCCGCCTCGCCGCGTCAAAATCGCCAGCGCCGCTCCATCCCGGCCGTATGCGACCATGTCGCCGTCGGCCAGCGGCTGGATCCGATAGTCCGGCAACCAGCCGTTCAGCACCGCATCGCGGAAGCTTCGCCGGTAGACGGTGGGCGCGGCGATCTCATCGTCCATGGCCCGGCCCGGCGATGCCAAATACACCGTGTGTTCGGCATGAAACGCCTCCGCCGGATCGCGGCCCATGGCGTCGATGGCGATTTCGTCCGCCGCCAGCGCCCTGACCATGATGCCGGTCTGCTGGAAAGAGTCCTCCAGCGTCCTCGCCGCCTCGGCGGCGGCGAAGACGATATTGGGAAGCTCGCGGTCCCGGCGGCGCAGCCAATCGGCGGCGGCATCGGCATCGCCCGCCGTCGGGGCGATGGTCGCATCGCCTTCGGCATGGGGCGGGACCACGGCCAGCGTCCGCAGGCGGCCTCGGGCGTGGTTGATGAACGCCCGCCGGGCGTGGTCGGCGGCATCGATGGACGCCCGCAGCACCACGGCCATGCCGCCGCGCCCGATCAAGCTTTCGATGATCTTGAGGGCGATCACCGTCTTGCCGGCGCCGTCGGGCAAGACGATCCGGCATCGGCCTCCGTCGGAATCGGCCTGCAGATGCCGGATGGCGGCAGACGCCGCCTCCTCTTGCATGCCGCCGCGCGTCTGCGGCGCCTGGACGACGGCCGGGACCAGGCCTTGGTCCAGCGCCGCCAGCCGTTCCTCGAGATCGGCGCGGAGGTTCGTGATCCGGATGGGGCGGCCGGTGTCCCTGGCCTGCAGCATGGCGTTCGGCGCCAGGCTCGCGTCCCGGTTGCAGATGATCCGGCGTTCAGCCCACTCCCTGTCGGCGGCGGCGTTGGCGAAGGAGTCGATCTGCGACTTGGCTATCTGCGGCTTGGCCCCGCCTTCCTTCCGGGCTTTGCACTGCAGCGCCGCCAGCTCCCCGTCATGACGGATTCCGACCAGGTCGATGCCCAGATCGCGGACGCTCCGATCCTGGTCGCGGGCCCATTCGGAGTAGCTCTGGATCTTCCGCAGGCCCCACACCGGGAGCATTTGGGCCGCCTCGCCGAGGAGGGCGGGATCCTCCAGCCACTTGCCGTCGCTTCGCTCGCGCCCGTTCTTCCGGATGAGGTCCAGCAACCGCCGGACGCGGCCGGCCTTGTCGGCGGCGTCGGGGGGCGTCGGCCCTTCGGCGGCCGTATTCTTCGAGCCTCGCATGGTCTTCTCCTGTTTCTCCTGTTTCGCGCGGCCGGCGGGGCGGCCGTCGTCGTTATTCGTTCCCGGCGGCGCCGCGGACGGATCCGGCGCCGCGGACGGGGCGGGCGCCGCGGACGGATCCGACGCCGCGGACGGGGCGGGGCCCGTCCTGCCGGACGCCATCGACTCCGCCGTCTTCGACTCGGCCGCCCAGACCAGCAAGCCGTCCACCGGATGGCGCTTGTAGAGGGATTGGAAAAAGCCCCGCACCTGGTCGCGGTTCCAGACATAGCCGCGTTGGAACGCAGGCAGGGCCAGGTGGCCGCTGTCGATGTGGTCGAGGATGGTGGAGATTTTCATGGGGGTTCCATGGGGGCGCCCGCCTCTCCCGTCCGCCGGGAGCCGGGGCGGCGCCCGGAGCGGGGTTCAGGGCGGGGCGCGGGCGCACCGGGACGGCCCGCATGGCCGCCCAGCGAGCCGCGCGGGCCATCGGCCGAGCGCGGATCGCAGACGCCCGCGAAGGCCGCGAGAGCGCCTGATTCCGCCGCGGCCCAAGGCATCCCGGGACCGGGACGCGGCGATGCGGCCGGTCCGGTCTGGCTCATCGGGCCGCGGGAGACGCATCGCCGAGGCGGTCGTCCGTCGACCAGATCAGATGTTCCAGTCGTCATGGAACGGCATGCCCGCCAGGCCGCCGATGATGCCGAGCTCGTCCGCCGCGTCGAAGCCGCCGCCGTACGGCGCGGGGGGTTCCCAGGGGGCGGCGGCACCGTCCCCATCGCCGCCCGCGGCAGGTTCTTCGATCAGGTCCGGCGGGATCAGATCCCCAGCGGCGTCCCAGGCGTCGTAGCGCACGGTCCGGGTGTCGCCGCCCCGGCCGTAGCGGGCCAGATCCTCAACCCGGTCCGATGAGGCGCCGTCGGCGTCCGTATCCCTCTCGGGGGCGGCGCGGGCATCGCCGTCTAGTGGAGCCTTCTCGCCCTTCCGGCCG
>CAYSVD010000119.1:0-27217 GCA_964434395.1 uncultured Pseudohongiella sp.
CCGTCCGGCGCCACCAGCACGTCGTTGGGCTCGGTGAGGTGGGTGGGCGGGTCGCCCATCTCGCCCGGCGTGCCGATGGTCATCAGCAGCTCGCCCTCGGGGCTGAACTTCAGCACCGCGCTGCCGCGGCCGCGCGCGGCGGGGTTCTCCCGCAACTCGCGCTGGTTGGCCAGGCGCGCGTCGGCGATCCAGACGTTGCCCTCGGCGTCCACGTCGATGCCGTGGGGCCAGACGATGAGGCCGCCGCCGAAGGCCGCCACCACCCGGCCGTCGGGATCCAGCTTGACGATCGGGTCGACGCCGGAGACGGCGCAGGAGTTGGCGCCGCAGCGGTCGCCGGCCCACACGTGGACGCCGTCGACATCGATGTTCACGGCGCTGACCGAGCCCCAGACGCGCCCGTCGGGCAGAACGCCGAAGTCGCGCTGGGTCTCGTAGGGGTTGGGCAGGTGGTTGACCGGCCGCTGGCCAGCGTGGGCGGCCGGCTGGATGGCCCCGCGCTGGGCCGCCGCCGCCGCGGACAGCCCGCACAGGACCGCGGCCGCCAGCGCCGCGGCCGGGAGCGGGCGCGCTCCGTCTCGTCGTGTTCTCATCGCTGTTCCCTCGTGTCGTCCGCCGCGCCCGGCCGGGGCGCGGCGCCCGCGGGGGCGGGACCGGGAAACATGGACCCGCGGGCCGCCGCTGTCAACACCGACTGGCCGCCTGAGCACACGCCTAGGCCGCCTGGGGCGCGTTCTGGACACCCCCCGCCCGCCCGCTTATCCTTCGGCGGCTTTCGGCGACGGGCGGCACGGACATGGAGCGCGGCCTCATCCTCTGGATTTTCGGCATCTGCGCGCTGATGGCCGCCTTGCTGGTCGCCATCGGCCTGGCGGAGACGGCGCCCAACGCGGCCGGCCTGCCCCATCCCCGGCTGCCCGGCATGCTGGCGGGCGGCGACGGCGCCGCCCGCCTCGAGCACATCGGCGCCCTGGCCTTCGCCTTCCACGGCCTGCTGCTGCTGCTGATCTGCAGCCTGTGCGTCCTCGGCATCGCGGAGCGCCGCCGCGGCCGGGCGCTGCTCGCGCTGATGGCCGGCAGCTGCGCCTTCATGCTGCTGGTCTGCTGGCGCATGCACGCCGAGCACCAGGCCTTCCTCGCGACCGGCGAGACCGGCTATTTCCTGGGGTTTCCCGCCGCCACCGCCTGGCAGGTCTACGGCACCTGGCTCGGCGCCGTCCCGCCGGCCCTGATCTGGACGCTGGGGTTCCGGCGCTTCGTCTTCAGCGCCGAGGACGAGGCGCGGTTCGAGCGGCTGCTGGCCGCCCGGGACCGGCGGCCGTAGTCCGTGGAGGAGTACCGCCAGCCGATCACCGCCGGCGCCGTCATCGTCTACCTGTTGCTGTGCGTGCTGATCGGCCTGTGGGCCATGCGGCGGACCCGCAGCGCCAGCGACTTCTTCATCGCCGGGCGCAGCCTCGGGCCGGTGGTGGTGGCGCTGGCGCTGTTCTCCAGCACCCTGAGCGGGTTCGGCTTCGTGGGCGGGCCGGGGCTCGTCTACTCCATCGGCGTCAGCTCGTTCTGGATGGTGGTGATCTCCTCCACCGGCTACGCCATCGGCTTTTTCCTGGTGGCCAAGCGCATCCGCATGATCGCCGAGCTGCGCGACTGCCTCTCGTTGCCGGACGTGGCGGCCGCCCGCTACGACAGCCGGCTGGTGCGCCTCCTGATCGCCGTCACCATCGTCCTCGGCGTGATGGGCTACCTGGCGACGCAGATCCTAGCCATGGCGCTGGTGATGCAGGCGGTGCTGTCCGGCACCGCCCTGTTCGCCGGCATCGGCCTGACGGCCTGCGTGGCGATCTCCTCGGCCGCCCTGATATTCTACTGCGTGACCGGCGGCGTGATCGCCTCGGTCTACACCGACGTGGTCCAGGGCGCCATCATGATGATCGCCGGGGTGCTGATCCTGTTCACCGCCATGTCCGTGTTCGACGGCGGCATGCGCGAGGCGAGCGAGATCATCCTCGCCGACGACCCCGAGGCGATCATGCCCTTCGGCGCGGCCGGGGTCATGGCCTCGCTGGGCTGGTTCTTCGTGTTCGGCCTGGGCCTGGCCGGGCAGCCGCACCTGATCACCAAGATGATGATGAACAGGCGGCTGGAGGACAACCGCGTCATCTACCCCCTGTCCCTGGTCGGCTACGTGATGGCCGCGCTGCTGTGGGTCTCCATCGGCGTGGTGATGCGGGCCGCGGTCGTCGACGGCGGCGTCCCCCCGCTGGAGCGGCCCGACGAGGCCGCCTCGGTGTTCCTGTCCGTCTTCGCCCATCCGCTGCTCGCCGGCGTCGTCTTCGCCGGGCTGTTCGCCGCCATCATGTCCACCTCCGACGCCTTCCTGAACATCGGCACCGCCGCCGTCATCCACGACATCCCCAAGGCGGTGCGCGGGCGCGGCGTCAGGAACGAGCTGCTCCAGGCGCGGGTGGTGACCGTGCTGCTGGCGCTGGCCGCGGCGGGCTTCGCCCTGTACTCCCACTTCCGCGACGCCACGCTGGTGGCCATCCTGGGCGCGTTCGGCTGGGGCACCTTCGCCGCTTCGATTTTCCCGGTGATCGCGATCGGCCTGAACTGGCGGGGCGCCACGGCGGCCGGCGCCGTGACCGCCATCACCGCCGCCCTGCTGATCAACTTCGCGGTCCAGCTGAGCGGCCTGTCCCTGCCCTACGGGATCAGCGGCCCGCTGGCCGCCTTCGTCGCCTCCCTGGTGCTGTTCATCGGCGTGTCGCTGGCGACCCGCAGGCCAGCGCTGGCGCCGGATATCGAGGAGATGATGAGGATTTGAGGCCCGCCGGGGCCGGCCGAACCGGGCGGGAAGGCCGCCCGGAGAGCGAAAGCGCCGTGAATTCAACAAGATGCGCCATCCGGCGGGCCGCGGCGGGACCGCGAAACAAGGACGCGAAAAAGGCTTGCGGCGGCGGCGGGACCGTGTAGAATCCGCCGGACGGGCTGGCGGGACCGGGCTTCCCCGGCCGCGAGGCGCGCGGTTCCGAGAGGAGCCGGGCGGCCCGAAGCCACAGAACAACGCCGGAACCCGATTCCGGCCCCCAAGACCAAACCGGAGAGACGACATGCGATCCAGGATTCCGTACAAGCGCGACCTGCTCAGCGCCGCAGTTTCCCTTTCCCTGCTTCCGGCGGCCGGCCTGTCCGTCGCCCAGGAGCAGGAGGTGGAGGAGGTGCTGGTGACGGGCAGCTACATCCGCCGCAGCGAGGGCTTCACCGGCGCATCCTCGATCACCCAGCTGTCCGCCGTGGACCTGCAGGAGGAGGGCACCCTCAATCTCGGCGAGGTCATACAGAACCTCTCCTTCGTCAACGGCCCCGGATCGGCCATCACCAACACCATCCAGGGCACCGACTCGCGCAGCACCACCATCGACCTGCGGGGACTGGGATCGAGCTCCACCCTGACCCTGCTGGACGGCAAGCGCGTCGTCAACGAGAACGTCAACGCCCTGATTCCCATGATCGCGATCCAGCGCATGGACATCGTGGCGGACGGTGCCGCCGCCCTGTACGGCAACGAGGCGGTGGCCGGCGTGGTCAACTTCGTGCCCTACAAGTCGTACGAGGGCCTGCGGGTCGAGAGCTACGCCGAGCAGGATTCCCGCGGGGACTACGACGAGCACTCCATGCAGGTGCTGTGGGGAGCCAACCTCGGCGAGGTGGACGTGGTCATGGCGGGCCAGTTCCGCTCCAACAGCCGCCTGGGCTGGGACGAGCGGCCGATCCTGGCCCAGTCGGGACTGACCAATTCGTCCAACGCCCCGGGCAACTGGACCGTGCCGGACCGCGACGAGAACGGCCAGTACACCGGCGAGACGTCCAACATGCCCGACCCCAATTGCGGCACGGAACGCGAGGCCTTCCAAGTGGACCGGGCGGCCAGCCCCTACGGCTTCCTGTTCGGCAGCACCTGCATGTTCGAGTTCGGCGACACCCGCAGCTACCGCGAGCCCACCGACACCACGCAACTGTACGGCAACGCCAGCTGGGAGGTCGGCGAAGACCTGACCCTGTCCCTGCAGGGCTACTGGACCCGCCTGTACGAGCGGACCTACTCCTCCACCTCGAACCCCGGCGGCGGCACCCGGATCTCCCAGTTGCCCGCGGTGCGCGGCGAGATCCCCGGCAACCCCTTCCGGGCCATGGACGCCGACGGCAACCCCTTGTTCGGCATGGACGGCGACGGCGACGGCGTCCCGGACCGGCAGGCCGGCGTCGACCTGAACGACGACGGCTGGGACGACTACATCGTCTCCGGCATAACCGACAACGGCGTGCCCCTATACGAGGACGTGAGGGCGCGGCGCCTGCGGCCCATCAACAAGACGGGGCTGCCGCTGGACGGCCACAGCCCGGACTGGGACAACCTGGCCGACAGCGTGGACCACATCGGCCGCTGGACCCTGCAGGCGGATTTCAACGTGCCGTTCCTCGCGGGATGGCAAGGCATGGCGGCCGTCTCCCACAACTACAGGCAGATCGACTTCCTGTCGAACCAGAACTACGACATCTCCGCCATGATACAGGGCCTCGAGTGCGACGTGGCCAACGACCGCGCGTCCTGCTACAACCCGTTCTTCGTGACCGACCCGGACGACGCCACCCACACCCACGTGATGGACGCCATCGCTGCCCGCGACCGCGAGCAGGAGGAAAGCAAGCTCACCACCGTCGACATCGTGCTGAACGGCGAGATTCCGCTGTTCGGCTACGAGTTGCCGGGCGGGCCCGTCGGCGCGGCGGTGGGATACCAGTTCCGCGACAGCAAGTACACCAACACCCCGGCGCTTGTGGAGATCGCCGGCGACGCGTGGATCGGCGGCACCGAAAAGGAGAACACCACCTCCGGCAGCCGCGAGGTGGACTCGTTCTTCGCCGAACTGGCGGTGCCGTTGCTCAGCAACCTCGAGCTGGAGCTCGCGGTGCGCAGCGAGGAGTTCAGCACCGGCCAGGAGTCCATCGATCCGAAGTACGGGATCACCTACGCGCCGACCAACTGGCTGACCCTGCGCGCCACCCAAGGCGATGCGTTCATCGCGCCCTCCCTGGAGCAGTTGTTCGATCCCGTCACCTGCACCCTGACCACGGTCACCGACCGGTTCGGGCCCTACTCCGGCTTCCTCACCGCCTGCCTCGGCGGCAACCCGAACCTGAAAAACGAGACCTCCGAGTCGCAGCAATTCGGGTTCGATCTGGAGTTCGAGAATTTCGACTTCCACGTGACTTGGACCAACACGGATTTCAAGAACCGGATCATCATCACCAACGGCCAGCAGATCATGGAGCTGGACTTCTTCAACTTCCAGCAGTGGTCCGGCTTCACCGGCAGCGGGCAGGCGGGGAGCCAGCCCACCGAGGAGCAGTTGCGCGCCTGGCTGGCCAGCGGCCTGGCCGACTCGCGCATCCAGCGGCAGCCGGACGACATCTACGACCTCCGGGTGGTGAACACGGGCAGCTCCAACGCGCAGTCGGTGGACGTGACGGCCTACGACTTCCAAGGCAGCTACTCGTTCAGCATCGGCGACATCGGGAACTTCAGGCTCAGCCTCCATGCGACCTACTTGGAGGAGTTCCTGTACCAGGACGACCCCCTCAAGCCGATCGTCGACGGGGCCGGAAAATACAACGACGGCACCGGCGCGGCGCCGAACCTGCCGAAACTCAAGGGCGACCTGAAACTCAACTGGAACCGCGGCGACCACTCCTTCGTCGCGATCGTCAACTACATGGACGGCATGCCCTACGACGGGCCGCTGTATGCGTTCATGGACTCCTGGCCGAACACCTACCGCCCGGGCAACATAGCGACGGACGGCGTGCGGGCGTGGACCGACATGGACGTGGCCTACACCTACCGGAACCTGGAGATGTTCGGCGGATCGTTCTCCTTCACGCTGGGCTCGCGCAACGTGTTCGACCGGCAGGCGCAGCGGTCGCCCGAGTTCGCCGGCATCATCGGCGAGCTGCAGGATCCCTTGGGCCGGGTCGTCTACGGCCGTCTGGCGTACGACTTCTGACGCCGGCCGCGCGGCGTTCCGGCCCCTCGGGTCCGTCCGCGCCTTCCGATCCCGGGCCCGGAGACCGGCCGTCATGAAACCGACCGCGCCCGCCTTGGCGATCGCCCTCGCGTTTCCGGCTTTCGCCGGCGGCGGCGCGGCGAAGGCGCAGGACGACGCGCGGGACAAGGAGTACGTGGTCCTCGAGGATCTTTCGATCAGCCAGCTGCGGCGCGAGATCGAAAAGGTCGAGAACGAGTATTACCGCGTTTTCAACCTCCATACGGACGATGCGCGGCTGCACGTCATCTGCGGCGAGTACACGCCGACCGGATCCCACATCCCGCGACGTTCCTGCGAGCCTCGGTTTCTGGCGGCCGCCCGGGCTGGCAGCATCGGGGACTGGTACGAGGAAGCCGGCGCGCTGCAGGGATCGGAAGATCTGGCCCAGGAGCTTCGGCCGGCGTTCGAGTCGCTGACCGCCGCCATGAACGAGCTGTTGCGGGAGAGCGAGTACTTCCGCGGCCTCCACGCGGACCTGTCGCTGTTGCGCGGACGCCTGCGGGAACTGACGGACTAGCCGCCGCCGCTCGAACGACCGGACCGGCTAGTCGATCTTGACCAGCCCGATCTGGTTGGAGCTGCTTTGGTGGATCAGCAGGTCGCCGGCCTCCGTCACCCAGGTGTGGCGCACGATGCCCACGCCCGACGGGATGGCCCAGCTCTGAAACGACTCGGCCCGGGGATTGAACCGGACCAGCGCGTCGGGGCGCATGCCGGACTCGTTGTACCAGATCACGTCGTCGATCACCGCCATGGAATAAGGGTGCGAGCGCGGACCGCTCGGCGAGTCCCACTGCCTGATCTCCCCGGTGGCCGGATCCAGCCGTCCGATCTTGCCCATGGTGGAGTTGACGAACCAGACGATGTCGTTGCTGTCCAGATCCAGGCGCCGGATGCGGGTGCGCTCGTCCGGCACCTCGTAGTAGCGCACCTCCATGGTGTCCGGGTCCATGGCGCCGATCTTGTTGACGCCGTTGAAGGCCACCCAGACCGTGCCCCGGCTGTCCACCTTGATGCCGTAGGGACGGGGCTCCACGCCGACCTCCCTAAGGTCGCCCGTCGCGGGATCGAGACGGCCCAGCACGGCCGCCCGTTGCGCGGTGAAGTACAGATTGCCGTTGGGATGGAACGCCGCCGTGTGCGGGTCGCCGGCCTCGGTGCGATACTCCGCGACGATGCCGGTTTCGGGATCCAGCCGGCCGATGGTGGCGTTGCTGTTGCCGGTGTACCAGATGTTTCCGTCCTCGTCCGGCACGATGGAGTGGGGGCGCGCCTCGGGCGGCAGCAGGTACTCCTCCATCACGCCGGTTTCCGGATCCAGGCGTCCGACTAGGCTGGCCCACATGCCGGTCCACCAGATGGCGCCGTCCGGCGCCTCGACCGGGTCGCGGGAGCGCTGCCCCAGGGTGGGCGCCGTCCACTCGATGATCTCGATCTCCACGTCGCCGGGAATCAAGGTCGGACGCCGCGAGCGGTCCTCGGGAAAATGCTCGGCCAGGTAATCGGCCACCGTGGCGGCCTGAGCCTCGTTCAGTTCGATCATGGTGGAGATCACCCGCCGCCACTCCTCGGGGGAGTCGTAGCCCGCCGACCGGCTGATGACCGCCGCGCTGTGGCAGCCCGAGCAGGCCGTCATGACCAGATCCCGGCCGGGACCGTCCGGCAGCGACCCAGCCGACTGCCGTTGCGCGAAACCAAGCGCCGGCAACATCAGACAGCAAACGGCCGCCGCTCGAAACGCGGCGGGCGATACCATGTGCGGAACCGCGGAATTGTTCATCGTTCACGCTCCTTCACGCGCCTGCGACCTCATCCGCCACCTTAGCGAGGCCGGACGGCCTACGCAAGACTGGCTGGCCCGCCGCGGCCGGCCGCCATCGCGCCGCCTCCCTCCGCTCGTCCCGGCTCAGCGCCTGCGCCAGCTGCGCCAGGCTGTCCAGGTTGTGGACCGGCCGGAAATCGTCCACATAAGGCAGCATCGCCCCGATGCCCCGGGCCCGGGGCTCGAATTCCTCGTACCGCAGCAGGGGGTTGAGCCAGATCAGCCGCCGGCAGGACCGGGACAGCCGGTCCATCTCGCTCCCGATGCCTTCCGCGCCGTCGCGGTCCAGCCCGTCGGTGATCAGCAACACCACCGCGCCTTGGGCCAGCACCCTCCTCGACCACCGCCGGTTGAACCGCTTCAGGCAGGCGCCGATCCGGGTGCCGCCGGACCAGTCCTTCACCGCCGCCGCCGTCCGGTCCAGCGCCAGGTCGACGTCGCGGCGGCGCAGGTGCCGGGTGATGCAGCTCAGCCGGGTGCCGAACACGAAGGCGTGCACCCTGTCCCGGTCGCGGGCGAGCGTGTGCGCGAAATGCAGGAACATGCGCGAGTAGCCGCTCATGGAGCCGGATATGTCGCACAGCACCACCAGCGGCGGCGGGCGCCGGCGCGGCCGCCGGAACCGCAACGGGATCGCCCCGGCGGCGCGCGGGGCGGCCCGCAGGCTGGCGCGCATGTCCACCCGGCCGGGGCGCGGCGCCCGCTCGAACCGCCGGGTCCTCGCCTGCGCCGCCGGCAGGCGCAGCTCCGCGACGGCCGCCTTCGCCTCGGCGAGCTCCCGCGCCGACATCCGCTCGAAGTCCTTCTTCCGGAGCGCCTCGCGGCTTGAAAAACTGAAGCGGGCGTCGAACTCGGTCCGCCGCGCCTCGTCCCGGTCCTCCCCGCCGCCGGCCGCCATCGCCTCCGCCAGCCGCCGGCCGGCGGGGGGCGGGTCCGGCGCCTCGCCGGGTCCGGCGGCGGGCGGCGCGGCGTCCGTCGGGCGGACCGTCCGATGCGGGGCGCGCCAGAACATGCGGAAGGCCAGGTCGAACAGCGGGCGCTGCTCCGGACCGCTCGCGAGATGCGAGAACAGGCACCAGTAGAGATCCCGCCGGGAGCCCGGACCGACCAGGCGGACCGCGGCGGCCGCGTCCCGCGCCCGGTCCGGGCCCGCCGGCAACCCGGCCGCGCGCAGCAGCCGGGCGAAGCGCAGGATGTTTTCGGCGAGGCGGCCGCCCCCGCCGGACGGTCCGGACGGCCCCGGGACCGCGTCAGCCACAGGCCGCCCGGCCGCCCGCCGGTTCGGCCTTGACCTGCTCCAGCAGGCGCGCCGCCTCGCCGCCGCGGATCCGGGCGATGTCGTCCTGGTACTTCAGCAGCGCGCCCAGGGTGTCGTCGATGGCCTCGGCGTCGAGGCTCGTCCGGTCCAGCTGGACCAGCGTCTCGGCCCAGTCCAGGGTCTCCGCGACGCCCGGCGGCTTGAACAGGTCCTCGCCCCGCAGGCGCTGCACCCAAGCCACCACCTCGGCGCTCAGGGCGGCGCCGATCCCCGGCAGCCGGGCGGCGAGGATCGCCAGCTCGCGCTCGGCGTCCGGATAGTCGATCCAGTGGTACAGGCAACGCCGCTTCAGGGCGTCGTGCACCTCCCGGGTGCGGTTCGAGGTGATGACCGCGATCGGGGGCTCCTCGGCCCTGACGGGGCCGATCTCGGGAATCGTGACCTGGAACTCGGCCAGCGCCTCCAGCAGGAAGGCCTCGAACGGCTCGTCCGCACGGTCCAGCTCGTCGATCAGCAACACCGGCGGGCCGCCCTCGCCGGCGCGCAGGGCCTGGAGCAGCGGCCGCTCGATCAGGAAATCCCGGGAGAACAGGTCGGCCGCCAGACGCTCCCGGTCCACCGCGCCGGCCCCCTCCGCCAGGCGGATCTCGATCATCTGCCGTGCGTAGTTCCATTCGTAGACCGCGGAGGCCGCGTCCAGCCCCTCGTGGCACTGCAGGCGCACCAGGCGGCGGCCCAGGGCGCCGGCCAGCGTCTTGGCCACCTCGGTCTTGCCCACCCCCGCCTCGCCCTCCAGGAACAGCGGCTTGCCCATCCGCAGGGCCAGAAACAGGATGGTGGCCAGCGAGCGGTCGGCGATGTAGCCGGCGCCGCGAAGCAACGCCGCGGTTTCTTCGATCGACGCCGGAGGCGGGGCCATTCAGGACGGCGCGGCGCAGGCCTCGACCGCGCGCCGGGCCATGACCTTGACCAGGTGCGCCCGATACTCCGCGCCGGCGTGGATGTCCGCGTTCATCTTCTCCACGGGCACCTCCGCCTTGTCCAGCGCCGAGGGGTCGAGCCGGCCGTCCAGCGCCTCCTCCAGCCGCATGGCGCGGTGGGCGCAGGACGTGGCGCCGGTCACCGCCACCCGCACGGTCCCGCCGGTCTTCGCCACGAACACGCCGACGATGGCATAGCGCGAGGCCGGGTTCTTGAATTTCATCCAGGCGGCCGCCTCGGGCACGGGGAAGCGCGCGGCGACGATCACCTCGTCGCTTTCCAGCGCGGTCTCGAACATGCCGGTGAAGAAATCGTCCCCGGCGATCTCCCGCCGGTCGGTCCGGACCGTCGCGCCCAGGGCGATCACCGCCGCCGGCCAGTCGGCGGCCGGGTCGTTGTTGGCGATGGAGCCGCCGAGGGTGCCCCGGTTGCGCACCGCCGGGTCGCCGATGTCCCCGGCGAGGCGCGCCAGCGCGGGGACGGCCGAAGCCACCGCCTCCGAGGCGGCGACCTCGGCGTGGGGGGTCATGGCGCCGATCTCCACCGCGCCGTCCTGCACCGAAACCCCCTTCAGCCCGTCGATCCCGCCCAGGTCGATCAGGTCGGACGGGCTCGCCAGGCGGTGCTTCATGGCGGGCAGCAGGGTCTGTCCGCCGGCGACGAAGCTGGCGTCCTCCGCCTCGCGCATGGCGGCGACGGCCTCCTCCACCGTGGCGGCCCGGCGGTACCTGAACTTATGCATGTCCTTCCCTCCCCGCGCCGCGGGCGGCGCGCCAGACCACCTCCGGCGTCGCCGGCATGGGCACATGGCGGACCCCCAGCGCGTTGGCGATGGCGTTGATCACCGCCGGCGGCGCGCCGATGGCCCCGGCCTCGCCGCAGCCCTTCACGCCCAGCGGATTGTCCGGCGGGTCGGTCGGGGCGTAGTCCAGCTCGAAGCCCGGCACGTCGTCCGCCCGCGGCATGGCGTAGTCCATGTAGGAGGCCGTGACCAGCTGGCCGTCCCGGTCGTAGCGGCAACCCTCCAGCAGGGCCTGCCCCACGCCGTGGACGATGCCGCCGTGCACCTGCCCCTCGACGATCATGGGGTTGATCAGCTTGCCGAAATCGTCCACCGCGCAGTATCTGACGATCTCCACCACGCCGGTCTCCGGATCCACCTCGACCTCGCACACGTGGACGCCGGCAGGGAAGGAGAAGTTCAGGGGATCGAAGAAGGCGTTCTCGTCGAAGCCCGGCTCCAGCCCCTCCGGGTAGTTGTGGGGGACGTACGCGTTGAAGGCCACCTCCGCGATCGTCATGGCCCGGTCCGTCCCCGCCACCGCGAAGCTGCCGTCGGCGAACTCGATGTCGTCCTCCTCCGCCTCCAGCGCGTGGGCCGCGATTTTCCTGCCCTTGTCGATCAGCTTGTCGCAGGCCCGGGCGATCGCCACCCCGCCGACCGCCAGCGAGCGGGAGCCGTAGGTGCCCATGCCGAACTGGGTCCGGGCGGTGTCGCCGTGGATCACCTCGACGTTCTCGATCGGCACCCCGAGCCGCTCGGTCACCAACTGCGCGAAGGTCGTCTCGTGGCCCTGGCCGTGGGAGTGCGTTCCGGTGAACACCTGCACGTCGCCGGTGGGGTTGAACCGGACCTGGGCGCTCTCCCACAGGCCGACGCCGCCGCCCAACTGCCCCACCGCCGCCGACGGCGCGATGCCGCATGCCTCCACGTAGGCGGACAGGCCGATGCCCCGCCGCCTGCCCCGGCCGCGGGCCGCCTCGGCGCGGGCGGCGAAGCCCTCGTAGTCCGCCATGGCCAGCGCCTTGTCCAGCGCCGCCGGATAGTCGCCGCTGTCGTAGCGCTGCACCACCGGCGTCTGGTAGGGGAAGGCGTCCGGCGGGATGAAGTTCCGGCGACGGATCTCCGCCGGATCCAGTCCCATGTCGAGGGCGCACACGTCGACCAGCCGCTCCAGCAGGAAGGTCGCCTCCGGGCGCCCCGCGCCCCGGCTCGCGTCCACCGGCGCGGTGTTGGTGAACACCGCCCTGACCTCCGAGTGGATGAGCGGCGTGGCGTACTGGCCGGCCAGCAGGAAGACGTACAGGTAGCTCGGCACCATGGTGGCGAAGGTGGACAGGTAGGCGCCGAGGTTGGCGCAGGTCCTCACCCGCATCGCCAGGAACCGCCCGTCCGCGTCCATGGCCATCTCCGCCGCGGACACGTGGTCGCGCCCGTGAGCGTCGGCCAGGAAGGCCTCGGAGCGCTCCGCCGTCCACTTCACCGGGCGGCCGATCCGGCGGCAGGCCCAGCCCACCACCAGCTCCTCGCCGTACACGAAGATCTTCGCGCCGAAGCCCCCGCCCACGTCGGGACCCACCACGCGCAGCTTGTGCTCCGGCGCCAGTTGGTTGAACGCCGACAGCACCAGGCGGTGGACATGGGGGTTCTGGGTGGTGAGATGCAGCGTGATCTCCCCGGTGCCGCCGTCGTACTCGCCGAGCGCCGCCCGCGGCTCCATGGGGTTGGTGACCATACGGTTGTTGACCAGCTCGAGGCGCGAGACCCGGTGGGCCGACGCGAACGCGGCGTCCACCGCATCCTTGTCGCCGAAGGACCAGACGAAGCAGGTGTTGTCGGGCGCGGCCTCGTGGATCCGCGGCCGGCCCTCGTCCGCCGCCGCGGCCGTGTCGGCGACGGCGGGCAGCGGCTCGTAGTCGACCGCCAGCCGCTCGGCCCCGTCGCGCGCCTGGGCGGGCGATTCGGCGATCACCACCGCGACCGGATCCCCGACGTAGTTGACCTTGCCCCGGGCCAGGGCCGGATGCGGCGGCGCCCGGTGCGGCTCGCCGTCGTCGCCGGTGACCGTCACGCCGCAGATCAGCGGGCCGATGCCGTCGGCCTCCAGCTCCTCGCCGGTGAGCACCGCCACCACGCCGGGCGCGGCCCGCGCCGCCGCGGCGTCGATGCCGCGGATGCGGGCATGGGCGTGGGGCGAGCGCACGAACGCGGCGTGGGTCTGTCCCGCCGCGTTGATGTCGTCGGTGTAGCGGCCCTTGCCCCTTAGAAAGCGGTTGTCCTCCTTGCGGAGCACGCTGGCGCCGATGCCGTTTTCGGTCATGCGCCCTCTCCCATCGCCCGGGCCCCGGCCCGCACCGCCTTGACGATGTTGTGGTAGCCGGTGCAGCGGCAGATGTTGCCCTCCAGCTCCCGGCGCACCACGGCCTCGTCGAGTTCGCTGCCGTTGCGGTTGACGATGTCCAACGCGCTCATGATCATCCCCGGGGTGCAGAATCCGCACTGCAGGCCGTGGTTGTCCATGAACGCCTGCTGCATCGGATGCAGCGTCTCGCCGTCGGCCAGTCCCTCGATGGTGAGGACCTCGGCGCCGTCGGCCTGCGCCGCCAGCAGGGTGCAGGCCTTGACCGAGCGGCCGTCGACCAGCACCACGCAGGCACCGCACTGGCTGGTGTCGCAGCCGATGTGGGTGCCGGTCAGGCGCAACCGGTCCCTCAGGAAGCTCGCCAGCAGCGCGCGGTCCTCCACCTCGGCGGCGACGGCCTTCCCGTTCACCGTCATGCTGATCTTCGCCATCTCACCCCTCCCGCCGGCCGCGCCGGCCCAAGCGCCCCCATTGTAGCAGGGACGGCCCGCGCCGGCTCAACCCGCCAGTAGCCAGCCCGCCAGCAGCAGCGCCGCGAGCGCCGCCGCAACCCACGGCCAGAGGGCGCGGCGGGCCGCGGGGGCCGCCGCTGGTTCGGCGCCGGCCGCCCCGCCGTCCCGCTCCGCCACGACGGCGATGAAGCCGTCGAAAAATTCTCCGGCGATCTTCCGCGCCGCCCCGTCGATCAGCCGCCCGCCCAACTGGGCGAGCTTGCCGCCGACGGCGGCCTTCACCGCGTAGGACAGCACGGTCTCCCCCTCCTCCTCGCGCAGCCGGACGGTCGCCGAGCCGCGGGCGAAGCCCGCGGCGCCCCCCCGCCCCTCGCCGCTGATGGTGCAGCCGGCCGGCGGGTCCAGGTCGGACAGGCGGATGTCGAAGTCGAAACCGGCCTTGACCGGCCCGACCTTGGCCGTGATCCGCGCCGCGTACCCGTCCTCCCCCGCCGCCTCGAAGCGCTCGCAGCCGGGAATCGCCGCCCGCAGCGCCGCCGGGTCGTTCAGCGCCGCCCACACCGCCTCGCGGGGCGCCGGAATGCGCCGCTCGTCCGTCATCTCCATCGCGCGTCCCCCGAGCCTCGGCTACCAGCCCGCCGCCTGGCCGTCCTTGCGGTGGTCGGAGCCGGCCCGGTACACGCCGTTGACCGGTCGCTCCTCGGCGGCGGCGCGCCCGTCGAACGCCGGCGGCGGCAGCGTCGGATCCCGGGCGAACAGGATGCCTTGGTAGCCGCCCACCCGGCTGCCGTCGACCGCCCGCACCGCGTGTCCCCTCGCCCGCAGCGCCTGGCCCACCAGCGCGAACAGACCGTGCTCCAGCGACAGCACGTCGCCGGTCTGGCTGTGGGTGAAGCGCGCCGCGTCGGTGGTCATCTGCACGTTCATGCCGTGGTCGATCAGGTTGACGATGTGCTGGGCGTGGGTCTCCGGCTGCACGGATCCGCCCATGTTGCCGAAGGCCATGAGCGGCTCGCCGCCGCGCATCACCATGCCCGCCATGATCGAATGGAAGGGCCGCTTGCGCGGGGCCACCACGTTGGGATGCTCCGGATCCAGCGAGAAGGCGGCGCCGCGGTTGTGCAGGATCATGCCGTAGGGCGGGACGGCCACGCCGCCGCCGTAGACCGAGAAGACGCTGTGGACGAGGCTGACCATGTTGCCCCAGCGGTCGGCGGCCGCCAGGTACACGGTGCCTCCGTCCAGCCCGCCGGCGACCGACGGCGCCGACGCGGCCCGCATGTCGATCCGCCCGCACAGCGCCCCGGCGTAGTCCTTCGACAGCAGCCGCTCCAGCGGCGGCGGCGCGAAATCCGGATCGGCGTTGTAGGCGTGGAGGTCCGAATAGGCGAGCTTCTTCGCCTCCACCATGAAATGCCAGTAATCCGGATGGGCCGGGCCCAGCGACGCCAGCTCCACGCCGTGGACCGGCGCGCAGGCCTCCAGGATGTTGAGCATGTGCAACGCCGCCCAGCCCTGCCCCGGCGGCGGCAGCTGGAACACGTCGTGGCCGCGGTAGCGGGCGGAGACCGGCTCCACCCATTCCGGCTCGAAGGCGGCCAGGTCCGCGCGGGTCATCGCGCCGCCGCCGGCGCGCACCCGGTCCACGATGGCCTCGGCGATCGCGCCTTTGTAGAAGGCCGCGGCGCCTTGCTCCTGGAGCAGCCGCAACGCGCGGGCGAGGCCCGGGTTGCGCATGATGCCGTACAGCGGCGGCGCCTGGCCGTCCCGCAGGAACACCTCGGCGGCGTGCGGATCCTCCGCCAGCTTGTCCCGTTGCGACAGGAGATCCTGGTGGCGCCGCTCGGCCAGCCCCCAGCCCTCCTCGGCGATGCGGGCCGCCCGCTCCAGGGTCTCCGCGAAGCCCATCGTGCCGAAACGCTCCAGCAGGGCCTCGTAGCCCGCCACGGCGCCGGGGACCGTGGCGGCGTTGACGCCGCGGGCGGGGACGCGGTCGAGGCCCAGGGTCTCGGTGAAGAAGGCCGGGGTCCAGGCGGCCGGCGCGAAGCCCGCCGCGTTCAGCCCGTACAGCCTCCCGTCCCGGGCGCTCCACAGCAGCGCGAACAGGTCGCCGGCCAGCCCGGTGTCGTTCTGGGAGGTCACGGCCAGCACCGCCGAGGCCGCCACGGCGGCGTCGACGGCGTTGCCGCCGCGGCGCAGGATCTCGAGGCCGGCCTGGGAGGCGAGCGGGTCGCTGGAGGCGACGATGCCGTGGCGGGCGAGCACCTCCGAGCGCCCCTGGGCCAGCCAGCCCTGCGCGCGCGATCCCGGCGCGGCCGCCATCCCGGCCGCCGGATTGCCCCCGTCGACGGGAACGCCGAAGGCGCCGGGCGGCTGGGCGGCGACGGACGCGCCGGTCAGCGCCAGCAACGCGCAGGCCGCGGCGCACAAGCCGCGCCTCCCTGCGGGATCCGAGACAAGACGCATGGGCGCATCCGGCGGCGTCGGGAAGTCGGCGGCAGGCTAACGCTTAAGCCCGCCGTCCGCAAGCCGGAGTCCGCAACAGCCGGAGTCCGCAACAGCCGGAGCCCGCGACAGCCGGAGCCCGGCGCGTGCCCGGCGCGCCGCTCACTCGGCCATCACCAGATCCAGCCGCTTCCTGTCGCGCCAGCGGTCGCCGCGCAGGCGCGCCACGTACACCGCCGCGATGGCGAAGATCAGCACGACGAAGGACAGCCAGGCGGCGCGCGGGCCCAGCTCGAGCACCCGGATGATGAAGTACTGCGCCGCCACCATGATCCAGTGCAGGGTCACCGAAGCGATCATCAGCCAGCGGGTGTCGCCGGCGCCCCGCAGCACGCCGCCGGCGACCAGGATGACCGCGTCCGCCATGGTGTAGGTGGACAGGCACGCCATCATGAAGGCGGCCAGCTCCCGGATCTCGGAAAAGTCCCCCTCGGGCGGCGCGAACACCTCCACCAGCGGATAGCGGAAGACGATGTAGACGACGGCCAGCATCGCCGAATAGGCGAGCCCCGCCGCGAAGCCGGCGAAGATCACCTCGTTGGTCCGCTCCATGTCGCGGGCGCCGACGAAGCGGCCGATCAGGCTGATGATGCCGATGTTCAGCCCGATCATGGGAACGAAGGAAAGGATGTCCCAGTTGAACACGATCGCGGCCGAGGCGCCCTCCACCACCCCGTAGGACTGGTACATCAGCAGGAACAGGTTGAACGCCGCCACGTTCAGGAACAGCTCCACCCCCGAGGGCAAGCCCAGCCGCAGAAAGCGGAACAGGATGCCGCGCTCCAGCCTGAAGGAGTCCATGACGCGGAAGCGCTCGCGGTGCTCCCGGGCCAGGTAGAAGCCGATGAACAGGACCAGCGTGAAGCCGGTGGCGACGACGGTGCTGACGCCGGCCCCGACGATGCCGAGCGCGGGGAAGCCCAGATGGCCGAACACCATGGCGTAGGCCAGCGGCACGTTCAGCGCCAGGCCGCAGACGTCGCAGATCATCACCACGTAGGAGCGGCCGATGCCGGCGAAATACGAGGAGATGCAGATCTTCGCCAGGGTCAGCCCGATGCCCAGCATCAGGATCCGGTAGTAGGTGCGCTCCAGCTCCACCTGCTCCGGGTCGTGGCCCATGACCTCGAAAATGCCGGACACCACGAGGGCGACGACGAACAGCGCCGGAAGAGAGTATGCCGTAATGATCCAGCCTTGGGTCACCACCTTCGGGCACTTGCCGGTCTCCCCCGCCCCCAGGTACTGGGCCGCCATGGCGTTGGCGTACGACAGCAGCCCGGAGAAGAAGCAGAACGAGAAGAAGCAGGCCACGCCCCCGCCCAGCCCGGCCGCCATGTGCACCGGGCTGATCTGCGACAGGAAGTACCGGTCGGTGAAGATCATGGCGGCGAAGGCGCCTTGGGAGATCACCATCGGCAACGCGATCCTCAACAGGTCGCGCAGCGTGTCCCGGTTGAAATGCAGTCGATCCAGCAACATGGCCCGGCAACCGGCGTCCGCCGCCGGGCGGGCGGAGGGGGTGATCATGCGGGAGGCCCGGCCAGCGGGAGGTTCCGCCGCCGGGGTCGAACGGGCGGATGGTATGCGATCAGGGGCCGGGTGACAAACTACTGCGGGTGTCGGCCGGGTCAGCCGGGCGTCGGCCGGCGCGCGGCATGAAGGCGATGCCGTCGCGCAGTTCGGACGCGACGGAGCGGATCAGCTCCTCGCACTCCCTCGACGCCGCATCCAGTTCGGCCGCGGCCCCGTCCGAAAGCCGGGGGACGGGGTCGTCGTCCGTCACCGGCACGAAGAACAGCCTTTGCACCCCGTCCCGGTCCTTCAGCCACTGCAGCGTCCGCCGCAGCCCCAGCCGGCGCAGCGCCACGGCCGCCAACCTGCCGGCGAAGGCGAACGGGGGGCAGCGCGCCTTGACCGAGGGGTTCCTTCCCCGCCGCTCCGGGACGCGGAACGCGGGAACGCCGCAGACCGAGGCGATCGCGTCCGCCGCCGCCTGCAGGTCCGACGCCAGCACCGGGAAGCGGATGACCAGCACGTCGGCGCCGAGATCGAAGATGCCTCGCAACTGCCCGCCGCGCAGCCGGTCGGCGACCACGGCGTCCTCGTGCCTTTTCCGCGGCGGCAGGGTGATCAGCCCCCTGCTCGCTCTGAAGCGCAGCATGGACAGGGCGCGGTCCTGATGTTCGCGGACGATCACGGCCAGCAGGATCCGGACGCCTTCGGCGGACAGGGCCCGGACGCCTTCGGCCAGCCGCGGATCGCTGTAGGCGAGGTTCGACAGGTCGGCGAGCACCCGGCCGCCGGCCCGCCGCCGCGCCCGGCGGAACCGCCGGAGCGAGCGGTAGTAATAGCCCTCCTTGATCTCGGGAAAGGCCATGTCGGGACTGCGCTTCAGGCAACTGTACAGCAGGTCCGTGCCGGACCGCCCGGGGCCGACGACGAGGAAGTAGTCGTAGTTCATGGCTCGCGCGGCGGTCCGGCTCCCTGCGCGCGGCACCGCTCACAGCCGCATGGGCTGGCGCTTCATGTAGGTGAGGCTGCGCCACAGCCACTCGGCCGGTCCGAAGCGGAAACGCCTCATCCACAGCGAGCTGGCCGCCAACTGGAACAGCCACACGCCGAGCACCACGTAGTACAGCTGATGGCGGGCCAGCGCGCCGAACAGGCCGAGGCCGAAGCCCATGAAGATGAAGTTGCAGATCACCGACTGGGCCAGGTAGTTGGTGAGGGCCATCCGCCCCGCGTCCGCCAGCGCCGCGCGCAGCCGGACGAGCAGGCCGGTCTTGCACAGCGCCATCACCAGGCCGATGTAGCCCAGCGCCAGGGCCAGCCGGCCGACGTCGTAGGTAGGCCGGGCGATGGTCACCCAGTGGCCCTGAAAGCCGCTGTTGACGTAGGTGAAGGTCTCCCAAGCGTTCAGCGGCAGGCCGACGCCCAAGCCGGCGGCCGCCATTCCCAGGTAGAACCGCATGCCGCGGGACGCGTCCAGTACATGCCACTTCATCAGGGCCATCCCCAGCAGCATCATCGCCAGGGCGTCCCACAGCCCGAACACCGCCAAACCCTTCGTCTGGTTGACGACGTTGACGGATGCGGTGTGGCGGAAGTTCTCGACGTAGCCCGAGCGCCGCGCGCGCAGTTCCCGCTCCACCGCCTCCGGCGTGGCGTTCTGGCTCTCCCGGTACGCGCGCCATTCCTCCACGATCCCGCGCTGCTCCGCGGTCAGTTCGGCGCCGGCGGGCAGGGCCTTGATGGGCTCCACCTGCGCGCGCATCAGCCAGTCGCCGTAGTGGATCCCCAGGTGGACCAGCAACAGGAGCAACAGCACCGCCCCGCCAGCCGCGGCCAGCGCGCGGGGGGACAGGTTGCGGAAGAAGTACAGCAAAAGGCCCGCCATGCCGTAGGCGTACAGGATGTCGCCCCACCACACGAACAGGTAGGCGTTGATCAGGCCGAAGCCGATCAGCAACAGGGTGCGCCGGTAGTACAGTCCCCGCGCCAGGCCGGGCGCCAGGTCCGGCTTCATGACGAACACCAGCAGGCCCGCGCCGAACAGCATGGAGAAGATCGCCCGGAAGGCGCCCTCGAACAGGATCTCGACGCCCATGAACACCGCGAGATCGATTCCCTCGTCCGCGCCGTCGATCCTCGGATCGAAGATGGCGGCGCCCGGCTGGGCGAACACGATGATGTTGAGCAACAGGATGCCCAGCAGGGCCGTCCCGCGCAGGACGTCGAGGGACGCGATCCGGTCCCGGCGGGCGAGCGGCGCGGAGCGGCCCTGCGGCGGAGCGGCCTCGCCGTCTGTCCCGTCAGTCTGCATCATGCGCCTCCTCATGGTTGGTTTCCTGATAGTATCCAACCGGCCGGGGGGCTGTCATCCGCCCGCGCGGGGAGGGATTTCCATGAGTCGACGCATCGGGGCGTGGCGGACCGCGCCGGCCGCGCTGTTGCTGGCGCTCCCGGTCTTCGGCCAGACCTCCGGGCCGGAGCGGGGCGCGCTGGTCGCCGTGGGCGGGGCCATGCGGGATCCGGCGATCCTGGAGCGCTTCGTCCGGCTGGCGGGCGGACCCGAGGCGCCGGTGGTGGTGATCCCGACCGCGGGCGGCGCCGCATTCTACGACCGGAGCTGGCCGGGGCTGGAGCCGTTCCGCCGGGCCGGCCTCGCCGACCTCGCCGTGCTGCACACCACCGACCGCGGCGAGGCCGACACCGAGGCCTTCGCCGCTCCGCTACGGCGGGCCCGCGGCGTCTGGTTCACCGGCGGGCGCCAGTGGCGCCTCGCCGACGCCTACCTGCGCACCCGGACGCACGAGGCGCTGGAGGGGGTGCTGGCGCGCGGCGGGGTGATCGGCGGCTCGTCCGCCGGCGCCACCATCCTGGGCTCCTACCTGGCGCGGGGAGACACCAGCGGCAACACCATCATGATGGGCGACCATGAGGAGGGTTTCGGGTTCATCCGCAACATCGCCATCGACCAGCACCTGCTGCGGCGCAACCGCCATTTCGACCTGCTCGAGATCGTTCAGGCCCGGCCGGAACTGCTCGGCATCGGCCTCGACGAGGACACGGCCATCGTGGTGCGCGGCGGCCGCTTCGAGGTGATCGGCCGCGGCAACGTGGCCGTCTACGACCGCAACCGCATGCTGGACTCCGGCGGCCGCTTCTACTTCCTGCAGGCCGGCGACGAGTTCAGCCTGGCGGAGCGCGCCGCCTGGCGCCCGCGGCGGGTGCTGGAGCCCCTCGAGCGCGTCGTCGAGCGTCCGTGGCGAGGCGCGGACGCCGGCGCTTTCCCCTAAGGCGCCCGGCGCGCTACAATCGGTCCGTCCGCCGCCCTTTCCGGAGCGCTCCATGAGCGTCCCGTTCCGCCGTCAAGCCTTCCGCCTCGCCGCCGCGAGCCTGCTGGCCTGCCTCGCGCCGGCCGCGGCGGGCGCGCAGTCCATCGAGGACATCGTCCTCGATGTCTACAAGAGCGAGACCTGCGGCTGCTGCGTCGGCTGGATCGAGCACATGGAGCGGCGCGGCTACCGCGCCCAAGTCTTCCATCCCGAGGACCTGGACGGGGTCAAGCGGGAGTTGGGCGTCCCGCCGCGCTGGCGGTCGTGCCACACGGCCGTGACCCGGGACGGCTGGGTGTTCGAGGGGCACATCCCGGAGAAATTCATCGCCCGCTTTCTCGCCGACCCGCCCGAAGGCGCGCTGGGGCTGGCCGTGCCGGGCATGCCCATCGGAGGGCCGGGCATGGAGATCGGCGACCGCTTCACGCCGTACGACATCCTGCTGATCAACCGGGACGGCTCGCGCAGGATCTTCGCCAGCGTCAGGACCGCCGCCGAACAGTACTGACGGGCCGGGAGCCTCAAATCTCGCCGCGGCGGGCGAAGCGGCTGATATGCTCCGCGGCGCGGAACGCCAGCGCCATGATGGTCATGGTGGGTTGCCCCCGGCCCGAGGTCACCAAGCTGCTGCCGTCGCACAGGAACAGGTTCGGCACGTCGTGGGCGCGGTGGTGGCGATCGATCACCGAGCTCGCCGGGTCGTCGCCCATGCGGCAGGTGCCCAGCAGATGCACACCCCCCTCCTGGCCGCGTTCGGCGTAGCCGCCCGCCATCTTGACCGCGCCCGCCGCCTCCATCAACTCGGTGCTGCGCTCGAGGAACCAGCGCATGGTGGCCAAGTCGTCCGGATGGTCCATGTAGGTGCAGCGGATGGCGGGGCGGCCCCACCGGTCGCGCGCCTCGGGGTCCAGCGACACGGAGTTCGACTCCACCGGCAACGAGGTGGTGTGCCCGTCGAAGGCGGCGGTGTGGGTGAACTCATGGGCCAGGTTCCGCTTGTACTCGGCGCCCCAGGTCGGGCCGTCCAGCATGAAGCCGGACGACAGCGCGAAGGCCATCGGCAGTCCGCGGCTCGGATGCCGGGAGTCGATGCCGCCGCCGCCGTAGAAGCCGAGGGATGGGTCGAGGACGTAGTGGTCGTGCACCACCCGCGTCGTGGGGATGCTCTTGTGGCCGTTGACCGGCCGCTCGAACAGGCCGACGACGCGGGAATGGCCGTTGAACATCAGGTTGCGGCCCACCATGCCGCTGGAGTTGGCCAGCCCGTCCGGAAACCGGCTCGACTCGGACAGCAGCAGCAACCGGGGCGTCTCGGCCCCGTTGGCGCACAGCACCACCGCCCGCGCCCGCTGGGCCCGCTCGGCGCCGTCCGCCTCCCAGTACACCACCTCGGATGCGCGCCCTTCGGCGTCGACGTTCACCCGCGCGGCCGTGCAGCCGACGCGCAACTCGCAGTTCCCCGTGGCCAGCGCCTGCGGAATCATGACGGCCATGGACGACGACTTGGCGTTCACTTCGCAGCCGTAGCCGTTGCAGAAGCCGCAGTGGATGCAGGCCGGCCGGCCGCTGTGGGGGCGGGACAGGATGGCGACCGGCGCCGGATAGGCGGTCAGTCCCCGCGCCCGGGCGGCGCGCTCGAGCAGCACGCCGGGGGACTTCACCGGCATGGGCGGACAGGGATAGCCGCGCGAGCGCGGCGGATCCCACGGCCCCTGCAGTCCGGACACCCCCACTTCCCAGTCCACCTTCGCGTAGTAGGGCTCCAGATCCTCGTAGCGGATCGGCCAGTCCGCGAAGGTGGTGCCGGCGATGGGGCCCCTGACGCCGGCCTCCATGAAGTCGATGGGCCGGAAGCGCCAGAAATTGCCGGAGAAGTGCACGCTGCTGCCGCCCACGTTGTGGGCGTAGCCGCAGACCACCTCCCTCTCCTCGGCCCGGTCCCGTTCGGTCTTGCGGAAGGTCTGGGGATGCCCCTGACGGGCGCCCCAGGTCAGCTCCAGGTCGTGGTCGTAGCCCCATTCGTCATGCCGGAAGTCGCCGGCCCGGAGATGGGGACCCTGCTCCAGCAACACCACCGAATGCCCGGCGCCGGCCAGCTCCTTCGCCATGATCCCGCCGGCGGCGCCGGATCCCACCACCACGAAGTCGACCGCCTCGCGCGTCGGGAACGCCGTCCGGGCCACGCCTATTCCCCCCGTTCCGCGTAGTCGGCGTCGTAGGCGCCGTAGGGCGGCGCCCAGGCGCGCGCATCCTCGAAGCCGATGATGCGGTAGCCGAACCCGCCGCGGTTGCCGCCCCAAGCGGGCAGAGAGAAGACGCCGGCGATGGTGAGATAGCGCGCGGTGGCGAAGAACGCGCCGTCCTCGATTTCCCGCAAAACCTCGTCCTGCCGCGGTCCGGACAACCGATGAAACTCCGTTCCGGCGGGAATCCGTCCGCGCAGGTCCTCAAGGCCCTCCCGGACCGCGGCCAGCAACGCGGGGCGGCCGTCGCCGAGCACATGGTCCATGAAGTGGACGGCGCCCGCCTCGGCGGCGCCCGGCGTGTCGTCGGTGGGGATGATGCGGGCCGCGATGGCGGCCAATTCCGCGCCCTCGCGGGCGGTCAGCGTCTTGAACCCCGCGCCGCTCGAGACGGCCCGGCCGGCCTCGCGGCAGGCGGCGAGCGCCGCGGGCAGGGACAGCGCCACCAGGGAACCGGGGGCCAAGTCCGCGGCCGAACGCAGGAACGCACGCCGGGAAATCGCTGGTCGGGGCATGGCGGGCGGATCGGACTCCTAGGAGGGTTGCGGCGAAAAGCGGCGGCGCGACGGCGAGTGTAGCACGGTCCGGACCAGACGTTCCGCCCCTGTTGAGTCTCCAGCAACGGCTGGCCGACAAAGCTCCTCCTGGGGAGGCGGTGTCGCGGGCCGGGCGAGGGCGCGTCGATTCCTGATCTGACCACGCCGTTGACGCCGGGCAACGGTTCGCCGTCGAACATGGATGCGCTGTGCGGCGTCCATGACATCTCGACGACGCCAAGCATAGGGGATGCGCGGCCAGTCGCCGCATGGGTGGATTCCCGCGCCGCTCCAACAAAGGACATGTTGCCGTGTTGGCGCGCATGGGACGGTCCGCGGCGACGAAAACGTCTTCGGATAGTCGTAGAACGACCACTCTTTCGCCGCACGGACTATGCGTTGGCGTTCCCGTATGTTCGTCGACCAGGGTCAAGGGTCAGCGGCTCGAGAAGACGGAGGTCGGCTATGATGGAAAATCGACACCGAAGTCGGTCGGATTGGGCTCATGGCCGGCATGCGGAAAAAAGTTGTTGCGGTGGAAACCTTCGCCCGACCTTCCGCCCACTATGTTGATCCGATCGTCCGGCTCAAGATCGAGCCAACCCGCACCAACGTTCTCCGCTCCCCCATCGCCTCCGTCGGCGCCATGATGACTGGACGTGATAAGCTCGTCGTACGTGCCGTCCCCATCGTTGTCTATCTTCGTGAATTCATGCTGACCTCCGGTATCGTACGTAAGCAATTTTATTCTGTCGGCGGCACCGTCGTCGGCGACCCCGCCGCCCGACCCATACCCGTCGTCGAACTCAACCAACTGTGTTTTGCGATTGCCGTTTTCATGATAGGTATACACGCTAACCCAATCGTATGTGCCGTCGTTGTCATAATCAGCCTCCCTACGATCAAGCATACCTTTGATGTTGTATGTTTCGAGCGAAATCCTGTCGACAATGCCATCGGCAGCGATCCCACCGCTTGATCCGTCATCCCACTCACTCAACCGTGTATGAAGATTTCCGTTTTCGTGATAGAAGTGGGTATTGACCAAGTCGTAAGCGCTGTCGTTCTCATAGTCCCATCTCCATACTTCAAGCACGCCATTGATGTCATATTCGGAAAGAGTCGTACTGACGAAGGCGCTATCTGCGGCATCGTTGCGGAATGTCATTCCCCCATGCTCGGAGAATTCCGTTTTTAAATTTCCGTTTTCGTGGTAAGTGTAAGCGATAACCCGGTCGTATGTGCCGTCGTTGTCATAGTCCCGCTTGATTGATTCACGGAAACCATCAACATCAAACGTATAGAGCCAAGTCCGATCAATGATGCCGTCGAAAGGCTCGGCGTTCCACTCGCCGTCGACTTCGATCAGCCACGTTTTGATCCCGCCGCCGTCTTCACGGAAGTCGTACGAGTGGGTGTTGATCTGCTCGTATGCGCCGTCAAGGTCATAATCTCTCTTGCTGGTCTCGAGCCAGCCGTTGACATCATAACTTATAAGCACCCCGACAGTGCCGATGCCATTGATGAGCTCAACGACGTCAAGCTCGACTGGTCCGGTTTGTTTATCCCAGATGCCGTCGTTGTCAGCATCAGCGAGATATCGAATTGCTGATTCGTCCACAAACGTATACTGCGCCCTGCGGTCGAACGCGCCGTCGCCCGATATTGCGCCGAATGCGCCGCGGCCCTTCCCGTCATCGAGCTCGATCAATTGCGTGACGATGTTGCCGTTGTAAGTGTAGGCATCGATGCGGTTGACCGTTCCGTCCGAGTTGAAGTCATATTCGATGCGGGTGGGACGCCCGGCGGCGTCAAGGGTCTCCATCCTGCTGTCATCGACGGCTCCGTCGCTATCGTAGTCCCCCATGGCATCGCCGATGACGGCATCGATCAACGCGTCGCTTGTCGTGCTCGCAACATCCGCGTCGCCGGCCGCCAAGGCCAGCGCATCCCGCGGTTCGGCGGCCGAACCGCCGCGCTCCTGGACCACCAAGCGCATCATCGCTTTTTCGCTTCTGTCGAGGAAGGAGCGGGAGACGTCGACGAATCTCGCCGGCGCTTCAGGACTGCTTAAAAAGCCCTGCGCGGCCAGCACCAGACCGGCAAAACCGCCGCCGGCGGCGATGTGGCCGATCACGGCATCCCGGGCGAGCGCCATCAATGCCGCATCGGCATCGGAAAGCAGGCTCCCCAGCCATTCATCCGCGAACTCGCCAACCGTCCGTGATGCCGGATACCGCTCCTCCCAGCGGCCGCCGGTGGTCAGGGCGGCGGCCACGTCAAGCAGACCGCCTCCGCCGTCGACGATCGCCTCCAGATCCTCCATCAAGGCGGCATCCGGAGGGGCATCGTACGCCGCGACATGCAGCTGGACGATGTCTTCTCTGACTTCAGTGCCTGCCATCGATGCAAATCCTCATTTGCTGTTCAGACATCCGGAGTGACCGCCGAATCAAGGGGAATCTTCGCCGAAAACGCAAACTTCAAATAAGTGGGGCTTGCATGGAGAAAACCCGCTGTTTCCGCCCGCCCCCCGCTTTGTTGTTGATTAAGCGGAGATTTTGCTGTTTCGCTTCTTTTGATACGCAAGCCCCTCCGCTTTCCGCGAACGGGAAAGCATCTGCGGCGGCATCTCCGAGTGACGACGAAGGATCCGGCACGGGAGAACGGAAGCGGCGATGCGCTGGTGAAGGCGACGCCGCCCACGACGCGGACCCTCAATCGGCGCCAGCCAGCGCCGCCGCCGCTTCGGTGAATTCACACCCTTGCGCCTGCGCCACCGCCGCGTTGGTCACCTTGCCCCGGTGCACGTTCAGTCCGTTCAGCAGGTGGGGATCCTCCGCCAGCGCCCGGCGGACGCCCTTGTCCGCCAGCGCGCTCACGAAAGGCATGGTGGCGTTGGTCAAGGCCTGGGTGGAGGTGCGGGGCACCCCGCCGGGCATGTTCGCCACGCAGTAATGCACGATGCCGTCGACCATGTAGGTCGGGTCTTCGTGGGTGGTGGGCCGACTGGTCTCGAAGCAACCACCCTGGTCGATGGCAACGTCCACCAGCACCGAGCCCGGCCGCATGCTCTTCAGCATGGCGCGGGTGACAAGCTTCGGCGCTGCGGCTCCCGGCACCAGCGCCGCGCCGATGACGACGTCCGTCGCGGGCAGCCGCCTTTCGATGTCGACCGGCGTGGAATACAGCGTGAGCAACCGCCCGCCGTACAGCTCGTCGATCTCCCGCAGGCGGCGCAAAGAGCGGTCGGCGATGGCGACCACGGCCCCCATGCCCATGGCGGCGCGCGCGGCGTTGAGCCCCACCACGCCGCCGCCGATCACCAG
>CAYSVD010000120.1:0-3031 GCA_964434395.1 uncultured Pseudohongiella sp.
GTCCGGGGCGGTCCGGGTGTTGGGGGCGGTCCGGGTGTCCGGAGCGGTCAGCTTTCGCCGGCCGCCTCCAGGCGTCCGACGGCCTGCCGGCGCAGGGTCCGCCGGGCGATCTTGCCGGAGGCGGTGCGGGGCAGGGGGCCGCGCTGGAAATGGACCCGGGCCGGGAGCTTGAAGGCCGCGATCCGCGGGGCCAGGAAGGCCTCCAGGCCCCGCCGGTCGAGGGACCGGCCGGCCCCGAGCGCCACGGTGGCGGCGGGCACCTCCCCCAGCCGCGGGTCGGGCAGGCCGTACACCGAGGCCTCGCTCACCGCCGGATGCTCGTGGATGGCGTACTCGACCTCGGTGCAGCTGATGTTCTCGCCGCCGCGCAGCACGATGTCCTTGGCCCGGTCCAGGATGAACAGGAAGCCCAGATCGTCCAGCCGGCCGATGTCGCCGGTGCGCAGCCAACCGTCCTCAAGGACCTCGGCGGTCTCCCGCGGCCGCCTCCAGTAGCCCTTCATGACGGTGGGCCCCTTGATGCAGATCTCCCCGGTCCCGCCGGCCGCCAGGGCGCGGCCGGCGCCGTCCACGATCTTCAGGTCGGTCACCGGCGGGGTCGGGCGGCCGGTGCTCGCGGGGCGGGCGGCGTAGAAGGGGCCCGAGATGAGCGCGCCGATGGCGTTGGTCTCGGTCAGGCCGTAGCCGAGCCCGGGCGCGGCCTTCTCCGGGAAGCGCTCGAGCATCATGGCCAGATGCTCGGGCGGGCGGGGCGCGCCGCCGCTCTGCACGCCGCGCAGGCTGCGCAGGTCGGTCCGGTCGAAGCGCTCCGACTGCATCAGGTCCCAGGTCATGGTGGGCACTCCGTGGAAGATCGAGATGCGCTCCGCCTCGATCAGCTCGAGGGCCCGGTCCGCGTCCCACCGGCGCATCATCACGAACTTGCGCCGCCAGACGAAGCTGGCCAGGAACTGGGCGTGGCTGCCGGTGACATGGAACAGCGGGACGTTGGCCAGCAGCGCCGGCGGGAACTCCGGCTCGGGCTCCGCCAGCTCCGGGCGCAGGATCTCGGCGACGTCCCGGACGAACTTCCACGTGTAGAGCGCGTTGATGACGGCGCGGTGGGTCGACAGCACACCCTTGGCCTCGCCGGTGGAGCCGGAGGTGTACATGATGGAGGCGTCGTGCTCGGGCGTCACCCCCAACTCCTCGACCTCCCCGTCGGACAGCGGCGCCGCGCCGGCCAGCAGGCCGCGCAGCTCCGGGAAGGACGGGCCGTCCCCGCCGGGCCGGAGCAGGACCGCGTCCAGCCCCCGCGAGCGGATGAAGGGCAGCATCCGGTCCAGCCGCTCCCGGTCGGCGAACACCAGCGAGCTGCCGCTGTCGCGCAGGCCGTGCTCCAGCTCCGGCCCTTGCCACCACGCGTTCAGGGGCACCGCGACGGCGCCCGTCAGCGTCGCCGCCATCCAGGCCAGGCACCACTCGGGGCAGTTGCGCGCGCAGATCGCGACCCGGTCGCCCGGCCGGACGCCGTAGTCCCGGAGCAGCGTCCGGCCGAGCCGGCGGCTCAGCTCCAGCGTCCGGGCGAAGCTGTAGCGCTCGTCCCGGTAGACCAGGAAGTCGCGGTCCGGCGTCTCGAGGCCCAGTTGGTAAAGCCGTCCCAGGTTGGCGGGCGCCCCGCTGAAGACCCGCAACTCGACGCCGCCGATGCGCTCGGCATGGACGGCGTCCGGCCCGCCCGGCGCCGTGCGCTCGGCGACGATGTCCTTCAGCTTCGCCAGCTCCGCGCGGATCTCCTCGTCGCCGGGCGCGGCCGTCACGGCCCGGGCCCGATCTCGAGCGTGATCTTGCCCATGGCGCGGCGCTCGGTGAAGGCGTTGAACGCGGCGGCGTAGTCCTCCATGGGGAACCGCGCGCCCGCCGGCGGGCGCAGTTCGCCCCGCCCGTACATGGCCAGCAGCTCGTCGAGGTTGCGCTCGTACTCCTCGGGCTCCTCCCGGCGGAACCGTCCCAGGAACACGCCGACGACGGAGGAGCCCTTCAGCAACGCCAGATTGGTCCGGAACGCGGGGATCCGGCCGCCAGCGAAGCCGACCACCAGCAGGCGGCCGTTCCAGGCGATGCAGCGGCAGCACTGGTCGAACAGGTCGCCGCCGACGGGGTCGAAGATCACGTCGGCGCCGCGGCCGCCGGTCAGCGCCTTGACCTTCTCCTTCAGCTCCCCGTCGCCGTAGTCGAGTAGCTCGTCCGGCTCGCAGCGCCGCGCGAAGTCCAGCTTGGCCCGGGAGCCGGCCGCGGCGATCACCCGCGCCCCGGCCAGCCGGCCCAGCTCCGCGGCCGCCGAGCCGACGCCGCCGGCCGCGCCCAGCACCAGCAGGGTCTCGTCGGGGGCGAGCCGGGCGCGCTGCTTCAGCGCGTGCCAGGCGGTGGTGTAGACCATGGGGAAGCCGGCGGCGGCGTGGAAGTCCATGCCGTCGGGGATCCGGCGCAGGGCCTCGCCCCGGACCGCCACCCGCTCGGCCAGGCCGCCGATGCCGGGAATCCCCATGACCCGGTCGCCCGGCGCGAAGCCCTCGAGCCCGGGGCCGACGGACTCGACCACGCCGGCGACCTCCGAGCCGGGGACGAAGGGCAGGGGCGGCTGGAACTGGTACTCGCCGCGGATCTGCAGGCCGTCGGGGAAATTCAGCGCCGCGGCGCGCACCGCCACCACCGCCTCGCCGTCGCCGGCCGCGGGGTCGGGCAGCTCCTCGATGGCCAGGTTCTCGGGCGGGCCGAGGGTTCTGCAGACGATCGCCTTCATGGAGGTTCGCCGCTTCGCCGGGGCCGGGGATTCAAACACGGCGGGGCCGGAAAGTTCAAACCGCGGCGATGGGAGACAAGCCGACCGGTTTTGTGGGGAGGCTCTGATCGAGTGCCGAAATGTCGACCGTGACGGGCGGAAACTCCTGTAAAATGGCGTTCCGCAATGTGCTGAAGGGACTTGATGGGAGGTTCCGCAAGTCTTGATTGACCGAAGGGGGGCTGATATTCAGCGCGGCCTCCCCGGAAT
>CAYSVD010000121.1:0-4116 GCA_964434395.1 uncultured Pseudohongiella sp.
GGTCCCCCACCACCCCGCCGCCCAGCGCCGCCAGCGCGGTCCGGCGGTCCGCCCGCAGGGCCATCAGCTCGTCGTAGATGCGGCCGAGGGTCGCGAGGCTCTTGCGCTCCTCCCCGTCGGGCAGCACGATCTCGCCGGCCAGGCGGTCGCCGAACAGGGCCCGCGCCGCCGGGCCGTACAGGGGCGCGACCGTCTCGCTGGTGATCAGGACGACCCGGCCCGCGCCCAGGTGGGGGGCGAGCCGGTCCCCCCGCTCCAGCAGCCCCTCGCCGATCAGGATGGGGTAGCCGCGCTCGCCGAGGCCCACCGTGACGGTCCGCATGGAGGCCCCCTCAGTCCCGTTCCGCCCGCCGCCCGGCGACCGGGGCCAGCTGGTCCAGCGACCGGGCGATGTCCCGGCTCACGTTGCGCGGGTTGCGGCGGCTGGCATCCACCACCAGGTCGGCCACGTCCCGGTACAGCGGGTCGCGCTCCGCCAGCAACTCGCGGATCCTCGCCTCGGGATCGGCGGTCCTGAGCAGCGGCCGGCTCTGGTCCTTCGCGGTCCGCTCCGTCAGCTGTTCCGCCGTGGCCCGCAGGTACACCACCACCCCCCGCTTGCGCAGGCGCTTGCGGTTCTTCTCCGACAGCACCGCCCCGCCGCCGGTGGCCAGCACGATGTTCCGCTTCCTGGTCAGCTCGTCGAGCATGCGGGCCTCCCGCGCCCGGAAGCCCGCCTCGCCCTCGACGTCGAAGATCCACGGGATGTCGGCGCCGGTCGAGGCCTCGATCTGCCGGTCCGAGTCGTAAAAGTCCAGCCCCAGCTGCTCCGCCAGGATGCGGCCGATGGTGGTCTTGCCCGCTCCCATGGGGCCCACCAGAAACACCTTGCCGACCCGCGCCATGTCCGTCCGCCGAGCTCCTTGGATGCCTCCGATTCTACCCGACGCGCCGTCGGAGCCGGCAAGGCGGCCCGCCGCGCGGGTGTATAATGGCCCGCGGGGCGCCGCCTTGAGCCGCCGGACGGCGCGGCGCCCGGGGGCGACGGGTGCGGGGAATGCGCAGAGCGATCGGCAGATGGCTGGGCCTGCTGGCCGGCGCCGCGGCGGCGGGGACGGTCATGACGGCGGCCGCCGCCTACCTGTACCTGGCGCCGCTGCTGCCCTCCGCCGAGACCTACCGGGACGTGCGGCTGGAGACCCCGCTGCGCGTCTACACCGCCGACGGCCGCCTGATCGACGAGATCGGCAACCGCCGCGACCCGGTGGCGTTCGAGGACATTCCGGCGGTGCTGCTCGACGCGCTGATCGCCACGGAGGACGCGCGCTTCTACTCGCACCCCGGCGTCGACGTCCAGAGCCTGCTGCGCGGATTCTACGGCTTCGTCACGGGCAACGCCCTGGGCGGCGGCAGCACCATCACCATGCAGCTGGCCAACAACCTCTCCTTCGACAGCGACAACATCTACCTGCGCAAGCTGAAGGAGATCCCCTTCGCCCTGCGCATCCAGCGCGAGCTGACCCGGGAGGAGATCCTCACCCTGTACCTGAACACCATCTACTTCGGCGCGGGCGCCGACGGCATCGGCGCGGCCGCCTTCGTGTACTACGGCAAGGAGGTCGGCGAGCTGACGCTGGCCGAATCGGCGATGATGATCTCCCTGCTGCCCTGTCCGTCCGTGTGCAACCCGCTCAGCGACCCGCGGCGGGCGGTGCGGCGCCGGGAGACCCGGCTGCGCAACATGCTGAACGAGGACATGATCAGCCGGTCCGAGTACGAGGCGGCCAACGCCGCGCCGGTCACGGCGCGCCGGCGCAACCGGAACATCGAGGTGCCGGCGCCGTACGTGGCCGAGATGGTGCGGCGGCAACTGTACGACGAGGTCGGCGAGGCCGCCTACTCCCGGGGGTACGAGGTCGTCACCAGCATCGACGGCGACCTGCAGCTGGCCGCCAACCGCGCCCTCGTCGCCGGGCTGGAGGACCACTACGACCGGCGGCACGGCTACCGCGGCCCCGCCGCCCGCCACCCGCCCGAGCCGGAGGATCCGGTCGGGGGCTGGCTCGAGCGCCTGGCGCCGGCGCCCGTCTACGGCAACCAGCTGCCCGCCATCGTCACGGAGGTCCGCGAGCGCTCCTTCGACGCCCTGCTGAAAGACGGCGAGACGGTCCGCGTGCCGTGGGAGGGCATCGCGTGGGCCCGCGCCTTCCGCAACCGCGACGAGGCCTGGCCGCCGCCGCGGACCGCATCGGACGCGGTCGCCGTCGGGGATCTGGTTCGGGTCAGGCGGACCGGCGACGGCTGGGAGCTCGGCCAGGTGCCGGACATCCAGGGGGCGCTGGTCTCCCTGTCGCCGTCGGACGGCGGGATCCTCGCGCTGGTGGGCGGCTACGACTTCCGCCGCAGCCAGGTCAACCGCGTCCTGACGCCGCGGCCGCCCGGCTCCGGCTTCAAGCCCTTCGTGTACGGCAGCGCGCTGGAGCAGGGCTGGACCGCCGCCGACATCATCAACGACGCCCCCATCACCCGCGGCGACTACCGCCCCGGCAACTACGAGAACGACTTCCTGGGGCCGGTCACCCTGCGCCGCGCCCTGAAGGAGTCGCGCAACGTGCCCACCGTGCGCCTGTACGACGAGCTGGGCTCCGGCACGGTGCTGCCCTTCGCGGCGAAGTTCGGCTTCCGGACCGGCGAATTCCCCCGGGTCGACCTTACGGTGGCGCTGGGCAGCCGGGACGTGCGGCCGCTGGAGCTGGCCGCGGCCTACGCCGTGATCGCCAACGGCGGCTACAAGGTGGACCCCTGGTACATCCGGGAGATCAGCAACCCGGCCGACGGGACGCTGCATCGCGCCGAGCCAGCGGCGGTGTGCGAGCGCTGCGACGCCGGCCACGGCGAGCCGGGGGCGGCGGGCCGGCCCGCTCCGCGGGTCATCGAGCCGCGGGTGGCCTACATCCTGGGCTCCATGCTGGAGTCGGTCATCACCGAGGGCAGCGGCAACCGGGTGTGGCGGGAGCTCCGGCGCACCGACCTCAGGGGCAAGACCGGCACCACCAACGGCCCGCGCGAGCTGTGGTTCTCCGGATTCAACCGCGACATCGTCACCACCGTGTTCGTGGGCTTCGACCGGCCCGAGGATCTCGGGGAGCGCGAGCAGGGCGCCACCGTCGCGGTGCCGATCTGGATCGACTTCATGCGCGAGGCGCTCGCGGGCCGGCCGGAGAGCGTCATGGCCCGTCCCGACGGCATCGTCGACCGCCTCATCGACAGGACCACCGGCGAGCCGGCGACGCCGGGCGATCCGGATTCGGGCTTCGAGTACTTCCGCGCGGAAAACGCGCCCGCCCCGCCGGAGGGGCAACCGCCGGGCGCGGAGCCGGATGCGGAGGAGCCGGACGAGGTCTCCACCGAGACCCTGTTCTGAGGGGGCCGGCGGCTAGCCGCCGCGCCGGCCGAAGCGCCGCTTGAACCGGTCCACCCGGCCGCCGCTGTCGAGGATCTTCTGCTTGCCGGTGTAGAAGGGGTGGCACCGGGAGCACACCTCGATCAGGATGTCCTTGCCCAGGGTCGAGCGGGTCCGGATCACGTTGCCGCAGCTGCAGGTGGCCTTGGTCGGCCCGTAGTCCGGGTGAACGCCGGTTTTCATGTCGGTGCCTCCGATGGGCGCCCCGCCGAGGCGGCGCATTGTAGCGCAAGGCGCGGGCGCCGGGCAAACCGCATACCGCAACAACCGCATACCGCCGCGTACCGCCGCCGCGAACCGCCCGCGAAGACGGACCCGGCCGCATCAGCGCAGCCGCTCGTGGTTGCCCACCACCTCCCGCATGATCCTGCCGAACAGGTCGGCGACCAGTTCCGGGCTCAGTCCGCGCTCCTCGCCGAGCGCCTTCAGGGCCGCCAGCTTCTCCTCCTCGCGGCGCGCGTCCAGCGGCGGGAGCCGCTCGCCGGCCTTGAGCAGGCCGATGCGGTGGGTCAGCGCGAAGCGCTCGGCCAGCAACCGGACCAGCCGCGCGTCCGCCGCATCGACCCGCTCCCTGAGCTCGGCCAGGTCCGCCCGCGCCGCCTCGTTCATGCCTCCGCCTCCGCCAGGCCGCCGGTTCCCGGGAGCGCGCGCCCGCGCGCGGAGCGATTATAGAC
>CAYSVD010000122.1:0-2482 GCA_964434395.1 uncultured Pseudohongiella sp.
CGGGCCGGCGGATTCGTCAGCTGCAACGGCAACCGGCTGTCCCATAGGAATACAACGATCAACGGGGTTCGGATCACGCTTGTTGCCGAGAGCAATGCCGACGACAGCTGGACCATCGAAGATGTCGAACCCGAACCGTCGGACTAGCGCCAATTGTTGCGAAGAACGGTCTGGCAGGGGGGCGGTGACGCGACACCAACGTGCGATCGCGCCGACGCTCTGGCGGCGGCCCGGCGAGAGGTCGTCGGATCTCGATTCCCTGCCGTGCCGAGGATAGATACCTGATGCCCCCCGGCAAGTCGGCACGGGTGATATCGGGATCGCGCCGACCCGCAGCGGGGATCGCGGCTGTCGCGTTCGCTGGGTTGGCCACGGTCGTCTGGCTATCGGAAGGCGGCAGCCCGACCGGCCCCCAGGCACCAGCGGGCGAACGATCCGAACAGCTCCCCGCTCCCGCGGTCGACGCGACGGACGGAGAAGCCGCGGTGCCGACCGGCGACATGGCGCGCGGCGACCCCCCGGTTCCGTCTGCCGACGCCGCGGCGGCGCTGCCGGAGGGGTACTCGGTCGTCCGACATCGCGGGCGGATGGTCGAAGGCGGCACGTTCGCACCCGGTGCCGACAACCGGACTGCCGGGCCGGACTGGCTCCGCGTGGCGGAAGCGCCGCAGCGACTCGCGGCCCTGGCGGCGGCTGCTGGCCGCCCATGGACGTTCGGCTACGTCGAACTGGCGTCGGCCGCGGCCCGGGCATCGCTCGAACGGTCGCTTGCCGATGCGGGGGCGAGGGTCGTCGGATCGTCCGGCCGCCTGATCCGCGCGCGGCTGCCGGGAGACATCGAGGTGCTCCGGAAGATCGCCGCGCTGCCCGACGTGACCGGCATCGGAGCCGTCCCGCCGTCGGTCAAGCTGCGCGGCTTCGGCGTCGAAGGCGGCGCGGAGGCGGACGGCGGGCCTCTGCCCGTGTTCGTCACGCTGATGGAGGGAGACGGCGACGGCGGGTGGCGACGGCGTATGGAGGCGCTTGGCGCGACGGTCGGCGCGTACGACGCCGACACCCGCGCTTACACGGCAACCGCCACCCGCGAAGCGGCCCGGCTTCTCGCGGAACTGGATTTCGTTGCGGCGGTCGAGCCGGTAGGCGAGGTGACCGCGCTGAACGACACGGCCGTGCCCGCGATGGGTGCCGACGCGATACGGGTGTGGGACGGGGTTCGGGGAGTCTTCTCCGGCAGCGGCGGCGCGTCCGTGCCGGTCGGCGTCATGGACACGGGGCTCAACCTCAACCATCCGGACATCCGCACCGGGCGCGACAGCGTCTGCGGCGCGGTCTTTCCGTGGCTGCTGGTCGAAGACCCCGGCCGGGAGGAGGAACTGGCCGAGCGGGAGGACCTCTGGGTCGACCGGTACGGCCACGGCACGCACGTGACGGGCACCCTCGCCGGTAACGGCGCGGATGACCCGAGCTTCGCGGGCATGGCGCCCGGAGTGAGGCACATCCGGTTCGCCAAGGCCCTGAACCGCTTCGGCGGCGGGACGGACGACACGATTCGCCGCGGCATGGACTACCTCGCGCGGGTGTCGGACTGTGGGGGCGCCGCCGCGAAGCCGCTCCTCGTCAACATGAGCCTAGGCGACTCCTCGAGGTCGTTCGCCGCCCGGACCGCGGGGGAGAGGAAGCTGGACGCCACGGTGTGGGGCCACGGGCAGCTCTATGTCGTCGCGCAGGGAAACGCGGCGGAAAGCGGGTTTTCGAACTACGGGGCGGCCAAGAACTCGCTGTCGGTGGCGGCGGTGCACGACACCGGGGGCCACGCGACCTTCACCAGCGTGGGGCCGACCGCGGACGGACGCCTGGCGCCGCAGGTGTCGGGCACCGGGGTGCACGTGCACTCGGCGCGCGGCGACGGCAGTCCGGGCGGCTACGACCGGTTCAACGGCACGTCCATGGCCGCGCCCGCCGTGTCGGGCGTGGCGGCGCTGTTGATGGACGCCGCGCCGGAGCACAGGGGCCGGCCCGCCCTGGCGCGCGCCCGGCTGATGGCGAGCGCGATCCGTCCGGACGCGTGGCTCGACGACGGGGACGCCTTCCCGGCGGACAACGGCGATGGCCCCGGGACGCTCCAGGCGATCTACGGGCTGGGCAAGGTTTCCGCCCGCACGGCGATCCTGGAGCGCGACCGGCCGGACGGCTGGCGGAGCGGAAGCGCCACGGTCGAGCCCGAGGACCGCGAATACGCCTGGGTCGACATCGACGTTCCGGTCGGCGCGAGCCGGCTCGACCTGGTCATGACGTGGGACGAACCGCCGGCCGAGGCGATCGCGGACTCCGTCCTGAACGACCTCGACCTTTGGCTGGACCGCGGCGGGGACTGCGGCGGCGCGCAATGCGGCGAGCACGCGTCGACGTCGCGCATCGACAACGTGGAGTGGATCGTCGTCCGCGACCCGGAACCCGGGACGTACCGGGCCAAGGTGGCGGC
>CAYSVD010000123.1:0-6491 GCA_964434395.1 uncultured Pseudohongiella sp.
TCCGATACGCAGTGCGCTTCGTCAATCACCGCCAAGTTGACAAAGGTTTTGCGCGCCAATGCCTGGAGCGCATCCCGAAATCCAGGGATCTGCAACCGTTCCGGTGAAACAAGAATAAAATAATACTCGCCGCGTTCAACACGCCTAAGCAACTCCTGCTGCGATCCCCGCACTGAATCTTGACTGGATATGGGGGCGACGTGATCGATTCCGTACCTAGCGAGCCCTTCAACCTGATCTTCGATCAAAGAAACTAGTGGATCTATCACAAGCGTGATGCCTGGTTGCAACAATCCCGCAAGCTGATAAATGATGCTTTTCCCCGCGCCTGTTGGCAACAGAACCACGCAGTCATTGTGGCACAGCGTGTTATGCACGGCTTCCCCCTGCATGGAACGAAAGTCGCACTTTCTGAATATGCTCTGCAAGAAAAAGCGCAATCCCTGCTGGGCAACCTTATATGCAGATGCTTGGATTGACCGACGAGGAAAGTCCATCTCATGCGGACTTGCGAACCGTACGGGCAGGTAGGCGGGGCGAATGATGACATCGGGCGCATCATCCCCGGACGCGGCATGAAAGGGGCTGGCCCCGCTTTCCACTTGGATGTGCAAATCATACTTGTCCGAGCTTTTCCCCATGACATCTCTGACCGCTTCTCCATTTCGACTCCATGAGAACGGCGAATCATCGTCCGAGTGAATCGTACATTGACAAGGCGTTGTTACACCGCCGTAGAGCATGTCTGCGCTTTCGAACATGCGGAGGATATCGACGATGCCGTGAACAGCGGTCTTCCCGGCTCCTTCTAGCTTGATAACCCAGTCCGTGTCGGGGAGAACCCATCCATTTTGGAGCGCCTTGACGATCGCAAATTGCACCGAAGTTGCAAAGGAGCAATCCCGGGCAACGCGAGCAATGGTGATCAAGTCGTCACCAGCGGACGACTGAGATCCCAAAATTTTTGAACATACAGCCTGTATCTCCGCAAGACCCGGGCCATCTCCTTCCCACACCTCTTCATTCGGAACGCGAAACACCCGAATTCCCGCCTCGTTCAGCTGCGCGTCACGCGCCTCGTCCACATGCTGAGCCGCTTCATGTTCATCCCCATCGATTTCGATTACGAGCGGTCTGTCGCCTGGGAAATAAAACAAGAAATCGACACGTCGGTCACTATCAAGATCCGCCCCGTCCCTTGCCGCCAAATGGTCTAGGGATGCCTGTGGAGTAAACCAATGAGCGGCTGACTCTCCAAGTGCATTGGGGACCCAGTGACTTATGAAGCGCTCTTCCGCACGGCTATCAAAAAGAGGCATGTTCCCGCCAGCCTCATGCTTAAACTCTGAATCCATCACAAACGGATTCCGCTCAGCCAAGATTGGTATCATCCCCTGAAGGTTTAGTTTCTGCTGTCCGCGATGATTCAGCACCCAGCCCATCTCCACGCCTCTCTCGGATAAATCATCGGATAACTCTAGTAGGCCATGCTCTTCGAGTGCCGCGCACTCTATGCCCAGCGTTGGCAACGGCACATGTCCGCGCTGTAGCGTTTTCGTCAGTACGGAGCATACAAACCGCACGCTTTCTTCGGTGCTGCTTGTCTTGTCCCGACGCCGGAGAAGAATCTGGCGCTGGCTGAGCAATTTCACCAGTTCGACCGGCACCGCTCTGCCAGCCGCCGGTGTGTTTGCGATTATTCCGGGAAGCGAACCCACAGTGCGATATTCCGAGACATAGAATCGACGTCGAGATCGGTCGCTCCAAACAACAGGAAGGTCTCTTCGACGGTCACGGTTGTCCGCGGAAGCGGGGCTGTCCATTGATCGCGTCCCTTGGCATTTGGGATACTGGGGACAACCCCAAAACCGCTCCCCCGACCAGCGATTTTGCCTCTCCACCATCGGTCCTTCGCACTCGGGACAACTTGGACTGGAAGGTTTTGTCATCTCATTGTTTTATTGTCGACCAACAGTGTAGGCGGCCGCCAATAAGGGATCGGCCAACTCTGATGCTTGGCCCCGCAGACCACCTACACACCTTCGATTTGTTGCGCCAGCGCTCCCACGGGTCAGTCCGCGGCTCCTCCCTTGTAGACCGTCCCGTCCTTCATCACGAAGGTCACCCGCTCCAGCGCCCGGATGTCCTCCAGCGGGTTCCCCGCCACCGCGATGATGTCGGCCGCGAGTCCCGGGGCGAGGGCGCCGCGCTCGCCGGCGATGCCCAGGAACTCCGCCGCCGCGCTGGTGGCGGACCGGATCGCCTCCATCTCCGGCATGCCGCCCGCCACCATCAGCGCGAACTCTCGGGCGTTGTCGCCGTGGGCGGACACGCCGGAGTCGGTGCCGAACACGATCGGCACGCCGCGGGCGTAGGCGCGGGCGAAGGTGTCGCCGATCAGCGGCCCGATGGCGGCCGCCTTCGGCCGCACCAGCTCGGGGAAGAAGCCGTCGACCTCCGCCTTCTCCGCCACCCAGTCGCCGGCCAGGATGGTCGGCACGTACCGGACGCCGCGCTCGATCATCAGGTCCATGACCTCCTCGGTCATGTAGGTGCCGTGCTCGATCGAGGCCACGCCGGCCAGCACCGCGCGCCGCATGCCCTCGGCGCCGTGGGCGTGGGCCGCCACCCGCATGCCGTAGTCGGCGGCGATGCCGACGATGGCCGCGAGCTCCTCGTCGGTGAACTGCGGGTTCTGGCCGCTGGCGGCGACGCTGAGCACCCCGCCGGTGGCGGTGATCTTGATCCAGTCCGCCCCGTCCTTGTAGCGCTGGCGCACCGCCTTGCGTGCGTCCGCCGCGCCGTTGACCACCCCGTCGCGGGCCGTGGGATCGCCGCCCAGGTGATCGGCCCAGCCGTTGGTCGGGTCGGCGTGGCCGCCGGTGGAGGCCAAGCTTTTCGCCGAGGTGTAGATGCGCGGGCCCGGCACCTTGCCGGCGTTGACGGCGTCGCGCAACGCCACGCTGGCGTTGAAGTCGCCCCCCAGGTTCCGCACGACGGTGAAGCCGGCCTCCAGGGTCCGTTTCGCGTACATCACCCCGTTGATGGCGTGGTCCGCGGCGTCCAGCGTGTACCGGTTCAGGTTGCTGTTTTGCGAGTACTCGCTGGTGATGTGCACGTGCATGTCCATCAGTCCGGGCAGCACGGTGGCGTCGGACAGGTCGATCAGGACGTCGCCGGGCCCCGGCCGGACGAAGCCCGCCTCCACCGACGCGATGCGGCCGTCCACGACGCGGACGGTGCGCCGGGCCTCGCTCCCGTCCCCCAGGCCGTCGATCAGGCGTCCGGCGTGGATCAGCGTGTCCGCGCTGGCGGCCGCCGGCGACAGGGCCGCCAGCGCGGCCAGCGCGAGTCGGAATGCTTTGCTCATGGGTTTTTCCTCCTTCTGTCGTCCGGCCGCGTCCGGCCCGCGCCGGATCTCGCTGGTCTCACCGGCCGGTCCGGTACCTGTCGAACCAGGCCAAGATGTGGTCCACCTTGGCGATCTGGTGGGACGGCCGCGCCGCGATGCTGTGGGCGGCCTCCGGCACCCGCACCAGCGCCGCATCCACCTCCCGCAGCTTGAGCGCCTGATAGTACTGCTCCGACTCGGCCATGGGCGTGCGGTGGTCCTCCACGCCGGTCAGCAGCATGGTCGGCGTGGAGACGTTGCCGACCAGGGACAGCGGCGAGCGCTCCCAGTAGCCCTGGGGATCCTCCCATGGCGGGCGCTCGAACCAGTAGCGGGCCACCGTCTCGGGAATGTCGCTGTACAGCGCGTGGCTGACCCAGTTGATCACCGGCTTGGCCACCACCGCGGCGGCGAAGCGGTCGGTGTTGCCGATGATCCAGGACGAGAGCACCCCGCCGCCGGAGCCGCCGGTCACGAACAGTTGCTCCGGGTCGATGAAGCCGCGGGCGACGACCGCGTCCACCCCCGACATCAGGTCGTCGTAGTCCTGGCCGGGGTAGTTGCGGTGGATCTCGTTGGCGAAGTCGTAGCCGTAGCCGGTGGAGCCCCGCGGGTTGGCGTACAGCACCGCGTAGCCGGCGGCGGCGTACAGCTGCGCCTCGGTGGAGAAGTACGGCCCGTAGGCGGCGAAGGGCCCGCCGTGGATCTCCAGCACCAGCGGGTGGCGCGCGCCGGGATCGAAGTCCGGCGGGGTCACCAGCCAGCCCTGCACGTCGTGGTCGCCCGCCGACGAGCGCCAGCGGATCTCCTCCACGTCGCCCAGCCGCTTGTGTCCCAGCAGGTCCTCGTTCAGCCGGGTGAGCCGGGCGTTGGCGCCCGCCCGGCCGACGGCCACGTCCGCCGGGCGGTGGGCCGTCGAGGCGGTGTAGGCGTAGCCGCCGTCGGCCGCGACCGACCAGCCGCCGCTGGTGTAGGGGCGGCTGAGGTCCGTGCCGCCCACGTCGTCGGCCAGCGCGCGCAGGTCGCCCTCCAGGCCCAGGGACGCCAGCCGGCGCGCGCCGAAGTCGTCGTAGGAGACGATCAGCCGGCCGCCGGCCCAGTCCACCGCGCCGATCGAGCGGTCGAGGCCCGCGCTCGGCACGCTGACCGCGCCGCTGTCCAGGTCCATCACGTGCGCTTGGGTGTTGTGGTAGCCCATCCTGCGGTCGTCGTAGCCGAGGTAGGCCAGCCGCGAGCCGTCGGGGGAGAAGGCCGGGGCGAAGTCCGGGCCGTCCCGGGTCGTCAGCCGGCGCATCGCGCCGGACCGCGCGTCCACCGACCACAGGTCGGTGTCGCGCCGCCGCAGCCGCCAGTCCTCGTTGCGGTTGGCGGAGAACACGATGCTGCGGCCGTCGGGGGACCAGGCCAAGGCGCCGCCGTGGTGGTAGTCGCCCGAGGTGAGCCGGCGCGGCGTGCCGCCCTCGGCCGGGATCGCGAACACGTGGACGTAGCCGGCGTCCAGGTAGCCCCGGCCGTCGGCGCGGTAGGCCAGCTCCTCGATCACCGCGACCGGCGGGGCCCACTCGGCGCCCTCCGGCTTGGCCAGCGGCTTGACCATCGGCTCGGGCGCAGCCTTGACCAGGGCGCTGAAGGCGATCCACTCGCCGTCGGGGGACCAGGCGATGGCGCCCGGCGCCTCGGCGAGGTTGCTGAGCAGCGCGGTCTGGCCCGTGTCCATCCAGCGCGCGTACAGTTCGGGCCCCCGGCCCTCCGCGCTGGAGACGTAGGCGAGCCGGCCGCCGTCCGGCGACCAGCGCGGGCTGGTGTAGGAGTCGGCGCCGGACAGCAGGGGCCGGTGGCCGCCGCCGTCGGCGTCCACGATCCAGATGTTGGAGCGGACGCGGTCGGTCATGATGTCGGCGGAGCGGCGCACGTAGGCCACCCGCGAGCCGTCCGGGGAGATCTGCGGGTCGGCGGCGGACTCCAGCTCGAACACGTCCTCGCGGACGAAGCGGTCGTGGTCGTCCGCCAGGGCGGACAGGGGGGCGAAAACGCAGAAAAGCAACAGCGCTCGCATCATGGGTCGCTCTCCCGCCGGTTCGGTCGCCGGCGATGATCGGGGCCGGGAAGAATACGGCAGGGCCGCGGCGAAGTCCAAGACTAGGCGGGCCGTGCCGCGGGGGAGCGGAGCCGTCCGGTTCCGAGCGGACGGAACCGCCCGGCCGGCCGCGAACGGGTCCGGGCTCCCGGTCCCTCAGAGCTCGAGGGACCAAGGCTTCAGGAACGCCCTTTCCCGCAGCAGGCTCCTCTCCGCCGCGCCGAGCCCGGCCTCCCCGCAGACCTCGTCGAAACGCTCCTCGACGACCGCCGTCAGGCGGGCGCAAATGTCCCGGGCCTCCTCCGGCGAGAGCAGGAAGTGCCCGGCCGCCTCGATGCAGGTCGCGAGCCGGCTGCGGGCGTCGCCGCCCGCGATGCGCATGGCCTGGGACGCCTCGCCGCCGATGCGCGGCTGCGGACAGACGTCGTAGGCGGGAGTCAGGGAGAGCTCCCGGCCGTCCCAGAAGGCGGCGTGGTTGCGGGCGTGGTCGTCGGTGTTGCCGCACAGGACGTTGAAGACGAGGCGGCCGAACAGCTCCCGCAACGTGTCCTTCGGGGCGCTGAAGCGGTGGCGGATGATCCGGGCCAGGGTCTCGTAACTGGCGTGACGGGCCGCCATCTCGTCCAGCGCGAACAGCGTGAGCGCCGAGACCATGGCCCGGCGCGTCCAGCCCCCGTCCCTCCGCTCGCGATCGAAACGCTCGACCAGCAGCACGTCCCGGTCCGCCGCCCGGACCAGTTCCACCGGCGCGGCGTCCAGCCCGGCGAGGCGCGCCAGCCGCATGGCGACGAATTCGGCCTTGATCACGCTGTGCGGATCGGCGCTCGCCGGGAACTTGGCGACGTATTTCCCGTCCCGGCCCCCGATCAGGGCCTTGGGCCGCGCGCCGCCGACGGCGCAGCCGCGCAACAGCGCCCGGTCCCGCTCCGGATCGAGGGGAACGCCCTCCTCGACGCGCCGGGCGGATTCGATCAGCTCCTCCAGACCGGCGCCGTCCGCCGCGCGCGGCGCGTACTCGAAGGG
>CAYSVD010000124.1:0-4004 GCA_964434395.1 uncultured Pseudohongiella sp.
GGGGTCGCCAAGGGCGGGTCGGAGGACGGGCACGAGCTGATCGCGGGCTCCACCATCGTCGCCCCCACCGGCGAGATCGTGGCGCGCGCCCTCACCCAGGAGGACGAGGTGGTCGCCTTCGACTGCGACCTCGACCTCGGCGACTACGTCAAGAACACCGTCTTCGCCTTCGACCGCCACCGCCGCCCCGAGCACTACGCCCGCATCGTCGACCAGACCGGCGTGCGCATCGAAGTCTAGCGGCCCGCTCCGCCATGACCGAACCACCTTCACATCCATCTCCACCCCCACCTCCCGCCTACGCCGTTCCGCCGGGAGGCCTGCCTCCGCAGCACCGGCTGATCGGGGAGCGGGCCGCGTTCACGGAGGCCTGGGCGCTGATCCCGGCGGACACGCTCCGGGACATCGTGGTGAGCTACCTGCCGCATTGGGAGGGCGCCCGTTTGTGGGTGCTCGCCCGCCCACTGTCCGGGTTCGCCGAGACGTTCTCGCAGTACGTCGTCGAGGTCGAACCGGGGGGCGGCTCGGACCGTCCGGAGACCGACCCCGGCGCCGAGGGCGCGCTCTTCGTCCTCGACGGCGAGGTGACGGTCACGCTGGCGGGGGCGGGGGCGGACGGCGAGGCGCGGACGCTCGCTCCGGGCGGCTTCGCCTGGTTGCCGCCGGGGAGCGCCTGGACGCTGCGCAACCGGGGCGGCGCCGGCGCGACGGCGCGCTTCATCTGGATCCGCAAGCGCTGGGAGGCGGTCGAGGGGCTCGCGCCGCCGGAGCGGCCGGTGTTCGCGAGCGACCGCGACGCGCCCCCCGCGCCGATGCCCGATACGGACGGGCGGTGGGCGACGACCCGGTTCATCGACCCCGGCGACCTTCGCCACGATATGCACGTGAACGTCGTCACCTTCGAGCCGGGCGGCTCGATCCCGTTCGCCGAGACCCACGTCATGGAGCACGGGCTGTACGTGCTCGAGGGCAAGGCGGTGTACCGCCTCAACCGCGATTGGGTCGAGGTCGGGGCGGGGGACTTCATGTGGCTGCGCGCGTTCTGCCCCCAGGCGTGCTACGCGGGCGGCCCCGGCCGCTTCCGCTACCTGCTCTACAAGAACGTCAACCGCCACGCGCCCCTGGGGCTCGGGGGGCCGGGATGACGGCGGCGGCGTCGGAAGCGGCAACGGGGGCGGCTGGGGCAGCGGCGGCCGTGCTCGTGCCCGAGGTCCTGACGGCGGCCGCGTTCGCGCCGTTCGGCGAGGTGATCGAGGCGCGCGGCGGCGACGGCGGCTTCCCCATCAACGACGGCTGGGCCCGGCGCCATCACGCCCTGGCGACGGCGGTGCCGGGCGAGGGCGGGAGCGCGATCCTGTCGATCTTCCGCGCCGCGGCGCGCCCCCGTCCGCTCCGGGTGCAGATGCTCGAACGCCACCCCCTCGGCAGCCAGGCGTTCGTGCCGATGGAGCGCTTTCCGTGGCTGGTGGTGGTCGCCGCACGGCCCGAGGCCGCCGCCTGCCGCGCGTTCCTGGCCCGCGGCGACCAGGGGGTCCAGTACGCGCCGGGCACCTGGCACCACCCGCTGCTCGTCATCCAGCCGCAGCACGACTTCCTGGTCGTCGACCGCGGCGGCCCCGGCGACAACCTCGAAGAATGCCGCTTCCCCGACGCCGCCGCGGTAGAGATCGCCCCGGTCTGAAGGTGGAGGACGCGGACGCTCAGGCGCCGCCGACGATGCCGGAAGATCTGCCCATGTGCACTGGTGTCCGCATTGAGGTCTAGGGTTGATCCTGCGCGTCCAGGGTCGGCGAAGATGCAGATTTTTGAATAGGGTTAAACAAAGTTTGCGGAGAAATCTTCCGCTCCAGATCCGTAACGATTTTCTGTAGTCCGATGCGGGGCTCCGCCTCCAGTCCCAGGCAGATCCTGATTCCTTCGGCGTCGGTGCCGATCATTGAATCAAGTTTGAGGCGATAGGTATTGTCGTCCTGTCTATCGACTCGATATGCATGCAGACGCATCGAATGACTTGAAGTAACAGGTTCTTGTATATGAGAGAACTGAAACTCTCGTCGCATGTAATCGAGCAGGTGATCCTGCACGACGAGAACCAGTTTCTTGTTGAGATATTCAAAGGTCTCGATCTTGTGATGCATTTGCACAAGGGTGGTCTTTGCCGTCATTTTCCAATTCATGCCGAAAGGCTTCTTTAATTTCTCTGCATCGTCACCGCGCGGCACGCCAAGTTTTTTCAATAGACGTTGCCTTTCCGGCCACACGGTTCCCGTCGTATCGAGCGTTTGCAACTCTATTCCCACGAAGTCTCTTATCTTGTTTTCCTTCAGGGAAACGAGAAAGTAATCGACACTTCCACCCGGTATCGACACCTCAGGAACGAGATGGTATTCGTTGCCCGGTTCATGATCCGTCAGCAAAGAAAGACAGTCGCTGAAAATTTGCTGCCGTTCGATAAGACGCTTGGGGCAGATCAAGATCGCTCGCATTTCCTTACCGTAAAGTACGTTGCAAGTGCCTATCGAAAGGCTGGGATCGCTCTTTCGAACTTTAAAGCATCTGCATCCAAGAAACGGGCAATCCTGTTTCTTGATTATTTCTTCCCAGTCCTCCCGAGACAGGAGCGTCGAGTGACCGAACAGTTCAAGTACCTTGTTCATAGGAGGGAGTCACACCGGTCCCGGGAAATTTCCAGATATTTTCTGGAAATGTCAATTCCCACGGATTTCCGTCCCAGGTTCTTGGCCACGAGCATCGTGGTCCCTGTGCCCGCAAAAGGATCGAGGACGACCCCATCCGCCGGACACGTTGCCAGAATCGGGATGCGACAGAGGTCGACAGGATACGGCGCGAAGTGTAAACGCCGCTTTTGTGTATCCTCCGGGATGATGTCCCACACATCCGACGGCTTACTGCCCTCCGGGTGGTATCGAAGGAAATAGAACCCTTTTTCATACAATTCCTTGGCTCGTCCAGACACTTTCTCGCTATCCGAGTGAGTCGCCCGCTGCCGGCCTCGGATAATCATTCGAAAGTCTGCTATTTCACCATCGGCTATGTTTTTCAACATTGCCTCAAGGGCCCCAAAGGCAGCTTCTTTTTCGGAATCCGACAATGCCGTCGATAGTTCGATCTGTCGACGATACCGAACTCCGGACACCCCCGTCGCTGAGACTACCGCGCCGTTTACTACTTTTGCCTTGCGCGGCTTTGATCGGATCGAATCGACGTTGTAGTAATACTTCGATTGCTTCACGAAATGAAACACGTTTTCATGCACGTTGCCGAGACGATCCTTCGTCGTGTCCATCCCGCTTTTTACCTTGTTCCACACGACGCTGTTTCGCAGTATCCAACCTTGTTCGTCCGTCATCTCGAAGGCAACACGCCAAGGAATGCCCACAAGCCGCTTTGCCTGATACGAATCGCCGATATTCAACCAGAATGAACCCTCGGCTTTCAAGACTCGCTTGAGTTCCAGAGAAACGGCCGCGAGAGCGCGCACGTAATCCTGATAACGATCCTCCAACCCAATGCCACCATTTTCGTATTCTCTCTTACCCCAATACGGAGGTGAGGTCATCGCGCAATCCACGCTGTCATCAGGAAGTTCCGAGAGGACGTCCAGCGCATCGCCGAGCAGCAATAGAGGGAGCGTTGTATTCTCCGCAGCATACTCGAAGAAGGCGTCTGCGTAGTGTGACGCCGTGATCTCCGGACGATATACCCTCTCACCGCCGATCTTCGCGGTGAAAGTCCTCGCCCGCTCCGCTGTCACACTCACGACACTCGCCCTTTCACTGAAGGCCACAGGTCGAACTATAGCAAAGCCCGGGCTCGTCCACCACGCCGCCCGGCCCATGCCACCGGTGACCGCCCGAACGAGTTTGGGTCGATGAAGCCGATGCGCGCATCGGCGGCTCGTGCAGGCTCATGCGCCGGGGGCTGCGCCGCTGCCGCCGCCGCCGCCCATGAGGCCGCGCCAGGTCTCGAGGTCCGGGACGCGG
>CAYSVD010000125.1:0-8155 GCA_964434395.1 uncultured Pseudohongiella sp.
ATCAGATGCCGTGCGATCAGATGCCGGGCGATCAGATGCCGGGCGATCAGATGCCGGGGGACCCGACGCCCGGCATCTGATCGCCCGGCATCTGATCGCCCGGCATCTGATCGCCCGGCATCTGATCGCCCGGCTTCATCGTTTCGTCCAGCGCGTCGATGGCCGCCTGCACGGACGCCGCGTCTTCGGTGACCGAAGCCAGCACCGCACGCAGCTCCTCGTCCGCGCCGTCCAGCCGCCGAACCACCGAGTGCTCGGCAGCCGCCTCGCTCCTGTTGAGGAAGGCGCCGGCGAAGCCGGCGAGCTCCGCCGGCACGCCGGAACCGCTCAGGAAATCTTGAGCCGCCAGCACCAGGTCGGCCGTGCCGCCGCCGGCATCGAGATGGGGGACCACGATCTCCCGGCCGACCGCCAGCAGATCCCGGCCGGCCCCGGGCAACAGGTCCGACAGCCAGGCGTCCGAGAACTCATCCGGGTTCAGGGACGACGGGTACAGCGCATCCCAACGCGCTCCGGCGACCAGGATGCCGGCCGCCTCGAGCAAAGATCCCCCGCCGTCGACGACCGCCTCCAGCTCCGCCATCAGGGCGGCGCCCGGCGCGGCGCCGTACGCCGCGACGGCCAGCTGGACGATGTCTTCCGCGGTCTCGGCGGCGGCCAGCTCCGCCATCGCCTCCCCGCTCCGCCTGAGGAAGGCGCGGGCGTGGGCGGCGGCGTCCACCGGCACCTCGGGGCCGCTCAGGAATTCTTGCGCCGCCAGCACCAGGACGGCGGCGCCGCCGCCGGCATCGAGGTGGGCGGCCGCGGCGTTCCGGCCGAGATCCAGCAACGGCCGGCCGGCTCCGGGCAGCAGGGCCCGCAACCAGGCGTCCGCGAACTCCGCCGAGGTCCAGGATCTCGGATACAGCGCCTCCCAGCGCTCGCCGGCGACCAGGACGCCGGCCGCGTCGAGCAGGGAGCCGCCCCCGTCGACGAGCGCCTCCAACTCGCGCATCAGGGCCGCATCCGGCGCGGCGCCGAGCGCCGCGACCGTCAGCTGGACGAGATCCTCCCTGGCTTCAGCGCCGGCCATCCGCGAAGCTCCCCGTCCGCCGTCCGGGCGGCGCCGCCTTCCGCGCGTCCTTGCCGTTGCCGTTCATGCCGTTCATGCCGTCCCGCTGCCGCCGCGCGGCCTTGGATGCCTCCGCTCAAAAGTCCCGGTCTATCGTCAGCCGGATGCCGTCGCTGGTGTACACCAGCACGTCCAGGGACGGCACCGCGTAGGCGAAGTACACGTCGACGGCCATCGCGCTGACGTCCCCGGCCCCACCGCTCAGGACGAAACCGTCGAAAGCCGTCAGCTCCTCGACGGGCCGCAAGGGCCTCGGGGGGGAGGCGCTTTCCAGGGAACCGGGAGCGATGGACAGGCGGCGCCGCCACGCCCCGTCCCCGCCCCGGACGTACATTCCCGGCGGGGAATGGAACTCCCCTTCGCCGTCCCGGACGTAAACGGGCTTCATGATGATGTAGGTCTCCCCCGTCAGGCCCTGGTGCTCGGGGGGAACCTCCACGGTCACGGCGAGATCGATGCCGTCGTCGGGCGAGAATTTGTCGACGGGAACGTGGGGGTTGCCGGTCCGGGTGGCCGCGCCGTACATGGCGGCGCCGGCGGCGACGTCGCCCGCCAGCGCCAGCGGCCAGGATCCGCGCATCGCCTCCGGGGGCGCGGCGGCGTCCGCGGGCGGCGTCCGCTTCTCGCCCAGCGCGGCGATCTGGTAGCGCATGTGGTTGAGGGTGAACACCGAGTCCGCGCCCCGCGTCGGGTGGTCGCGCGACACGCCGCAAGGCCTCTCTTGGCAGCTGAGGTCCGGGTCGGAAAACAGCAGAACGTTCGACGCGCCGCGGAAGCTCACGGCCATGATGGTCTTGAACACGCCGTCGATGCCGTGGCCGCGCGCCCAAGAGAAGACGCCGGTGCTGGCGCTCGCATCGTTGCGGTCGTGGCCCAGCCCGAGGTTGTGGCCGAGCTCGTGGGCCAGGATGCGCGTCTGTTCGCGGCATCCGGCGTACACCACCGACACGGGCCGGTCGCGCGACGCCGAGATGTTCTCCACGTTGGGGCTGAGGGTTCCCACCCCGCACACATCCGACCCGTTCGCGTAATTGCCTTCGTACATGACGACGATGTCGGCGCCGATGCCGTCCGCCATCGCTCCGATCCGCCGCTCCGCTTCGCCGTCGCCGCTGTTGCCGTTCAGAGTCCTGTTGAGCCATCTGTAGGCCTCGGCGATGACGTATCCGCCGCCTCGCTGTTCGTAGTCGACCTGAAGATAGCCCGCCGGGCGGAACACGATGGCCGCGCCGCTGGCGGCGTAAGCGGCGTTGGTCAGCGCCACGAGCCAGTTGAGCCAGATTTCCGGAGAGAGGCGGACGTTGTTGACGAAGACGCTGTTCCCCGCGAACCGGGACGTGTACAGGAGCGCCAGATCGATCTCGGTCGCCGCCCGCGGATCGACGAAGGAAAGCGGATCGGAAGGGTCGGTGCCGACGATGCGCTCGTTGAAGTCGGAAAGCCCGTCGCCGTCGGTATCGCGCAGGCTCCCGTGGGCTGGGTCGATGGAGGCGAAACCGTCCTCGCCGGACCGGGCGCCGCGCCCGGCCGGCTCCGGCGGCATGATGTCGCCGCTCAGGTCGTGGGAGGACTCATCGAGGGGCGCGGACAGCCAGGAGGCGTAGGCGCTCCCCGTCTTCCGCTCCCCGCTGATGTCGAACGCGCCCCAGGGGCTGTTCGCGGTTCCCACCACGAACCGCCGGTTGTGGACGAGCACCAGATGGTGGACGGCTCCCGGCTCCGCATGGAAGCCGCGCCAGCTGACGTCGCCGTTGACGAGGGTTCTGGACGACTCCAGCGTGTACCTGATGCTTCGGCCCGGCAACGGCTCCAGCAGGACCACGTCGCCGATCGCAAGCGCCGCGAGCGCGTCCCGGTCGATGGCGACCGCGCGCGCGCCGTCCGGCGCGGCCCCGGGCTGCGCGGACCGGGCCTGCGCGGGCGGGCGCAGCAGGTTGATCTCGGCGGCCGCGGCGCCGTCCGCGAACGCCGCGGGCAGCAACGGCCACAGCATCAGGAGGCGGATCCGTTTCATGGCGACAACTCCCGCCGGGCGGGCCGGAAATCCGAAGCGAAGGCGGCGCGCGAGGCCCGCCGGCATCCGGATGCGGACCGGCCGCGCCGGCCGTTTATTCCCGGTGCGCGTAAAACGCGACGGCCGCCCGGTACAGGCTGTGCAGGTCGACCTTGGAGCTGACGGCGAAGGGCGTGTGGATCGACAGCAGCGGCACGCCGAAGTCGATCACCTCGATGTTGCGGCTGGAGAACTCGCCGCCGATGGTGCCGCCGCCGGCCGCGCCCACCTTGTAGGTCGCGGTCTGCCAGGGAACGCCGGCGCGGTCCAGCAGGGCCCGGGTCCAGGCCACGAACTCCGAGTTGGCGTTGTTGCCCCGGCCGTACAGCTTCAGGTTCACCCCGTAACCCAGCCTCGGCGCGTTGCCCGGCTCCCAGGCGCCGGGGTTCATGGGGTTGACGCCGGGATTGACGTCGATGGAGACGAAGCGGGTCCGCCGCAGCGCCCGCCGGAACAGCGGCTCGCGGTAGGCGTCCCCCAGCTCGGCGTGCAGCAGGCGCGAGAGCAGGTCGTCGAAGTGCTCCGAGCGGGCTCCGGTGTTGTTGCGATTGCCCACCTCCTCGTTGTCCACCAGGAAGGCCATCGTGGTCCTTTGCGGACGCTCGACCTCGGCGACGGCGCGCAGGGCGGCGTAGGCGGCCAGCCGGTCGTCCTGGCCGTAGGCGGCGATCAGGCCGCGGTCGAAGCCCATGTCGCGCGGCGCGCCGGCGGGCACCAGCGCCAGCTCGGCGGACACCAGGTCCGCCCGGGTCAGGCCGTGCTCGTCCGCCAGCCACCTCAGCACCCGGCCGGCCACCGCCGCGCCGCCGTCGTCCAGGGGGATGTGGCCCACCACCGGATCCAGGTCCTCGGGCGTGACATGCTCGCCCAGCGGCCGGGCGTTCCGGCCCCGGTCCACATGGGGCGAGAGCTCCGGCACCATGAACACCGGCTCGTCCGGCTCCAGGCCGACCGACACCCGCGCACGGGAGCCGTCCTTGCGGTCCACGCGCCCCGTCAGCGCCAGCGGCAGGTTGGTCCACTGGTGGTATTTGATGCCGCCGTGGAAACTGGTCTGGAACAGGGCGAACTCGCCGTCCTGATAGAGCGGACGGGCTTTGAGCTCCAGCCGGGGCGAGTCGATGTGGGCGCCGACGACGTGAAAGCCCTCCAGCATGGGCCGCTCGCCGATCACCAGCAGGCTGATGGTCCGGTCGCGGTTGATCTCGTAGACCTTCGCGCCGGGGCGGATCCCGGTCGATGCGTCGAGCGGCTCGAAGCCCTCGGCCTCGGCGAAGGCCGTCGCCTCCCGGACGAAGTCCAGTTCGGTGCGGGCCAGATGGATGAACGCCTTGTAGTCCTCGGCGAAGGCGAACGCTTCGGCGCGCCGCGCCTCGGACAGCCCCAGCCAAGAGGACGGGCAGTCCAGCGCGTCCGCGCAGTCCTGCCGGGCCTGGACCGGCGCGGCGAGGAAAAGGGCCAGCAACAGCAGGCCGGCCGGGTCAGCGGGCTTTCTCACATTCTCCTCCTTCGATCATCGTGTCGCCGCGCCGATACGACGGCGGCGAAAGCGGCCCCGGTTATGGGCGCGGGCGCCTCGGCGGCGGCGAGAGCCGGGCGATGTCCTTCGAACTACGGCTGGATGAAACCGAAGGGCTTGTTCTTGCCGCTCACAACCCAATCCTCCATGCAGGCGGCCGCCGCCGGCCCTGCGAGAACCGGTTCTTCATCCCGGGATCCTCCGTTTCGGCGACGCTGCGGGCTTTGCCGCTTGCGTCGCCGCCTGATGCCGCCCGCATCGCGTACGCTCCGGCATGCATCCGCGCCCGCCTGATCAAAGCCGCTTTCCCGACCCCGAGGCCATACGGAACCACCGCGTCGAATCCCCCCACGACAACCTTCGGAGCCGGCTTTTCCACACTCGACTTCCAAAGGGTTTTCCGCCTCGCGCCCGACGGGGACAGGCGGCGGCTTGCCGATGTCGGATCGAAACGGGTCTCCCCGCGGCCCATGAGCTCCCCGCTTCCCCGGCACATTACAACACCGCATCCGGAAAGTCCACACTCACTCTCTCTCGCCAATCCTCTCTCGGCGACCGCATCGACAGACTCGACTCGACAGGTTCGGTCTCAAGACTTGGTCCAGGATGCCGTGTCCGGATCGTCCTGCATCACTCGAAGCGACGGCGGACGCGCCCGGGCAGGGAATGGCGCCACGCGCTCGGAACCGATCAGCTTCACGACCCATTCAACGTACCGCGACGACACCTGCAGGCGGCCAGGGCGCAACGCGCTGAACACCGCATCGGCAAGCCCGTCCCGCCCCAGCGCGATCCCGACGGCGTCATGGCCGGCATGTCGACGCTTGATGCCGCAGCCAGCGCCCGAAGCGGCGGGCGCAGACCCGATTCGCTACGATCTCCACGCGGCCCGTGTCGACAAGCGCGACGGATATATCGATGCCTCGCCTTCCGCTTTTTTCTGTGAATCATTGGATCGGATCGCTGCCTTGACTTAAAATATTCATGTACGAACTATAAGCGAATACCCGGTTTCGTCGTTTCCCGGTTATCTCGCGAACAATACCCAAGTCGATCAAATGGTTCACGGCTTTGCGGACTACCGGCGCAGACATGTTCAGCTCCATCGCCGCTGTCGGCACCGACATGATCGGATCTGATTGCATATGCTGGTATACGCGCAGCGCGGATGCGGCCGCGCGACCCAGCCCCTCGATCTTTTTCCTATCCGTTTCGAATAGCTGGAGCACCTGCTTTATGGTGTCTGTCGCCTGAACCGATGTTTCCTTGACTCCATCCACAAAAAACTCCAGCCAAGATTCCCAGTCGCCACTTTCGCGAACTCTTTGCAGGAGGGCGTAATAGCGACTGCGATGGGTCTTGAAGTACAGACTAAGGTACAGCATCGGTTCTCTGAGAGTTCCCTCCATGCACAATAGGAACGTAATCAGCAACCGCCCCAGCCGTCCATTTCCATCAAGAAACGGGTGGATGGTTTCAAACTGCACATGCACCAAAGCGGCTTTGATCAGTATGGGAAGGTTTATGTCTTCGTTGTGAATGAATGCTTCCAGATCGCCCGTCAGGTCTGAAAGCCGATCGTGGGGCGGCGGCACATAGACCGCGTCTCCGGGCCGGCTCCCGCCTATCCAGTTCTGAGAACGCCTGTATTCGCCTGGCTGTTTATTCGCCCCCCTGCCATGCCTGAGCAGGACGCCGTGGACTTCTTGAATCAATCGGTTCGACAACGGCAAGCCATCGCGCAACAGCCTCAAGCCATGCTCCATGGCCGCGACATAGTTGGATACTACTTGCACATCGTCAAGCGGCACGCCCGGCGCTTCGTTGTTCTCGTACAGCAACAAGTCCGACAAGGAAGATTGCGTACCCTCTATCTGGGATGACAGCAACGCCTCCTTGCGGATGTACATGTAGAGGAACAGCGATGAATCCGGCAGTATTGAGGTCATGCCATCTAAACGACCAAGCGCTTGGTTCGCCTCGTCCAGCTTCCTGTGCAGGTCGTCGAGTCGCAATGGTGGGTCCGGCGGCAGCGGAGGGGGTACGAAGGCGCGTACCGTCTCGCTGCCAACCGTGGAAATCACGATGCGCCGGCCCAGCCTTGAGGCTACGCTGGCATCTCTCTTGGATTCGGCCATTAGGAAACGTTCCTTTCTTAATGGATTGGCTAAACAATGATGCGGGCATATTTTTTCTTTGTAAAGTGCTTTTTTTGCCTTTTTTGATTTTTCGCCCTACAGACTTAGGCGTGGGTAGTGTACTATGGGGGTGCGCCGGGGGGGCTGGCCGAAGCGACCGAGCGTAGCGAGGGAGCGATGCCAGCGGCCGACAAACGGCGTTTCGCGGCCTGCCAGGGCCGGTCCAAGGCCTTGGGCAAGCGATCCGGGGGCTTGGGCAGCCAGTCCGGGGAGCAGGGAGCGCCCGGTCCGAGCAGCGGCGAGGGGGACCAGTTATGGACGGAAAGTGGTTGCGCGTCGGTGGTTTCGGCGTTGCCGGCCCCTGGCATCGGTTACTGAATCGAAGCCTGCTCACCTTATTTTGATGCGCAAGTCCCAACAGATTCGGCCTCAAGACTTGGTCCAGGACGCCGTGTCCGGACCGTCCGGCATCACTCGAAGCGCCCGCGGACGCGTCCGGGCAGGGAATGACACTGAACCACGCGCTCGGGACCGATCAGTTCGACGACCCATTCAACGTGTTGCGCCGACACCTGCATGCGGCCATGGCGCAGCGCGCTGAACACCGCATCGGCAAGCCCGCCCCGCCCCAGCGCGATCCCGACGGCATCATGAGCCAGCATGTCGACGCTGGATCCTACAGCCAGCGCGCCGAAGTGACGGGCGCAGACCCGATTCGCCGGGCGTTCGTCGATCAGCGCGACGCCGCCGTGCGCGGTCGCCCAGGCGATGGTGGACGCTTCGCCCTTGCCGAGCGTTTCGCCAAACATTCCATCCACCAATGAATCGCTGGTTTGCGATGAGGAAGCATCAAGCGTCGCGATCTCCGCGCGGCCCGTGTCGACAAGCGCGGTGAAAACATCGATGCCCCGTCTTTCACTTTCTTCACCATAGCCAATTTCCCGTGCTACGTCCCCAGTCACTACGAATCGGTTGGGCAACGCGTCCAGTATGGCTTGCGCGACACCGGTAGCGATCAGGTTGATCACGACACTGGAGTCGACCGCGAGCGGAGCGGAAAAGTCAGTCAGCCGAATGCGGCTCTTCATCCATTCTGTCGTCAATCAACGCATTGCCGACCATCTCGCGCACGCTGATGCGATCAAGACGAAGCGTTTCGACAAGGTATCCCTCCGTCACCAACTCCCGGCGCCACGCCTCGGCGGCCAGCAGGCAAAGGCGCGGCGGCATGGGTTGGGAAGCGTCGGGGCCCACCGAGTCGGCGAGGGTCTCATTGTTCTTCAACGGCGGAAGCAGCCTGTCGGCATCGATCAGACCCAGTTCATCCAGCCGCA
>CAYSVD010000126.1:0-2829 GCA_964434395.1 uncultured Pseudohongiella sp.
GTCCAGAGGACCCGGCGACCCGGAGACGAGGAACCCGACCAGGATCCCGAACGCCAGTCCGGCCCCGAAGAACAGCGCGCGTTCGGAGAGTTGGTTCATTCAGCCACCAGCGGCGCGGCGCGCCTCGAGAAGCGAGCGGCCTCCGACGTAGAGGTAGCCCGCGGCAAACAGGAGCAGGAACGGCGCCGAGGCCGCAACCCCCTCGACCACGGCGTAGAAGGTGGCGGCCGCCATCACGAGTCCCAGGCCGAACTCCAGCGCCGGGATGGCGCCGGCCGGCATCCGGTAGGTCTTCTGACGCCAGCGGCCGCCCGTTCCGGCAATCCCGTATTTTGGCGTCCGGACGAAGGGCGTGCGGCGGCCGAGCACGCCGGACAGGACGGCGGAGGCGTTGCTGAACGAGATTCCGATGCCCACCGCGAGCGCCGCCGGAATGTTCCGCGCCCGGCGCCAGAGGCTCTGCCGCTCGTCCGGCGGCTGGAGCCGCAGCAGCCGGCTCTGGGAAAACGCATAGAAGGACACCACCGAAAGGGTGGCGGCGGCGAAGATGGGGATGTCGAGGAGCGCCATCTCCCGGAGCCCGGTGCTCACCCGGGCGAAGAGCACCGGCGTCATCAACAGGCTCAGGACCGCCATCAGCGGATAGGCGAGGTTGCTCGTGAGATGGAAGAAGGCTTCGGCCCGAACGCGCAGCGGCAGCGGCGACGCCAGGATCTGCGGCAGCAGCTTCCGGGCGGTCTGGAGCGATCCCTGGGCCCAGCGGCGCTGCTGCGCCTTGAAGGCGTTCATGGAGACCGGGAGTTCGGCCGGGGCCGCGATCTCGGGCACGAACACGAACTTCCAGCCCCGGAGCTGGGCGCGGTAGGAGAGGTCGAGATCCTCGGTCAGGGTATCTCCCGCCCAGCCTCCCGCGTCCTCGATCGCCGCCCGTCGCCAGATTCCCGCCGTTCCGTTGAAGTTGAAGAAGCACCCCGCGACATGGCGTCCGCCGTGCTCGGCCATGAAGTGGCCGTCCAGCAGGATGGCCTGCACGTCGGTGAGGAGCGAGTAGTCGCGGTTCAGGTGGTCCCAGCGGGCCTGCACGAGGCCGGTCCGCCCGTCGGCGAGCAGGTAGGGGAGCGTCCGCCGCAGGAAGTCGGGGTCGGGAACGAAGTCGGCGTCGAAGATGGCCACGAAGGGCGCGTCGGCGGCGTCGAGGCCCGCCTGGAGCGCCCCCGCCTTGAAACCGCGGCGGTCCGTCCGGTGGATCCGGCGAATGTCGAGCCCGGCGGCGGCGCACTCCTCCACGACCGGGTCGGCGATCCGTCCGGTGTCGTCGGTGGAGTCATCGAGCAACTGCACGGTGAGCCGCGACCGGGGATAGTCCAGCGCCGCCACCGCCCGGATCAGCCTTTCCACGACGTAGCGCTCGTTGAACACCGGGAGCTGGAGGAGCACCCGCGGCGGGTCGCGCTCGAGGAGCGGAGCGCCGCGGGCCCGCAGCCGTTCCGCCGCCGCCGCGGAGCGGACCGCATGGCGGGACAGCCGGTAGACCAGCACGTACCGGTGGGAGCCATAGACCGACAGCAGCAGCAGGACGACGAAATAGGCCGTCAGCACGGCGTCGGCGAAGGGCAAGCGGGTGCATTGTGACTCCGCGCGCGGCGTCGTGCGCCGGCCCGCGCCGGCGACGGCCCCGGGTCCCGTCCGGACGTTCGTACACACTCCCCGCGGCGTGAGTTGGCGCTCCCTGGCCGCACTCGGCGGACTCCATGTGCTCCTGGCGGGGTTCCTCGCCACCGTGCTCGAGACCGCCGCTGGCTTCTGGTGGCACATCGGAACCCACGCGCTGCTCTTCGTCCCGCTGCTGCTGGTCGTCGCGCCGGCGCTCCGCGGCGCGGTTCACCCGGGCCGGCGGCAGCTCGTCATCGTGCTGGCGGCGGCGGCGCTGAGCCGGGTCCTGCTGCTGCCCACGACGCCCGCGCTGTCGGGCGACGTGTACCGCATGGCGTGGGAGGGCCAGGTCGTGCTCGACGGGAAGGACCCCTGGGCGCAGCCGCCCGACGATCCGGCCCTCTCCGAACTCGCGGCGGCGCATCCGGAACTCCGGGAGCGGGTCGGCTACTGGAAGCTGCCCGCCATCTATCCGCCTTTCGCCCAGCTCTTCGGAGCCGGAGTGGGATGGATTTCGCCAAGCGTCACGGTCCTGAAGGCGGCGCTTCTGCTCGCCGAGGCGGCCCTGATCGCGGCCCTGATCGCGCTGCTCGCCAGCCGGGGGCACAACCCGCTCCTGGTGGCGGCCTACGCCTGGAACCCCCTTCCCCTCACCGAGATCGCCGGCAGCGGGCACGGCGACGCCTTGGCCGTGGCGTTGCTCTTCGGGGCGCTGCTGGCCCTCGAACGCGGCCGCGCGGCCGGCGGGGCGGCGCTGGCGGCGCTCTCGGGAATGACCAAGTTCGCCGGCTTCGTGCTCCTCCCGTTCCTGCTGCGCCGGGTCCGGGACCGGCGTCACCAACGGACCGCGCTCGCCGCCGCGGCCGGGATCGTACTCGTCACCCTGGCGCCCTTCCTCACCCCGGCGCGGCTGGCCGACGGCTTCGTGGTCCGGTTCCAGGAGTTCGGGTTCAGCCTCTGGCACTACGCGCGTCACTGGCGCTTCAACGACAGCCTCTTCTCGCCGCTGGACGCGGTGCTGGGGAGCGCCGCCCGCCCGATGGCCTTCGCCGTCCTGATCGTCCTGGCGGCGGTGCTGGTGATCCGGCGGCATCCTCCCGGGCTTTCCCTCGCCCTGCTGGCGGGCGCCGCGTTCCTGTTGTCCCCGGTGGCGCACCCCTGGTACCTCCTCTGGAC
>CAYSVD010000127.1:0-16111 GCA_964434395.1 uncultured Pseudohongiella sp.
GATGCCGTCGTTCATGGGCTGCTCCTTGGGGGCCACAAGTCTGATTATTTTATCAGATTTGGCCCCCCAATGGCCACCACAATAAATTGCTAATTTTATCAGTTAGTTACCGGGAGAGGTGGAGTTAACTTGATAGGTCCCTTTTCGATCCACTTGGCGAAGCCCTGATCGACGCTTTCGACAGGGATATTGGCCATCGGTTTGCTCAGCGGTTCGCTCATCGGCCTAGTCCTCGTTTTGAAAATAGGTTGCACAATGCTGACAGACTGCTTCGCGTCTGTCAAGACTAGTCTTAGCCAGGACTGGCGGCCACAGACTGTTGGGGGTCACAGACTGGCGGCCACAGGCCGAGTTCTGTCCGTGCCCTGTCCATGTCGAGACCTGCCCATGTTGTCGGGAGGAAAGAAGCGGTCTGAACGGCCCTTGTCTGTCGGCGATCCGCCGCATCCTCAACGATCATAGAGATCGTCTCGGTTCTCGATTTTCAGATCGCCTAGCGGGAACCCTCTTTCCATCTCCAATATCATCTCCTGGTAGGCTTTCTCCCACTCGGGGCTGCCCCTTTTGAAGCGCGGTCCGCAACGCACCAGTTTGGCGACGGGGTAGCCATCCCGGGTGATCAGGAAGCCTTGACCCCCCTCGGCTTTCTCGACCCACTCGGCGAAACCCCGGTCGACGCTTTCGACGGGGATATCGGTCAGCGGTTTACTCAGCGGTTCACTCATCGGCTTAGTCCTCATTTTGAAAAACAGGTTGCGCGATGTTGCCGGACGGCCTCGCGTCTGTCCAGGCCGAGTCCTGTCCAGTCCATGCTGTCGGGGGGCGGTCAGGACGGCCCCTGTCCGCCGGCGGCACCGTCGCCGCCTCACCGCCTCGCCGCATCCTCAACGATCATAAAGGCCGTCTCAATTCGATTTTCAGACCGCCCAGCGAGATCCCCTTCTTCATTCCCAAGATCATCTCTTGACGGGCCTGCTCCCGCTCGGGGCCGCCTCTTTTGAAGCGCGGTCCGCAACGCGCCGGTTCGGCAACGGGGAAGCCATCCCGGACGATCAGACGGAACCGACCCGGCGGGCCCGGCCGGCCGGTTCGCGCGGCGCTTCCGGAACGATGCCGGCGGGCGCGCCCTCAGTGGCGGACGGCGGCCTCCTTCAGCATCTTCGCCGCTTCCGCGTTTCCAGCCTCCCGCGCCTCATGCAGCGGAGTCTTGCCCCCGGCATCGACGGCGTTTACGTCCGCACCCGCATCCGTCAGCATCCGCATCGCATCGTTTTTTCCCTCTCTGACCGCATGATGCAGCGGAGTTTTGCCTCCGGCGTCGGCGGCGTTCACGTCCGCCCCCGCGGCCACCAGCATTCGCACCGCCTCGCCGCCTCCCCATACGACCGCATGATGCAGCGGGGTCCCGCCGGCTTTCTCGGCGGCGTTCACGTCCGCCCCCGCATCCACCAGCGCCGCTATCGTTTCGCCGCTCCCCTTTTTGGCCGCGGCCGCATGATGCAGCGGAGTGCCGCCGACGACATCGGCGGCCCGCGCGTCCGCTCCCGCATCCAGCAGCATCCGCGCCGTTTCACAGCCGCCCTCCCTGGCCGCATGGTGCAGCGGAGTCCTGCCTTTGTCGTCGGCGGCGCTCGCATCCGCCCCCGCATCCAGCAGCATCCGCACCGCTTCGCCGCTTCCCCCTCCGGCCGCATGGTGCAACGGAGTCCAGTCGTCGCCATCGGCGGCGTTCGCATCCGCCCCCGCATCCAGCAGGGCGCGCATCGATTCGCCTTCTCCCTTTCCGGCCGCATGATGCAGCGGAGTTCCGCCGCCGATGCGCTCGACGGCGTTCGCGTCCGCTCCCGCATCCAGCAGCATCCGCACCGCTTCGCCGCTTCCCCCCAGGACCGCGTGGTGCAGCGGCGGAGTCCCGTGGGCCTTGCCGGCGGCGTTCGCATCCGCCCCCGCGTCCAGCAGCATCCGCACCGCTTCGCTGTTTCCCCATACGGCCGCGTAATGCAGCGGAGTTCTGCCGCCGGCATCGTCGGCGGCGTCCACGTCGGCTCCCGCATCCAGCAACATCCGCATCGCTTCGACGTTTCCCGCTCTGACCGCCTGATGCAACGGGGTCCGGCCGCCGGCATCGTCGGCGGCGTTCACATCCGCCCCTGCATCCACCAGCTTGCGCACCGCCTCGCCGTCTTTGGAGACGACCGCGCGATGCAACGGGGTTCCGCCCGCGGCGTCGTCAGCGGTCATCCGCAACCGCTCCCGCGGCCGAACGTCGCCCGGCATCCGGCGCCGGCATCCGGAAATTCCCGCCTCTCCGGTCCGCGCGGTCCGGTCCGACGCTCCCGCGGCCGGACTCGTCGCCGCGGGCGGACGGCATGCCCGCCGCCGCCGTCGAAAAGCCGCCGGCTCCCGACGGCATCCCGTTTTTTCCCTGCGATCTCACTGGAGTCTCCTTCCGCGGCCTCCGTTTCCTCCGGGATCCCCAACCGGGAACCGGAAGGGCGGGCGGAACGAAGGCCGCGTCGCCCGCCCGGCCTTTCCGGTCCGCCGATGAACGTGAGCGGCCGGGCCGCTCGCGGCCGCGAGGTTACATCCCCTTAAGAGCCTAGTCCAAGTTTTTAGTTTAGTCCGGTCCGGCCCTGCCGTTCGGCACCCGCCGCCGCGGGCGGCCGCTTCCCGGGGATCGGCATCCTGGGGGCCGTCCTGGGGGCCGTCAAAGTCAATGGACAGCGGGCGGGGAAGGGCTTACCCTTCGCTCTCGCCGCCCGGCGTACGGGCGGGCAGGCCGCTGTCGGGGGACGCCATGATCGGAATCGGATTCGCACTTCCCGCCGTCGTCAAACGGGTCGGCGGCGTCGCGCTGGGCGCCGTGCTGGCCGCCGGCGCCGGCGCCCAGCCCGACGGCGCGTTGCGCCGGACCTATCCGGAGCTGGCGCGGTTGCTCAACGCCTTCGACGTGACCCAGGCCGCCGTCTACGAGGCCATGGCGGAGATCAACGCCGACCCGTCCGCCCGGCGGGCGCGCAGGGCGTTGCGCATGGAGCTGGACATGGCCAACAGCATGGACGCCATGGACCACCGGGCCATGGGCCACGGCGCCATGGACATGGGCGTGGGCATGAACATGGACGGGCCCTACGGCGAGCTCGAGGCGCGGGCGCGCAGGGAGCTGAACGGGGTGGTGCGCGGCGGGCATTCCGCCGCCGCCGCCGCCGGGGCCCTCCGGGACTCCGCCGCCTTGCCGCGCATCGCGGCCGAGGTGATCGCCTACGGGCGCCGTTTCGAGAACCGCCTGCTGGACATCTGGGCCGAACCTGGCCCCTCGGTCGCCGACAAGCGCGCGGCGACGGCCCGGGCGGTCGAGGACTACTTCGCCGAAGAGCCGCGCCGTGCGGTCTCCGCCGCGCCGAAAAGCGCCGAGCTGTACCTGGCCCACGACCACGCCAACGGCATGAAGTCCGCCTTTCCGCGCTTGAACGGCCTGCTGTGGACCAACCAGTGGCTGACGCTGGCCGCGCTGGAGGCCATGATCGTCGGACAGGTGGATCCGCAGTTCGCCGGGCGGACGCCGGCGACGCTGGAGCGCTACTACGGCAAGCTGGGCTCGGACACCGGCATGTCCATGTTCCCGCCGCCGACGGAAATGCCTACCGCCCCGGCCATCGCGCCGCAGCTGTACAGCCAGTCGCCGCAGGCGGCGGTGATCATCGACAACCTCAACATGCTGGAGGCGGCCGCGGCCGACATCCTAGCCTATCCGGACCTTGAGGACCGCGAGGGGAGGATCGGCGCGCTGGCGGCCGAGTTCACCAGCGCCGAAGCCCGCACGGACGACGAGATGGGCTACCTGCTGTCGGCCCTGCGCGGCGGCATTTTCAACCAGGGCGGGCCGGCCATCGGCGAACTGGGCCGGTCCGAGCGCAACCGCTCGCGGGCCGCCATGGACATGCGGCACGCCATGATCATGTCCTCCCCGAACTGAGGACGTCCGGGCAAACCCCCGCGAAACCTCCGCGCCGACCCGGCGCTCAGCCGCCGCCGTTGCTGGCCAGCGCGCGGCCCTGCTTCGCCTGGCGCTCCGCCAGCAGCCGCTCGTAGCCCTCCTGGTCGAGGTGGGTGACGGCCAGCCACGCGTGGGTCATCTCGTCGCCGGTGCGGCTGCCGCCGTACACCCACTGGTCCGGGTCCGGATTGTTGGGGTTGGCGGCGGTGTTGTCGTACCACTGCCGCAGCACCAGCACCGCGCCGGCCGGGATCAGCGGCGCGACGTCCGGCTCGAAAATGTGGTTGTGGTGCCAGGTCGCGCTCCAGTTGGACACCTGGGCGACGGCCTCGGTGCGGCCGGTCTCCGGATAGAAGATCTCCAGCGAGGCGGCGTTCATGCGCAGGTGGCCGTGGGGCTGGAAGCTGTCCAGGCGGATCGGGTGGTCGAAGGAGTGGAAGCCCTGGGTCATCTGATGGCCGTGGGGCGGTATCACCAGGTCGTCCTGCTCGCTGATGCGGTACAGCGCCAAGTCCTGCTTGTACACCCCGGGCGCGTCCTCGTAGCTCTCCTCGTGGAACCACAGGCCGATCTCCACCACGTTGTCCCTGATCATGGTGCCGGGCGCGGTGGCGCCGACGCCGCCGGGGAACATGTGGATGCTCCACTGGATGGTGGCGCCGGCGGGGAGGATGCGGCACACGCCGTCGGGCACCCGCTCGCCCCACTTGCCCATGGCGTATTCGGTCAGCATGCCGTAGCGCCGGAGCTCGCCCTCCTCGTCCTCCAGCCACACGCTGGAATTGGCGTGGTGCACCACCGCCGCGGCGTCGCCGCGGGGCTTGACCTGCACCGCCTTGATGCAGCGGCTGGCGGTCATGCCCGGGTCGACGTACTCGTTGCTCCACAGGTCGTTGCCGCTGGCGGGAATGTCGTAGGAGTTCGACGGCACGACCAGGTCCGGCCGGCCCAGCTCGGCCGCGAAGTTCCACTCCCGCGGATCCCGGACGACGGCCGGCGGCGGGGCGCTGTCGGGATCCCCCAGCGGGGCCCCGGCCTCCGCCCAGGCCACGATGGCGTCGATGTCCCGCTGGCTCAGGCGCCAGTCGCCGATCAGGTCCTGGATGCCGATGTGCCGGTCGTAGGCGTAGGGCGGCATCTCCCGGTTGGCGACCCGGTGGGAGATCAGCGGCGCCCACGGCCGCACCTGGTCGTAGGACTCGAAGGCCATCGGCCCGATGCCCCCCGCCTGGTGGCAGACCACGCAGTTCTCGTTGATGATGCGGCCCGCCTCGCCGTTGTAGACCGGCTCGCCGGCGGACTGCCCCGCGGCCGGCCCCGCCGGGGCCAGCAGCGCCAGGGCGCACAGCCCCGGCAGGATCTTGGATGTGTTCATCGCGCATTCTCCCGAAACGCCCGAAATCAGGCCCCGGGAGCGGACGGCCCCCGGGGGACGCTTCGAGTGTACCCGCAAGGCGGCGGGGCGGGCAAACCGCCCGGGGCGCCGCCCGGGGCGCCGCCCGAATATGCCTCTTTCGGGGGGGCGCGGGAGGAGGAGCCGTGCGGCAAAAGCCGATCGGGGCTTGATCAGAGGTTCTCTGAAGCCCCCACTCCGTCAGGCCCCGGCTCGCTGCCATGCCGGGGCCGCATCGTGAAGAAGCAGGTTCAGGCTTCAGGATGTTTCCCGTCGCCTTGCGCGCCTTCCTGACTTCTCATGCCGCCTGGGCCGGCGACGGCCGCGCCGCCGGCGAGCTCAATCCATCCCCTTCGCAGGTAGTGTTTTCTGAGAATCGAATAGGTGAAAAACGGATAGATGAACCAGGCGATGATGCTGAAAGCGAGAATGAAGTGCAGCAGCGCATGTTTCATAACGCCTTTGACCAGCCAGTACAGGGGTCCGAAGAGGAAGACCCAGAGCCAACTGGTCCACCCGGCCACCTTCTCTTCGTGGTTGTTCTGCGGGTTTTGAAATTTCATCGTTGTTCTCCCGTCTTGGAATGATGGACATCGTGGGCCGGGCGCCGGCGCGCCGCGGCCGAAAAAAAGGCCCCGGCCGCATCAAGCGGCCGGGGCCCCGGTCTCGTCCTCGGAAGGTCTCAGTCGCTGCCGGCCAGCGACCGGGCCTCGCGCTCGCGGCGCTCCGCCAGCAACCGCTCGTAGCCCTCCTGGTCCAGGTGGGTCACGGCGATCCAGGCGTGGGACATCTCGTCGCCGGTGCGGCTGCCGCCGTACACCCACTGGTCCGGATCCGGGTTGTTGGGGTTGTCGGCGGTGTTGTCGTACCACTGCTTGATCACCAGCACCTGGCCCGGCGCCAGCAGGGGCGCCGCATCGGGCTCGTAGATGTGGCTGTGGTGCCAGGTGGCGCTCCAGTTGGAGATCTGGCTGATCTGCCGGGTGCGCCCGGTCTTCGGGTCGAAGATCTCCAGCGAGGCCGCGTTCATGCGCAGGTGGCCGTGGGGCTGGAAGCTGTCGATGCGCACCGGATGGTCGAAGGAGTGGAAGCCCTGGGTCATGGTCCGGCCGTGGGGCGGCACGATCAGGTGGCCGTTCTCGTAGCCGTCGCGCAACGGATACAGGCGCAGATCCTGCTTGTACACCCCGGGCGCGTCCTCGTAGCCCTCCTCGTGGAACCAGATGCCGATCTCCACCACGTTGTCCTCGATCATGGCGCCCTCGGCGGTCGCGCCGACGCCGCCGGGGAACATGTGGATGTCCCAGCGCACCATGGACTCGGCCGGCATGGTGCGGCACACGCCCTCCGGCATCAGCTCGCCCCACTTGCCCATGGCGTACTCGGTCAGCTGCCCGTAGTGCTCGAGCTCGCCGTCCTCGCCGTAGGTGTAGACGTCGGAGTTGGCGTGGTGCACCACCGCCTTGGCGTCGCCGCGGGGCTTGACCTGCACCGCCTTGATGCAGCGGTTCGCCGCGATGCCCGGGTCGACGAACTCCTTGCTCCACAGGTCGTTGCCGTTGGCCGGGATGTCGTAGGGCGAGGACGGGATGATCATGTCCGGCCGGCCCAGCTCCGCCGCGAAGTTCCAGTCGTCCGGATCCGGCAGGTCCGGGGCGGGCGGCACGAGGTCGGCGTCGCCCAGCAGCGAGCCCTGGTTCACCCAGCCCACGACGGCGTCGATCTCGTCCTGGGTCAGGCGCCAGTCGCCCTTGAGCCGCTGGATGCCGATGCCGTGGTCGTAGGCGTAGGGCGGCATCTCGCGGCTGGCCACCTTCAGCTGGATCAGCGGGGCCCAGGGGCGGACCTGGTCGTAGCTGCCGAACTGCATCGGGCCGATGCCGCCCTCGCGGTGGCAGACCACGCAGTTCTCGTTGAGGATCCGCGCCACCTCGCCGTTGTAGGTGATCTCGCGGTCGTCGGCCGCCGCGCCGGCGGCGAGCAACAGGGCGCAGGCGCCGAGCGTCGTTGGGGTTCTTCCGTTCATCATGCCCTCCTGAAGGCCGGGGGTCCGGCGTTCGACGGCCGTCCGGGACGGTCCGGCCGGAAAGTGTATGGGGCCCCCCGGCGCATGTCCACAGGTTTCGGGAGCGGAGGGCTGTGACAAATTGTGTCGCCGGCGGGGCTCAGCGCACCGCGACCCGCTGGTAGACGTTGGACCAGCAGCACTGGTCGCCGTTGGAGCTGTCCGGCGCCCGGTGCACGTCCACCTTGGCGGCGATCACGTACTCGCCCGGCTCGGAGAAGACGGCGTAGACCCGGGCGACGCCGGCCGGCCCCTCGATCTCCAGCCGTTCGGGCCCCGGCGGCTCCCAGAAGGCGAAGCGCCGGTCGCTTTCGCGGTAGGGGTTCTCGGGCTCCGGGGTGCTCTCGTGGCGCTCGAAGCGCACCGCGCCGGGGCCCTGGAACTTGGCGAAGGTCACGCCCATGGGCAGCGGCTCCTTGAAGCGCGGGTCGGTCGGATCCCGCTCGGCCGGGTCGAGGGCGTTCACCGCCAGCGCGACCGGCTCGCCAGCGCGCGCCGGCCCGCCCGGGCGGTCGCCGAAGCGGGCGGCGAGGCCCGCCGCCCGGGGGCCGTCCTCGCCGATGCCGACCAGCGGCTGCAGGGCGCCCTGGGGGCGCGGCCGGATGAAGTCCAGCTCGTAGGCGGGGATGCCGTAGCGGCCGGGCACCTTCAGGGGCTCGCCGTTCCCGGTCCGGAGATGCCACCACACGTCGGTCTCCCGCTCGGCGCCGGGCACCGTGACGACGAAGACGCCGGTGCCGCGGCCGGGCGGGAAGTGGGTCGGCTGCGCGCCTTGGTGGCGGGCCGGCTCGAGGCGGTTGGCCTCGCCCAGCGGGATGTCCACCGCCTCCTCGTTGCGGTTGATGACGCCGAAGGAGAAGCTGACGGTGCCGTCGGGGTTGGCGACCCAGCCCTCCAGCACCGGGATCACCGGCAGCCCCTCGGGCGGGCTCAGGCTCAGGAAGCGGGCCGTGTCGGTGGACTGGGCCGCCAGGGAGGAGGCGCCCGCGGCCAGCGCGGCGCCCAGGGCCAGCGTCCTTCTTGTCGTTCGCATGATCCGGCTCTCCGAAAGTCCCGCGCCCGCGGCGCGGCGGTTGAACGGTGGTTCGCGGGGGCGCTAGGATACCGGCCCCCGCCCCCCGCGTCCAGATGGCGAACGCAGCGTGTCGAACGCAGCGAAGATGTCCCGGTCCGCCGTCCTGGCGCTGTCGCTCGCGCTCTCCGCGCCGGCCGGCGCCGCCGCGCCGGAGCGGGTGGGGGACTTCGCGTTGCTGGACGCCGAAGGCCGCTTCCACCAGCTGAGCCGCTACCGGCACCGGAAGGCGCTGGCCGTGATGGCCTTCGACGCCGGCTGCCCGGCCATGGCGGAGGCGCTGGCCCGCTACCGGGCGCTGGCGGCGGAGTTCGCCGGCCGGGACGCGGACTTCCTGCTGATCGACGCCCCGGACGTCGGCCGCGCCGCCCTGGCCGCGCTGGAGCTGCCGCTGCCGGCGCTGTCCGACCCGGGGCGGCTGGTCTCGCGGACCCTAGGCCTGGCCGCGGCCGGCGAGGCGCTGTTGCTGGATCCGCGGCGCCTGTCGCTCCGGTACCGGGGGCCGGCCGATGCGGGCCTCGCCCGGGCCCTGGCCGCGGCGCTGGACGGCGCTCCGCCGGCGGCCGCCGCGCCCCGCGCCGTCCCCGGCGGCTGCCCGCTGGACTATCCCGACGCGCGCCGGCCGCCGCCGGACTACGCCGCCGAGGTGGCGCCGCTCATCATCGAGCGCTGCGGCGGCTGCCACCGCCGGGGCGGGGCGGGGCCCTTCGCGCTGGACAGCCACCTGATGGCGCTGGGCTGGTCGCCGATGATCCGCGAGGTGCTGCTGACCCGGCGCATGCCGCCGGCCCAGGTGGATCCCCACGTCGGCCGCGCCCGCAACGCCCCGGCCCTGCCGCCGGAGGAGCTCGCGACCCTGGTGCGCTGGATCGACCAGGGCGCGCCGCGGGGGGAGGGGCCGGACCCCCTGGAGGCCCTGGGGCCGGCCGCCCGGCCCCCGTGGCGCTTCGGCGAGCCGGACCACGTGGTCACCACCGAGCGGGTGGAGATCCCGCCCGTCGGGGTGATGGACTACGTCCACGCCCGGGCGCCGCTGCCCTTCGCCGGGGAGCGCTGGCTGCGGGCGGCGCAGTTCCGGGCGGGGGACGCCTCGGTGCTGCACCACCTGATGGCCTTCGTCGCCGCGCCGGACGAGGACTTCTGGGGCCCCGAGCGGAGCGGGACCAGCGTCTCGCGGCGCTTCCTGGGCAGCTACGCGCCGGGCCGGGACAACGCCTTCGCCTGGGAGGACGGCACCGGGGTGCGCATCCCCGAGGGGCACGGCCTGTCCCTGCAGTTCCACTACGTGACCAACGGCCGGGCCGCCGCGGACGCGACCGAGATCGGCCTGTGGTTCGCCGACGGCCCCCTGGTCGAGCGGCGGGTGCAGGCGGTGGGGGCGCGCTTCACCCTGCCGCCGGGGGCGCGGGACTTCCCGCTCGCCGCCAGCCACCGCTTCGACGAGGCGGTGGTGCTGACCGGGGTGCGCGCCCGGATGAACGCCCGGGGCGCCCGGATGCGCTTCGCGGCCGAGGGCCCGGACGGCGCCTGGCGGGAGCTGCTGAGCGTGCCGGCCTACAACTACGGCTGGCAGACCCACTACGTCCTGGCCGAGCCGGTGCGCCTGGAGGCCGGCGGCCGGGTGCACGTCATCGGGGCCCTCGACAACTCCGCATCCAATCCCGCCAACCCCGACCCGGCCCGCGAGGTGCCCTTCGGCCTCGACAGCTGGGACGAGATGTTCACCGGCTACTTCAGCTACCACCGGGCGCCGGAGCCGTGAGGCGGCGCGTCCTCGTCGCCCTGGCCGGCGCGGCGGCCGCGCTGGCCGTCCTGGCGGCGCTGGCCGCGGCGGCGGGCCTCACCCCGGCCTTCGTCCGCCACGGCCCGGCCGTGGCCGCCGGCATGGGCGCCAAGCTGCTGTGCAGCGCCGAGCACGTGACGGGGCAGGCGCGGGACGCGGCCCGGGCGGACCTGGCCCAGTACTCGCCGCTGCTGGCGCGGCTGCGGGTCCGGCACGACCCGCAGGCCCGCGCGGTCACCGCCTCCCTGCTCGGCCTGCGGCCGGCGACCGCCCGCTTCCGGCCGGGCCTGGGCTGCGCGGTGGACCGGCCCGGGCGCGCCGGGCGCGCGGCCCTGAGGGCGCCGGCGGCGCCCGCGGGCGACGCGCCCTGGCCGGCGGGCGGGACGGCGGACGCCATCGACCCGGCGCTGGACGCGCTGCTGGAGGCGATGCTGGCCGAGGACGGCGCGGCGGGCCTGGACACCCGCGCCCTGCTGGCGGCGCGCGGGGGGCGGCTCCGGGCCGAGGCCTACGCCCCGGGCGTCGGCCCCGCCACGCCGCTGCTGGGGTGGTCCATGGCCAAGAGCCTGACCGGGGTGATGGTGGGCAACCTGGCCCTGCGCGGGCTGCTGGACCTGAAGGCCCCGGCCGGCTTCGCCGCCTGGGCCGGGGACGGGCGCGCGGCGATCCGCGTCGAGCACCTGCTGACCATGACCGACGGGCTGGCCTTCTCCGAGCGCTACGCGCCGGGCGACGACGCCACCGCCATGCTGTTCACCGCGCCGTCGCCGTCGGACTACGCGCTGGCGCGGCCGGCGGCCCGGCCGCCCGGGGTCCGCTTCAACTACAGCTCGGGCTCCGCCAACCTGCTGGCGCGGCTGCATCACGACGTCCTGGGCGGCGGCCAGGCGGCGCTGGACGACTACATGGAGAACGTCCACCGGCCCATGGGCTTCGCCGGCGCCGTGTTCGAGACCGACGCGGACGGGGTGTTCGTCGGCAGCTCCTACCTGTACGCCCCGGCCCGGGACTGGGCCCGGCTGGGCCAGCTGATGCTGGACCGCGGCGAGATCAACGGGCGGCGCCTGGTGAGCGCCGCCTGGGCGGACCGGGCCGTCTCCCCCAACGGCTCGGAGAACGGGCCGGCCTACGGCTACCAGTGGTGGCTGAACCGGGGCGGCGCGGCGCCGCGCTGGCCGGAGCTGCCGCCGGACGCCTTCGCCGCCGTCGGCAACCGCGGGCAGTACCTGATGGTGGTGCCCTCCCGGGACGCGGTGCTCGTCCGCCTGGGCTGGACCGACGGCGGCTACCCCGTCGGGGAGCGCTTCCGCCGCGCGCTCGACGCCCTTCCGCCCGGCGGGACGCGCCCGTGACCCCGGCCGCGATGAGCCCGGCCGCCGCCCCGGCCGGCGTCGACCCGCAGTTCGCCGCCTACCTGCGGGATCCGCCGCGCCTGTCCTACGCCAACCCGGCCGATCCGTGGCCGGTCCGCCGCGCCGTGTCCGCCATGGAGGCGCTGTTCGGGCGCGGGCGCGCCGAGGCGCTGTACCGCCGCCTCAAGGCCCGCGGCGGCGGGCCCGCGGGCTTCTTCGCGGACGCGCTGCGCGAGGCCGGCATCGAGGTGGACTGCGACCTCCGGCGGCTGGACGCCATTCCCCGCTCCGGGCCGGTGGTGTTCGTCGCCAACCATCCCTACGGGGTGCTGGACGGGGTGATCCTGTGCGACCTGGCGATCAGGGTCCGGGGCGACTTCCGCATCCTGCTGCACTCCCTGCTGTGCCAGGACCGGGACCTGGCGCGCTTCTTCCTGCCGATCGACTTCGACGAGACCCGCAACGCGCGGCGGACCAACATCCGCTCGAAGCAGCTGGCGCTGGAGTCCCTGTCCCGGGGCGTGCCGGTGCTGATCTTCCCCTCCGGCATGGTGGCCACCGCGGGCAGGCTGGGCTTCGGCCCCGTCGAGGAGCCGCCGTGGACCACCTTCGCCGCCAAGATCATCCGCAAGGCCCGGGCCGCGGTCGTGCCGTTCCACTTCCACGGGCGCAACAGCCGGCTGTTCCACGTGGCCTCCCACATCGCCGAGCCGATGCGGCGGGCGCTGCTGGTGCGCGAGGCGCTCAACAAGTTCGGCCGGCGGGTGCGGGTGGAGATCGGCGCGCCGATCCCGTGGGAGACGCTGGAGCGGCAGGACGGCCGCGCCGGACTGACCGACTGCCTGCGCCGGCGGGTGCGGGAGCTGAAGGACCAGGGCCGGGACGCGCCCGGATGAGCCCCCGCGGCGGCCCTCAGGCGCCCGGGATCTTCAGCCAGCCTTCGGGCCGGCGCGCCACCCGGCCGGCAGCGTCGGTCCACACGTGGCGGGTCGTTCCGGTCGCCGTCACCTCGCCGCTGGCCGGATCCACGATCTCGTAGGCGAAGCCGAGCCGGCGCGAGCGGTCCTCCGTGATCCAGGCGCGCACCCGCACCCGCTCGCCGTAGCGCCGCGCGCCCGTCAGCCGCACGCCGATCTCGGTCACCGGCAGGCGCCAGCCGGCCGCCTCCACCTCGGCGTAGTCGCCGCCCAGCGAGCGCATGTACTGGCTGCGCCCCTCCTCGAAGTAGACCAGGTAGACGGCGTGGTGCACCACGCCCATGGCGTCGGTCTCGGCGTAGCGCACCGGGAATTCGGTCTCCACCACATGCGGGGCGTCCCCGCCCGTCGCGCCTGTTCCGCTCATCGCGTTCGCTCCGTCGCGCCCGCTCCGGGGCGCCGGGGGGCGTTGCGGTATTATAAGGCGGACCGTCCCGCCGCCGCGCCGAACCCCCACGCGAGCCTCCGCCGTGCTGAACTTTCCGGAGCCCCCCAAGAGCTACGCCTCGGTGTTCCTCGAGGACACGGACAAGCCGCTGCCGAAGCGGATCGACCCGCGCACCCGCTACGCCATGTTCAGCACCATCGCCACCGGCGGCAAGTCGCTGATCAAGTCCTGCAAGGACCTGCACCTGTCCCGCTTCGTCTGCTACAAGACCCTCAAGCCCGAGTTCGCCGGGGACGAGCTGGAGCAGCGGCGGCTGATCCGCGAGGCCCGGGTCTCGGCCATGCTGCAGCATCCCGGCACCCTGCCCACCTACGAGCTGGGCCGCGACGCCCGGGGCAACCCCTACTTCACCATGAAGCTGGTGCACGGCTACACCCTGCGGGAGATCCTGGACTACCGGGAGCGCTACGACCTGATCCAGCTGGTGGGGGTGCTGGCGCAGGTGGGCCAGGCGCTGGACTACGCCCACACCCACGGGGTGGTCCACCGCGACATCAAGCCGGCCAACATCCTGGCGGGCCCCCACGGCGAGGTGCTGCTGCTGGACTGGGGGCTGGCCAAGGTCCGGCACCCCGACGGCGCCCCGGCGGAGGATCCGGCGGACGAGGCCGCCGGGGAGGAGGGCGACCCCGCCCTGACCGAGGCCGGCCAGGTGCAGGGCACCGCCTATTACATGTCGCCGGAGCAGATCAACCGGGATCCGGCCATCGACGCCCGCGCCGACGTCTTCAGCCTGGGCGCGGTGCTCTACGAGGCGCTGTGCGGCGAGCCGCCGGCCCGGGGCGAGAAGATGCACCAGGTCATCGAGTCGGCGCTCGGCGAGACGCCGCGGCCGCCCTCGGAGGCGGCCGGCCGAAGGGTGCCGGCGCCGCTGGAGGAGGTGGCCATGCGCTGCCTGGAGAAGCGCCCCGAGGCGCGCATCCAGACCATGGCCGAGGTGGTGCGGATGCTGCTGCAGCGGGACTGGCGCGCGGAGCTGGCCCCGGTCCGTCCGGGAGAGCGGGCGGCGGCGGACCGGCGCGGCGGACGGGGGAGGCGGGAGCGATGAAGGTGGCGTTCGCGGGACTGGGGGTCATGGGCGGGCCCATGGCGGGGCATCTGGCGAAGGCCGGGATGGAGGTGCGGGTGTACAACCGCACGGCCGCGAAGGCGCAGGCCTGGCGCGCCGAGCACGGCGGCGCGGCGGCGGCGACCCCGGCCGAGGCGGCGCGGGACTGCCGGCTGGCGCTGTGCTGCGTCGGGAACGACGACGACGTCCGCGCGGTGGCGCTGGGCGGCGACGGGCTGCTGGCCGGCATGCCGGCCGGGGCGGTGCTGGTGGACCACACCACCGCCTCCGCCTCGCTGGCCCGGGAGCTGCACCGGGCGGCGCGGGAGCAGGGCAAGGGCTTCGTGGACGCGCCGGTCTCCGGCGGCGAGGCCGGGGCGCGGGACGGGACGCTGACGGTGATGGCGGGCGGCGAGGAGCGCCACTTCGCGGCGGCGCGGCCGGCGCTGGATTGCTACGCGCGGTACAGCCGGCTGATCGGCCCGCCCGGCAGCGGGCAGCTGGCCAAGATGGTCAACCAGATCTGCATCGCCGGGGTGGTCGAGGGGCTGGCGGAGGGGCTGCACTTCGGACAGCGGGCGGGTCTGGACATGGCCGCGGTGGTCGAGACCGTCCTGCGCGGCGCGGCCGGCTCCTGGCAGATGGAGCACCGCTGGCGCACCATGCTGGACGACAGCTACGAGTTCGGCTTCGCGGTGGACTGGATGCGCAAGGACCTGGCCCTCGCGCTGGCGGAGGCGAAGGCCAACGGCGCGCCGCTGCCGCTGGCGGAGCTGGTGGACGGCTTCTACGCCGAGGTGCAGGCCATGGGCGGCGGCCGCTGGGACACCTCCAGCCTGCTGCGGCGCTACGCCCGCGGGCCGCGGCGCGACTGAGGCGGGGCCGCGGCGGGCCGCCGCGCCGCGAAGCCGCGGGCCGACGCCGCGGGCCGAAGTTGTTGATAGTTCCGCTCCGAGGCGCTACCTTGGCGGCTCCCCGCGAAACGACGAGGCGGTTCCTATGAGACTTCGACGGATTTCCGCGTTTTGCCTGCCGGCCGCCGCCCTGGCCGCGGCCGGCGCCTTGGCGGCGGACGACGGCTGGCGGGCCCCGCGCACCGAGTGGGGCCAGCCGGACCTCCAGGGGGTGTGGAACTTCAGCTCCAACACCCCCATGCAGCGGCCCGAGCGCTACGGCGAGCAGGAGTTCCTGAGCCCCGAGCAGGTCCGGGAGGCCGTCGCCCGGCAGCGGCGGGCGGCCGAGGCGGCCGACGCCCGCGCCGCCGAGCTGGTGATCGATCCCGATGCGCCGCCGGTCGCGGACAACCCCGGCGGCTACAACGATTTCTGGGTCGAGGCGGCCGGGATCGGCGACACGGTCCGCACCTCCCTCATCGTCCATCCCCGCGACGGCCGGGTGCCGCCGGCGGTGGAGGGCGCGCCCGTGCAGCGCGGCGGCCTGGGCCCGGACATCCCCGGCGAGCGGCCGGTGCGCTACGTGGTGGGCGGCATCGCCAAGGACGGCCCGGAGGACCGCGGCCTGTCCGAGCGCTGCATCGTCGGCTTCAACTCCGGCCCGCCCTTCGTGCCGAGCCTCTACAACAACAACATGCGGATCTTCCAGAGCCGCGACGCGGCGGCGATCATGACCGAGATGATCAACGACGCGCGCATCGTGCCGCTGGGGGAGCGCCCGCCTCTCGACGACGACGTCCGGCTGTGGTCGGGCGACTCGCGCGGCTGGTGGGAGGGCGACACGCTGGTGGTGCGGACCCGCAACTTCAACGGCCTGCGCCAGACCTTCTCCAGCACCGGCAGCAACCTCGACATGACGCTGACCGAGCGCTTCACCCGGACGGCCTGGGACACGGTGGACTACGAGTTCACCATCGAGGATCCGTCCACCTTCACCGACCGCATCACGGCGGTCGTGCCGATGACCAAGGTGGCCGGGCAGATCTACGAGTACGCCTGCCACGAGGGCAACTACGGCATGGT
>CAYSVD010000128.1:0-1688 GCA_964434395.1 uncultured Pseudohongiella sp.
GCGCAGCGACGCCTTCAGCCGCCCCCCGTCCAAGTACCGCACCGGTCCCAAGCCGCCCTCCTTCGCGGCGGCGATGGCGGCGAGCAGGCCGGGGTGGTTCGCGGGGGCGCCGGCGGCCTGCGCGCCGAGGGCGGCCAGGGCGGCCTCGAGTCCGCGCTCGAGGCGCCGCGCCGCGGAGCCGTCCCCGAGCCGCCGGCGCCGCTCGCGCAGCGCGGCCAGCGCGGAGAGCATGACGGCCGCCGGGGAGTGCGTCGCCCCGTCCGCGGCGCAACGGGAGCGGGTCAGCCGCGGGCCGGTCCCGCACGGCGGGCTCAGGAAGAACCCACCGTCCTCGGCCTGGAAATCCTCGAGCGCCCGCGCGGCCAGCGCCGCGGCGCGCTCCAGCCATTCGTTCCGGCCGGTGGCGTCGAACAGGGCGATCAGCGCCTGGATCAGGTGCGCGCCGTCCTCGAGCAGCCCGTCGACCGAGGCCTCGCCGTCCAGGCGGATCCGCCGCAGCCGGCCGCTCCCGTCCGCGTTGCGCTCCAGCAGCCGCCGCGCCGCCTTGTCGGCGGCCGCGATCCAGTCCGGGCGCTCCAGTTCCGTCCCGGCCCGGGCCAGCGCGGCGGCCATGGCCCCGTTCCAAGCCGCGATCCGCTTGTCGTCCCGCAGCGGAGGGGGCCGCCGCTCCCGCGCCGCGCGCAGCCGGTCGAAGATCCGGTCGAGCCGGTCGAGCCGCTCCCGCCCGCCGGCCCGCTCCGGCCCCTCCGGAGGCGGCGGCAAGGTGAGGATGGTGGCGCCCTCGAAGTTGCCCTCCTCGGAAACCTCCAGCGTCCCGATCAGCTCCTCCGCCTCGTCCGCCGGCAACGCCGCGCGCAGCTGCGCCGGCGTCCACAGGAAGAACCGCCCCTCGCCGCCCTCGCTGTCCGCATCGGTGGCGGAGTGGAAGCCGCCCTCCGGCGCCTGCATCTCGCGCAACGCGTAGTCCAGGGTGCGCTCGCAGACCCGCCGGAAGAAGCGCTCGCCGCTCAGCCGGAAGGCGGCCAAGTAGGCCTCGGCCAGCTGGGACTGGTTGTACAGCATCTTCTCGAAATGCGGAACCAACCAGCGCTCGTCGACGCTGTAGCGGTGGAAGCCGCCCCCGACCTGGTCGCAGATGCCGCCGCGCCCCATGGCCTGCAGGGCCCGGGACGCGAAGTCCATGGCCGCGGCGTCGCGGCGGCGGGCCGCCCGGTCCAGCATGAACAGCAGGATCGGCTCCTGCGGGAACTTCGGCGCGCCGGCCAGTCCGCCGAAGCGGCGGTCCTCGCGCCGCAGGAATTCCCGGCGGGCGGCCTCGGCGGCGCCGTCCGGCGCGGCGCCCTCCTCGCCGCGGTCGGCCAGCGCCCGGTCGATGGCGCCGGCGATGCGGGCCGCGCCGCGCTCCACCTCCGCGCGGTTCTCCGTCCAGGCCTGGCGGATCCGCTCCAGCAACCGGACGAAGTCGGCGGGCGGGAAGTAGGTGGCGCCGAAGAACGGCCGGCCGTCGGGCAACAGGAAGCTGGACATGGGCCAGCCGCCGTGTCCGGACAGGAGCTGCACACCCGTCATGTAGATCTCGTCGACGTCGGGGAACTGCTCCCGGTCCATCTTGATGCTGACGAAGCGCCGGTTCAGGAGCCCGGCGACCTCGGCGTTGTCGAAGCTCTCCTCCTCCATGACGTGGCACC
>CAYSVD010000129.1:0-3538 GCA_964434395.1 uncultured Pseudohongiella sp.
CGCTCGGCGGCGGCGCTGATCCGTACGTGCAGCAAGTCCATCCTGTTGCTGACGCCGTCGAGTTTTTCCGACACCTCCTGACGGAGGGCGGCCATCTCCTGACGGAGGGCGGCCGCCTCCCGGCGCAGGCTCTCGTCGATCGCTTCGATTCGGGCTTCCATGGCATCCAGCCTCCCGTCCACGGCATCCAGCCTTCCGTTTATGGCGGCTATTTCGACGCGCATCTCGGCTATTTCGACGCGCATCCCGCCCAGCTCGGATCGAATTCCGCCCAGCTCGGACCGAATCCCGCCAGCGTAGGCGACCATGAGCGCGATGATCGCCAGCAACGCCGCGAAAACCGCCGCTCCCAGACCCAGCAACCTCAGATCCGGACCTCTTTTCTTCTCCTCGACGCTCATCGCATCCTCCCGCTTTGACGATCGGTCGCCGACAGCCTCCCGCCGGAACCATTCCGCCCGACCTCCCGCGGACCGCAAAGGAAGGGCGGAGGGATGTCATCCTCGGTCTCGGCCGCCTTCGGTCCGCCGTCCGGGTCCGCGGAGCGCTATAGGTCCAGGTCGGGCTTGACGGCGAATCCCGAGAGCGCTTCGGCGCCGAAATCCAGCGAGGCGGCCAGCAGGCGGCTCGGCCGCGCGTCGGGCGGCGGGTGCGCCATGATGGTCGGCAGGCCGCGTCCCGCACCGTCCAGGGCGACAAGAACCCACGCCTCGCACCGTCCGGTTTCGATGACCTCGACGGCGCTCTTGAACACGGTCCCCGCGACGACCTGCACGAAGGAGCGGGCGTCCAGCTCCATCGGGACCGTCTCCTTGACGGCGGGGCCGGCGCGGAGTTTCGATGCGGCGTGCGCGACGGCGGCGGACAGCGTGTGCATCCAGTCCGTCCGCTCCATGGTCAGCGACATCAGCGGCGCCATCGGCTTGCCGTCGACGACCCCGAACAGCGCCCAGTCCTCGGCGGCGCCGCCCTTGAGATAGCCGAGCGCCTTCCGTTGCGCGGACTCCAGCGAAGGCGCTTCGCGGTTCATGTCCTCACCCGCCGGAGAGCGCCGTTCCGCCCGGGCCGGGTTCCGGGCCAGAAGGCGCAGCGCCGCCCACAGGTACGCGCCGAAGGCGAGATACTGGCCCAGCAGGACCAGCCGCGCCGGCGCCGGGAGGAAGGACGCGTAGGTGTGCCCCAACGTCGCGTCGCCGAACGCCGAAAACAGCATGACCGGGGGCATGCCGGGGTCGAGCAGCTCCCCGTCCGGGTCGTCGGGGATCGGCAGCCAAACCCTCCACGCCAGCGCCTGCACGGCGATCAGCGGGACGAAGAGGGCCAGCTTGAAGCCGGCCGGCGCCGTCCCGAGCGGCCGCCGCTCCAACAGCACGCCGAACAGCAACAGCACCGCCGGATACGACCAGAACGCGATGCGGTCGGTGTGGTAGCCGCCGAAGAGGGCCAGCAGCGCGCCGCCGGCCAGAAACACCGCCACGAACTGGTGTTCGGCCAGAAAGCCCCGCAGCGGCCCGCTCAGCAGCAGCAACAGCAGCGGAATGGCGCCGAAGGACATGAGCCACGCCAGCGCGAACGCGTCCGGGTTCCCGAGGTGCCGGCCGAGCACCCCGAGCATGGTCTCCGAGTACCGGTACGCGCCCGCGCCGTCGACGAGGCCGTGCAGCAGCGCGACCGTCCCGACGGCGGCCGCCATCGGCAACAGGCACAGCCCCGCCAGCCGCCGGGAGCGGACGAACAGGAAGGGCGGCCCGCCGCGCAGCTCCGCACACCGGGCGAAGGCGAAGGCGAGGATCCCGCACAGCGCGATCTCCCGGAACAGAACGCCGACGACGGCCAGCGCCGCGATCGCGGCGCTCCGCGGCAGGTTCAGCCGGAAGGGCGCGCGGGCCAGGTACAGGAACAGCAGGACGAAGAACAGCGCCGGCGGGTCGGTGTAGGCCGGCAGGTAGTGCGCGAACCGGAACGGCGCCTGCGGCATGCAGACCAGGCACAGCAGGAGCAGCAACGAGGTTTCCGGCCGCAACCGGAACGAGCGCAGGAACAGGTAGAAGACGGCCGCCGTCAGGAGCGCGAACAGCAGGTTCAGCAGCTTGAACCCGAAGTCGATGTCGCGCGGGAACAGCGTCCCCGCCAGGTACGGCAACGCGACGCGGTAGGCGAACGGCGCGGTCGCGGCGGCGGACCCGCCGGCCGCCGCCCGCTCGGCCATGGCGTAGTAGGTCTCGGCATCGTAGGGATGCCCGCCCTGCAGGGTGACGGGCTCCTGGACCAGCGCGTGGCCGGCCGCGGCCAGCGCCGCCGCCAGCGCCGCGGCCGCCGCCAGAACCGTCCCGCCCCGGATGCGCATCGCTGGAAGGCCCGTGACTCCGCGGCGGGTTCCGGCCCCGCCGCGTCCCGCGCGGGGCCTTCTGTGGATGGCGGACCGGACGGGACTCGAACCCGCGACCTCCGGCGTGACAGGCCGGCATTCTAACCAACTGAACTACCGGTCCGCGAAGACGGCGACTTGCCCGGCTGGTGGGTGGTGAGGGATTTGAACCCCCGACATTCGCCTTGTAAGGGCGACGCTCTCCCAACTGAGCTAACCACCCTTTGCGGGAAAGGGCGCATTGTACCGGCCCGCGCGCCGATGTCAACGAAGGAAACCAGGAAAACCAAGGAGGGCGCCAAGTTTTTCAGCCGATGCGCGGAGCGAGGTCGTCGCCGCGGACAAGCCGTCCCCGGCGGCGGCGACACGATCTTCGCGGATGCGCGGAACGCTGCGTGCGTCCATTCGGCGGTCCTTGTTGCAGGGGCGGGGCCGGACGGGGATGGTAACACTCTTTCCCTGCGCCCCGCCACACCGCGTTCAGGCCCCGCGTTCAGGCCCATCTGCGGGCGGCTAAGCCGTCCCTGGCTACGACCGTCCCTGGCTACGACCGTCCCTGTACACGTCCCGGCGGCGGCGGTACCATGGTGCGCCATCCCCGCCGCGGCCGGCCGACGTGGACATCTTCAGGGAATTCACCTTCGAGGCGGCCCACCGGCTGCCCAACGCCCCGCCCGGCCACAAGTGCGCGCGGCTGCACGGGCACTCGTTCCGGGTGCGGGTGCTGGTGCGCGGCCCGGTCGGCGCGGAGTCCGGCTGGGTGATGGACTTCGCGGACATCTCCCGCGCCTTCAGGCCCCTGAAGAAGCGGCTGGACCACCGCTACCTCAACGACATCGAGGGGCTGGACAACCCCACCAGCGAGAACCTCGCCCGCTGGATCTGGCGGCGGCTGAAGCCGGAGCTCGAGTCGCTCCACGCCGTGGAGGTCCGCGAGACCTGCACCAGCGGCTGCGTGTACAGGGGGGACTGAGGGGCCCTCACCCGGGCGCCTCCGCCAGGGCCGCCGGATCCAGCGACTCGTCGGCGAACCGGGCCGGGTCGACCCGGCGCCGCCCGGCGACCAGCCGCCGGGCGGCGCCGGGTCGACCCGGCCCGGCTCGCCGACGAGTCGCTGGATCCGGCGGCCCTTGCGGAGGCGCCCGGGTGAGGGGCCCTCAGTCCCCCCTG
>CAYSVD010000130.1:0-2932 GCA_964434395.1 uncultured Pseudohongiella sp.
GTCCCGTCGTCGGCGGCCGCCCCGCCCGACCCGTCGTCGTACGCCTTCTCCCGCGTGGCGATCTTGTCGGCGGTTCCGTGATGGGTGACGGCGGTCTTGATATCCGTTTTGCCGTCGCCGTCGAAGTCCTCCGCGAGGCTCAGCCACCGATTGTCGGCGGGGTCCGAACCGAAGGCGTACGTCTCAATACGGTCGGCATCCTTGTCCGAGTCGTAATCGAAGGCGACCTTGACGGCTCCTCGCCCGGCGCTGTCGAAGGTCTCCGTCTTGCTGTCGTCGTCGGAGCCGTCGCCGTCGTAGTCCTGCATGACGTGGAGGGCCCTGTCCGCCTGCTGGACCGCCGCGCCCATGGTCTCGTCCCAGCCGTCGTAAAAGTCGGTGCGGACCTTAGTTGCGCTGGCGGCGTTCCATGCGTAGGCCTCGGCCCGCTCGTATGCGCCGTCCCCGTCCCCGTCGAATTCGGTCAGGATCTTCCGATCCGCGGCATCGTAGGCGTACTTCTCCCCCATGATGTAATCGACCGTCGCGGATTCGGGATCCGCGCCGGCGACCGCGCCGGTCCGCTTGAGGACGAGCCGGTCGGACGCATCGTATTCGTAGCCCTCGGCCCGCTCCCAACTTCCGTCCGGGGCGTTGTCCGTGTCGAACAGCGACGCGACGACGCGCTTGCCGTCCGCGGCGTACGCATCGTGCCGGCGCGACTCGCCGGTTCCGTCGACGTCCATGACCTCCAGCGCCCGGTCGATGGTCTGCATGTTCAACGCCTCGCCGAAGCCGTCCGCCTTGACGGCCCAGTCGTCGTACCAGGAGATTTTGATCTTCAGGTCTCCGGCGCCGTACTCGTAGGCCTCCGCCCGGTCGTAGGTTCCATCATTGTCCTCGTCGAATTCGATCAGCATCTTCCGGTCTTCGCTGTCGCGGGCGTACCTCTCCTGCAGGAGATAGGCGATCTTGACGGATTCGGGATCCGTCCCGGCGACCATGCCGGTCCGCTTGAGAACGAGCCGGTCGGACGCATCGTATTCATAGCCCTCGGCCCGTTCCCAGCTCCCGTCCGGCTCGTTGTCCGTGTCGAACAGCGACGCGACGACGAGTTTCCCGTCCGCATCGTAGGCGTCGTGCCGCCGCGACTCGCCGGTTCCGTCGCCGTCGCCGTCCACGACCACCAGCGCCCGGTCGATGGTCTGCTCGACCAGCGCCTTGGCGGAGCCGTCCGCCTTGACGGACCAATCGTCGTACCAGGCGGTTTTGGTCTTCAGACCCCCGGCGCCGTACTCGTAGGCCTCGGCCCGGTCGTAGGTTCCATCCTCGTCCTCGTCGAATTCGATCAACACCACCCGGCCCTGGGCGTCCTTTGTGTCGCGGCTGGAGGGGACGGCGGGCGTCTGGCCGCCGCCGGAACCACCACCGGAGCCGCCACCGCTGGAACCACTACCACCGGAGCCGCCACCGCTGGAACCACTACCTCCGGCGCCGCCACCGCTGGAACCACTACCTCCGGCGCCGCCACCGCTGGAACCACCGCCACCGCCGCCGCTCCCGCCGGAACCGCCACCGCCAGGCATCTGATCACCAGGCATCTGGTCTCCAGGCATCCGATCTCCCAGCGCATCGATCGCCGCCCGCGCGGTGGCGTCGTCCCCGGTCACCGAAACCAGAACATCGCGCAGTTCGGCGGCCGCGCCGTCCAGTTCCCGGACCGCCGAATGCTCCGCCGCCACCCGGGCCTTGTTGAGAAACGCGGCGGCGAAAGCGGCGAAGTCCGCCGGCACGACGGAAGCGCTCAGGAATGCCTGCGCCGCCAGCACCAGGCCGGCGGGACCGCCGCCGGCATCGATGCTGGAAACCACGACCTCCCGGCCGACCGCCAGCAGGTCCGGACCGACTCCGGGCAGCAGGTTCGTCAGCCATGCGTCCGAGAACTCGGCCGGCGTCTGGGACGATGGATACAGCGCCTCCCAGCGCTCGCCGGAAACCAGGGCCTCGGCCGCGTCCAGCAGGGAGCCGCCGCCGTCGACGACCGCCTCCAGCTCCGCCACCAAGGCGGCGCCCGGCGCGGCGTCGTACGCCGCGACCGCCAGTTGGATGATGTCTTCGGCGGTCTCGTCGGCGACCAGTTCCGCCATCGCCGCCGCGCTCCGCTCGAGGAAGGCGCGGGCGAAACCGGCGAAGTCCGCCGGCACATTTGAGCCGCTTAGGAACCCCTGCGCCGCCAGCACCAGCGCGCCGACGGAGTCGCCGGCCTCGATGTGCGGGACCACGACGCCCCGGCCGAAGGCCAGCAGGTCCGCGTCCGCCCCGGGCAGCAGGCTTTCCAGCCAGGCATCCGAGAACTCGGCCGGGGTCTGGGAACCCGGATACAACTCGTCCCAGCGCTCGCCGGATGCCAGAGCCTCGGCCGCATCGAGCAGGGCGCCGCCCCCGTCGACGATCGCCTCCAGCTCCCGCATCAGGGCGATGTCCGGTCCGGCGCCGCGCGCCGCGACGGTCAACTGGACAATATCTTCTCTGACTTCACTGCCGGCCATTTACAAGACTCCTCTTTCGCCATCCAAACACCCGGGCCGCCGATTCCAGAAGGCCGCGCCGAACATCAGTCTACCCCCCCCCCCCTCGGTCAATCAAGACTTGCAAGACCGACCAACTTATGGGAACTATATACTTGTGTACGCAAACGAGAAAAAAGGCCAAGCAAAGGCGCAAAGGCATGATCCCGCGAGTCGGATAAGCCTCGGCGGCGGCATCTTTCACTCGAATTCGTGAAGGCAACGAGCCTTGCGTACACAAGTATATAGTTCCCCAACTTATCGCCGACCGCGGCCGGTTTGAACTTTCCGGCCCCGCCGTGTTTGAATCCCCGGCCCCGGCGAAGCGGCGAACCTCCATGAAGGCGATCGTCTGCAGAACCCTCGGCCCGCCCGAGAACCTGGCC
>CAYSVD010000131.1:0-4058 GCA_964434395.1 uncultured Pseudohongiella sp.
GCTATCATGCCGTGTTGCCTCCCCCGGACGGACCCGAAGCCCCCGCCCATGCACCCCGCCGTCAACATCGCCCTGCGCGCCGCCCGGGACGCCGTCCGCGTCCTGGACGACGCCGGCCGGCGCCTCGACAGGATCCGGGTCGTCGCCGACGAGCCGGGGCGCCTGGTCACCTCCGCCGACGAGGCGGCGGACGAGCGCATTCTCCAGCTGCTGCGGAAATACCATCCGTCCCACGCCTTCCGCTCCAGGGTGTCCGGCCGGCACGGGGACGAGGGCGGCGACGCGCTGTGGCTGATCGACCCGCTGGCCGGCGGCGAGAACTTCCTGACGGGCCACGCCCCGTTCTGCGTCGCCGTCGCCCTGCGCCTCGGCGGCATCACCGAACACGCCGTGCTGCTGTGCCCGGCCACCGGCGACGAATTCCGCGCCAGCCGCGGCGCGGGCGCGCAGCTGAACGGCCGGCGCATCCGCGCGGAGCGGCGGACGCCGCCGGGGCGGAACCTCTTGGGGCTGTCCCCGGAAAGGCTCGACCCGTCCCGCTACCAAACCGTGGAGGCCGCGTTGCTCCGGCAGGAGTTCCTGCCGCGCCATTCCGGTTGCCCGCCCGCCGACATGGCCCACGCCGCCGCCGGCCGCCTCGCGGGCGGCTGGTGCGCCGCCTTTTGCGAAACCTCCCGGGCGGCGGCCGAGCTGATCCTGCTGGAGGCGGGCGGCCTGGCGGGCACGGAAAACGGCGATCCCAGGCTGGCCGCGGGCGCGGAGATCCTGTTCGGCGGCCCGAGAACGTTCCGGCGACTGCTCAGGGCGCGAGGGGAGGCCCCGCGGTGAGACGCCGGCCCGACCGCTCCCCTCCCCTCGTCACGCGGCGCGCCGGGCCCGAAGCGCCGCCCGTCGCGGGGCCTCCGCGTCCATGAAGCCGCATTCCCCGTCGCGCAGCCTGGTCGAGGGCGGCGTCCGCCAGTCGCTGGTCCGCATGACCCTGCCGATGATTTTCGGCATGCTGATGCTGTTCACCTTCAGCCTGGTCGACACCTGGTTCATCAGCTTTCTGGGCACCGAGGCGCTCACCGCCATCAGCTTCACCTTTCCGGTGACCTTCACCGTCATGAGCCTGGCCATCGGCCTGGGGATCGGCGCGTCCGCCGTGGTGGCCAAGAGCCTGGGCGCCTCGCGGCCCGAGCAGGCGAAGGAGGCGGCCACGGTCATCAACTACCTGTCCCTAGGGCTGGCGGCGGCGCTGGCCGGGCTACTGTGGCTGTTCATGGACCCCGTGTTCGGCGCGATGGGCGCCAGCGACGCGCTGATGACCCCCATCCGACGGTACATGGCGGTCTGGCTTCCGGGCAGCGTGATGATCGTGTGCATCATGACCGGCAACAGCGTGCTGCGCGCCGCCGGCGACACCCGCACCCCCAGCGTGCTGATGGCGGCCGCCGGCGCTCTCAACGCCGTCCTGGACCCGTTGCTGATCTTCGGCCTCGGGCCCTTTCCCGAGTTGGGCATCCAGGGCGCCGCCTGGGCCACCGTGACGGCCTGGGGCGCGGTGTTCTGCCGCCTGTTCCACCTGCTGATGTTTCGGCTGGACCGGGTGAGCCGCTCCCTGCCGTCCCGGGCCGTGTTCGCCCGCGCGGGCCCGGAGATGCTGCGCATCGGCATCCCGGCGGCGGGCGCCAACCTGATGACGCCGCTGGCGGTCGGCGCCATGATCTCCATCGCCGCCGGATTCGGCGACACCGCCGTGGCCGCCTTCGGCGTGGGCGCCCGGCTGGAGCCCATCGCCACCCTGCTGGTGCTGGCCATGTCCTCCTCGCTGCCGCCGATCATCAGCCAGAACCTCGGCGCCGGCAACCTGGACCGGGTCCGGGAGGCCTACCGGATCGCCACCCGCTTCATCGTCGTCTGGCAGCTGGGGGTGTATCTCGCGCTGGCGGCCGGGGCGGGACTGATCGCCGCCGTCTTCTCCAGCGACCCGGAGGTGACGGAGGCCATCCGGCTGTTCGTCTGGATCATGCCGGCGGGCTACGGCATGCAGGGCGTCATCATCCTGACCAACTCCTCGCTGAACGCCCTGCACCGCCCGATGCACGCGCTGGGCCTGAGCGTCGCCCGGTTCTTCGTGTTCTACGTGCCGCTGGCCTTCCTGGGCAGCCTGCATTTCGGCCTGCCCGGCTTCTTCGGCGGAGCGGCGTGCGGCAACCTGCTGATGGCGGGGGTTTCGCGGATCACCTTCCGCCGCGCGCTGGAGCGGCTGGAGGCCGGGGAGCCGGCCGCGGGATCAGCTGCGGAATAGGTTCCTGACGCTGCTGAGCAGGCCGCGCCGGGCGGCGGCGGCGGCCCCGGCGACGACCGGATCGACCGCCGGCCTCTCGGCCAGGGTGAGGCTCTTGTCCTCCACCGCGGCCGGCTCCGGCGCGCCCGTCTCGTCGTCGGTGTAGCTCAAGCGGTTGTTCCGCTCCTGGAACGCCAGCATCTCCCGGCAGATCTCGTCGTACTCCCGGGCGGTCAGGAGCTCCGGCCGCTCCTTCATGTTCATGGTGAACTGCCTGTCGTTGACCGCCGACAGGTAGTGCAGCTCCTTGCGGTTGTGCAGCAGCAACCCCTCCTTTTTCGCCGTTTCGTAAAGCGGCGTACCGCGCAGGGGGATGTAGGGAAAGAAGAAGAAATGCTCCGGCGCGATGGTCCGGTTCAGCTCCAGGGTCTGGCGCATGTTGTCCGCGGTCTCCAGCGGCATCCCGACGATGTTGAAGGTGAGCCGGTAGATGCCCGCTTTCTTGCAGTTCTCCGCCGCGTCGATCACCTGCTGGTTGGTCATCCTGCGCCCCAGCATCTTGGTGCGGTATTCCTGGTCCCCGCTTTCTATGCCGAACCAGATGGTGTGGCATCCCGTCTCGGCGGCCAGCTCGCAGAACTCCCGGTTCATGACCTCGACCCGCGAGTTGATCGAGAACGGCACCCGCACCCGGTCCCGGTACTCCTCGAAAAAGGCCCTGACGAACCTTAAGTTGGACAGGAACAGCTCGTCCCAGAACTCGAAATAGCCCACCTTGTACAAGTCGCGCAACCTGACCAGCTCGTCCGCCATCGCCACCGGGTCGTACTTGCGCAGGAAGGTCTTCTTGGTCTTCCACCCTTCCAATATGGGCGTGTTGCAGCAGTAGGTGCAGCGGTAGGGGCATCCCCGTCCGGTCATGACCGGCAGCACCAGCTTGCCCTTGGGGCCGAATATGGATGAGTTGACGTCCTCGAAGCCGTCGTCCTTGGAGAAGATCTCGTAGTCGGGAAAGGGAAAGGCGGCGAGATCGCCGTTCTGGTGCGGCTCGGTCTTGAACACCTCGCCGTCGGCCAGCTTCTCCCACATGCCGTCCGCCGGGCCGTCCCGGGTGCCCCTTAGGTGGTGGACGATGTTGCCGATGGCGTATTCCCCGTCGCCCACGCAGATGTAGTCGACGTTCGGGTTCTCGATCGTCTGCTCCTGCGACAGCATGGCCTGGTAGCCGCCGATCAGGATGGCCACGTCCGGCGTCAGCTCCTTGATCTTCTGGAAATAGGGCTCCATGGGATACCAGTGGGGGCTCATAACGGAGAAGGCCAGCAGGTCGGCGTCCAGCTCCGCGATGTCCCTGGCGTAGTTCTCCGGCGAGTAGCGCTCGGCGTCCCGCAGGGGCAGGACCGGCCGCAGCATCACCTCCACCTCCGGAAACTCGCGCTTCAGGTAGGCCGACATGCTGGCGATCGGCATGGCGATCTCGTTGCCGTCCGGCGAGTAGAAGGAGAACACCAGGCGCAGGTTCCTTCGCCCGACCGAGCCGAACCAGCGGGACCGGCGGTGCGGATAGGGCTGCTGCCCGGCGCTGGCGACGATGATCTGCGGTGTCGAATTCATGCGGTGACGGCCCGTGGGGCGGCGGTTGTCCGTCCCTGTCGGCGGACGCTCCAGCGAGTATACCATCCACCGGGGCGATTTTCCCACAACTCAACCGGGCGGGCCGGCGTGTCGCGGGGCGACCGGCGCCGGACCGGCGCGCCCTTCCGTCGGCATCCTGTCGCGCCCCAGCCCC
>CAYSVD010000132.1:0-21510 GCA_964434395.1 uncultured Pseudohongiella sp.
GAGGCGGGGCGCGGCGGCGGGCGGAGGTCCCGCCGGGGAGGGAACGCCCCTCCCCGGCGGTCCGGAACCCTACTCCTTCTTGGCGACGGCGCGCTTTTTCACGGCGCGCTTCTTCTTGACCGCGCGCTTCTTCTTCACGACGCGCTTCTTCTTGACGGCCCGCTTTTTCTTGACCGTCCGCTTTTTCTTGACGGCCCGCTTCTTTTTGACCGCCCGCTTCTTCTTGACGGCCCGTTTCTTCTTCTTGACCGTCCGCTTCTTCTTCACGGCGCGCTTTTTCTTCACCGCCCGTTTCTTCTTCACCGGCGACTTGCGCTTGCCCACCTTCTTCTTGACCGACTTCTTGCGGCCCGGCGACTTGCGTTTGACCGCCCGCTTCTTGGCCACCTTCCTCTTTTTCGATGCTTTTTTCTTAACCATGTCAATTTCCTCTTGGTTGACAAAAAATTGACGGACCCGGCACCGCATTGGCTCCCGTCAGGAAGCCGCCGGCCTTCGTCCGCTCACTTCCCTGTGCTGGTTCCCTTGGCACTGCACAACACACGATCCACCTCGCCCCGCATGCGAAAACGACCTTCGACTCCGGAACGGATCCCTCATGCGAACCGCTCCAAAGCCCATCCCCGCCATGCAAGGACGCGGCAGTCTACCTTCATTTCGCCCGCTTTGTAAAAAACTTTAAGCGAAAAAACAATTATTTTCCTCTTTTTCTTGTTTTTTCTCCTCGCCGTTTCCGCCCCGCGGACGCCTTTCGAACGAAGTCGGGCGCGAACCGAACCGACGGCAAGCCAAAACCGTGCCAACACGCGCGTCCGGCGGGATGCCGAAAGCGCCCGTTCGGACGTTTCCTATGCCAGCGCCCGGGCGACCCGCCGCCCGACGGTCTCCACGTCGGCGGCGCCGTCGACCGTCGCCACCCTGACCGTTCCCCCGCCGCGCGCCATGTCCGCGTAGTGGTCCAGCAGGGGGCGGGTGTGCTCGCGGTAGACGGCGAGCCGCCTGCGCACCGTCTCCTCCCTGTCGTCGTCCCTTTGCGTCAGCGCCTCGCCGGTGACGTCGTCCCGGCCCTCGACGGCGGGCGGGTTGAACTCCACGTGGTAGACGCGGCCCGAGCCGGGGTGCACCCGGCGGCCGCTCAGGCGCCGGACGATCGCGTCGTCGGGCACGTCGATCAGCAGCACCGCATCGACCGGTATGCCCTCCCGCGCCAGCGCCTCGGCCTGGGCGATGGTGCGGGGAAAGCCGTCGAACAGGAAGCCGCCGGCGCAGTCGTCCCGCCGCACCCGCTCCTTCACCAGTCCGACGATCACCTCGTCGGTGACCAGTCCGCCGGCGGCCATGACCTTTTCCGCCGCCAGACCCAGTTCGGTCTTCTTCCTGACCGCCTCGCGCAGCATGTCCCCCGTCGCGATCCGCGGGATCCCGTACCGCCGGACGAGGCGTTCGGCTTGGGTGCCCTTCCCGGCGCCCGGCGCGCCCAGCAGGATGATCCTCACGGCGCTCTCCGGTTCACAACCCCGCCTCCTTGGCCCGCTCCCACAGCGCGTTCAGCTCGTCGGGGTCCGCATCCTCCGCCCGCCTGCCGCCGGCCCGCAGTTCCGCCTCGATCCACCGGAACCGCTCCTCGAAGCGCCGGTTGGCCGCGCGCAGGGCCGACTCCGGATCCACCGCGCCGTGCCGGGCGAGGTTGACCACCGTGAACAGCACGTCGCCCAGCTCGCCGCGCATCCGCTCCGCATCGCCGTCCGCCAGCGCCTCCTCGAGCTCGCCGACCTCCTCGCGCAGCTTCCCGAGCACCGGGGACGCGTCCGCCCAGTCGAAGCCGGCCCTGGCCGCGCGCTTCTGGAGCCGCAGGGCCCGGTCCAGCGCCGGCATGGCGCGGGGCACGCCGTCGAGCCGGCCCGGGGGCGCCGCGCGGCCGTCCCCGCGGCGGGCCTCCCGCTCCTGCCGCTTGATGGCCTCCCAGTCGGTCACCACCTGTTCGGACGAGATGTCCGGGCGGACGCCGAAGGCCGAGACGTCGCCCTCCGGAAAGACATGGGGATGGCGCCGGACCAGCTTGTCGGTGATGGCCCCGGCGACGTCCTCGAAGGAGAAGCGGCCGTCCTCGGCGGCCAGCCGCGCGTGGAACGCCACCTGGAACAGCAGGTCGCCCAGCTCGTCGCGCAACTCGTCCATGTCGCCTCCCTCGATCGCCTCCACCACCTCGTACGCCTCCTCCAGCGTGTGGGGCGCCAGCGACGCGAAGGACTGCTCGAGATCCCACGGGCAACCGAACTCCCTGTCGCGCAACATGGCCACCACGGCCAGCAACCGCTCGACGGCCGGCTTCGCATCGAACTCCCTCTTCTTCAACGATCCGCCTCCGTACGCCGTCCCGCCGCCCGTTCGAACACGGCCATCGACTCCACATGCGCGGTGTGCGGAAACATATCCATTACCCCGGCCGATTTCAAACGGTAGCCGGCGCCGATCAGGCGCGCGGCGTCCCGGGCCAGGCTCGCGACGCCGCAGGAGACGTAGACCACCGTCCGCGCGCCGGAGGCGGCGACGGCGCCCATCAGCTCGATCGCCCCCGAGCGCGGCGGGTCCAGCACGATGCCGTCGAAAGGGCCGCGCGCCCAGGCGCTCGCGCCGGGCGGGACGCTCAGGTCGGCGGTGTGGAAGGCCGCGTTCTCCATCCCGTTGCGCCGCGCGTTCTCGCGCGCGCGCTCGGTCATCTCCGCGCTGCCCTCGACGCCGGTCGCATGTCCGCAGCGCCTCGCCAGCGGCAGGGTGATGTTGCCGATGCCGCAGAACAGGTCCAGCACCCGGTCCTCCGGCCTCGGATCCAGCGCGGCGACGACGCGGTCGACCATCATGCGGTTGACCTCGGCGTTCACCTGGATGAAGTCGGCGGGATGGAAGCCCAGCTCGATATTCCACGCAGGCAGGCCGTAGCGGAGGCGGTCGGCCCCCTCCTTCGGAACGACCCGGCGCGCCGTGTCCGGACCGCCCGGCTGCAGGTAGAGCTGGACGCCCCGCTCGGCGGCGAAGCCGGAAAGGGCCCGCTCGTCCTCCCGCGGCAACGGCAGGATGTGCCGCACGGTCAGCGCGACGCGGTCGGAGCGGCCGGTCCCCGCCGACTCGCCCGCCGCCACCTCGATCTGCGGAACGCAACGGGGGCGGGACAGGCCGGAAAGCAGGCGGCGCAGCGGATCGATCAGCGCCGACGACGCCTCCACCAGCACCGGGCAGTCGCGCATGTCCGTGACGAGACGGCCGTTCCGCTCGCGGAAGCCGACCAGCGTCCCGCCCTTCTTCGCCACATGCCGGACCGACAGCCGGGCCTTGCGGCGATAGCGGACGGAGGCCGCGGCGACCGGCGGCAGCGGGACGAAGTCGCCGGGGACGACGCCGGCCGCCTCCTCGAGGCTCCGGAACAGCAGCGACTCCTTGGCGCGCAGCTGCGCGGCGGCGTCCACATGCTGCAGCGGGCAGCCGCCGCAGCGGTCGGCGTAGCCGCAGAAGGGCTCGACCCGGTCCTCCGGGGAAAGCCCGGGCAGGCCGCCCTCAGTCACCCGCGAACACGCCGGTGGACAGGTACCGGTCGCCCCGGTCGCAGACGACGACCACGATGACGGCGCCGCTCAGCTCCCGGGCCAGCGTCAGCGCTCCGTGCACCGCGCCGCCCGAGGAGACGCCGCAGAGGATGCCCTCGCGCCGGGCCAGCTCCCGCGCGGTCCGCTCGGCGTCCCGCTGGGCGACATCCAGGATCCGGTCGACCCGGCGGCGGTCGAAGATCTTGGGCACGTAGGCCGCCGGCCAGCGGCGGATGCCGGGGATGCGGGAGCCCTCCGCCGGCTGCATCCCGACGATCTCGACCTCCGGGTTCCGCTCCTTCAGGAAGCGCGACACGCCCATGACGGTGCCGGTGGTGCCCATGGCGCTGACGAAGTGCGTGACGCGGCCTTCGGTGTCGCGCCAGATCTCCGGACCGGTGCCGCGGTAGTGGGCCTCCGGGTTGTCCGGGTTCGCGAACTGGTCGAGCACCCTGCCCTCGCCGTCGCGCTCCATCGCCCGCGCGAGGTCGCGGGCCCCCTCCATGCCCTGCTCCTCGGTGACCAGGACCAGCCCGGCGCCGTAGGCGGTCATGGCGGCCTTGCGCTCGTCGCTCAGGTTCCCCGGCATGATCAGCGTCATGCGGTATCCCCGCATCGCCGCCACCATCGCCAGCGCGATGCCGGTGTTGCCGCTGGTCGCCTCGATCAGCCGGTCCCCCGGGTGGATGTCGCCGCGCCTTTCGGCCTGTTCGATCATGTTGCGCGCGGGACGGTCCTTGACCGAGCCGGCCGGGTTGTCGCCCTCCAGCTTGGCCAGGATGAGGTTGCTCCCGGTCCCGGGCAGGCGCGCGAGCCGCACCATCGGCGTACCGCCGATCCGGCTCTCGATGGTGGGATGGGGCATGCAGGTCGGATGCGGGCGCGGATGGCGCGGAGTCTACACGCAAAGCCGGCGCCGCGGAACGACTCTCGTCCTGCGGCGTCCTGCGGCAACAGTCCTGCCCTGACTCCCGGTTAACAGCCTGTCGCACTTAGGCCAAAATCGGAGGAAATGTCACCGCAAAGGGACGAACGCATGGCCGATCTGCCGTGTTTTGGCTGAAATGCGGCGCATTCTGGTGCTTTTGACCAACGAAAACGGTCATAATTCGGTGTTTTTCGTCGGCCGTCGCCTAAGTGCGACAGCCTGATATGTGAACATTTTTCGCCGATCACCGCTTAAGTCCGACAATCTGCTAGCGCAGATCCGCTAGCGCGGCAAGAACCTCGCCGCGGAAGTCGTTGAACTCGCTGCGGAAGCCATCGACCTCGTTGTTGAGGGTTCCGACCTCGTTCCTGAGGGTTCCGACCTCGTTGTTGAGGGTTCCGACTTCGTTCTTGAGGGTTCCGACCTCGTTGTTGAGGGTTCCGACTTCTTTGCTGAGGGCTCCGACTTCTTTGCTGAGGGCAAGAACTTCGCTGAAAGCGTTGTCGACCCGACCGTCCCTCAAGTCTCCTCTGCTCTCAAGCCTGCCCAGCCTCACGACGACTTCGGCCAGCGCGGCGTTGCTGACATTCAGCCTTTCGTTCATCATGACACGCGTCTCGTTTCCCTGAAGGTACAACAACGTGCCGATCGCCATCACAAGCCCGCCGATCGGCACCGTGAGGGCGGCCGTCAGCGTTCCCAGCCCCGGCGCGTTCCCGCGGCCGGAATTGGGACGGCTTTCGTTCTTTGTGGTCTCGCTTGTTTTGTCATTCATCATGGCATGTCTCCCTGATGCTTGTTAAGCCAGAGCATGCCCCCGACGGGACACAGGCCCCGGCAGGGTGGTAAACGCCGCAACGATGCTGCTGTTGCGGATGACTCGGTGGATAATGGTTGTCAGCCCACGCTACGGCACCCGATTCTCAACAACCCTGAGGATGCCTTGCCGCTGAAAAACGAAAAACGCAACGGCCACGCTCGGCTCCGATTATGCGGGAGCGCGATCGGTCTGTCAACGTCCGGCGGCGCAACTGTGGCGGCGCAACAATGTCCGGCGGCGCTCAGCCCGGGCCGGCGAACAGCGCGCGGCTGGCGAGCGGCCGGCCGCCCAGATGCGCCGCCAGCGCCATGCGCAACAGGCGCTTGGCGGAGCGGGCGGCCTCCTCGTCGTGCAGCCGGAACTCGCGCAGGGCGATCAGGTGCCCGCCCTGGAACACGCCGTCGCCGGCGGCGGCGGCGCACCGGGCGAAGCCGGTTTGCGGATCGAAGCGGTAGCGACCGCGCGAGTCGATGGGCCGGCGCCCGTCCCGCTCCTCGGCGAGGTTGATGGCGTAGCCCAGCTCCGCCAGCAGCCGCAGCTCGAAGCCGCGCAACGCCGGCTCGACGCCGTCCGCCCGCTCGATGGCCCGGAGCGTGTCTTGGTACGCGCGGTACAGCGCGCGGTGCTCCTGCCGGGCGCGCAGCAGCCGGACGAGCAGCTCGTTGACGTACAGGCCGCTGAACAGCCGCTCCCCGCGCAGGAGCGCCGGCGGGCCGTCGGCCTCGACGCCGCTGACCGTCCTGAGCTCGCCCCGGCCGGCGAAGGAGACCAGCGCGGGATGGAACGGCTGCAGCGGCGGGCGCCGGCGCGGGCCGCCCCGGAGCGCGCCCCGGGCCACCGCCCTGACCCGGCCGTGGTCCCGGGTGAAGAAGTCCACCAGCAGGCTGGCGTCCCGGAACTTCCGGCTGTGCAGGACGTACGACGGCTGCAGGGACACGCGCGGCTCCACGGCGTCAGCCCTCCGTGTAGCCCAGGCCGCGCAGGGCCCGGTCGTCGTCGGCCCAGCCCGACCGGGTCTTGACCCAGAGGCTGAGCATCACGCCGGACCCGAAGGCCCGCTCCATCTCCCGCCGCGCCGCCTCGCCGATCCGCTTCAGGCGCCGGCCGCCCCGGCCGATCAAGATCCGCTTTTGACCGGGCCTGTCGACCAGGATCAGGCCGCGGATGTGCAGGACGGCGCCCCGGCGGCGCCAGGACTCGATCTCCACCGTCGCGTCGTAGGGCAGCTCGTCGCCGAGCTGCCGCGTCAGCTTCTCGCGGATGAACTCGGCGGCGTGGAAGCGCTCGTCGCGGTCCGTCAGCCGCTCGGGCGGGAACAGGAACTCCCCCGCCGGCAGCCGGTCCATCACCAGCCCGGCCAGAACGTCGAGGTTGTGGCCGCGCAGGGCCGAGACCGGCACGATTTCGGCGAACGGCCGTTCGCGGGACAGCCGCTCGATGTGCGGCAGCAGGCGCTCCCGGTCCGCGATCAGGTCCACCTTGTTGATGACCAGCATGAGCGGGCAGCGCGCGCCGTCCAGCGACGCCAGCGCCGCCCGGTCCGCGTCGTTGAAGACCAGCCGCTCCGCCACCAGCAGCACCACGTCGACGTCGGCGGCGGCCGCCCGGGCCGTCTGGTTCATGATCCGGTTGAGCGCCCGGCCGGGCCGGTCGTCGAGGCCCGGCGTGTCGACGAACAGGCACTGGCGGTTCCCTTCGGTGCGCACGCCGACGATGCGGTGCCGGGTGGTCTGGGGCCTGCGGGAGGTGATGCTGAGCTTGCGCCGCAGCAGGTGGTTGAGCAACGTGGACTTGCCCACGTTGGGGCGGCCGACGATGGCCGCGAAGCCGCAGCGCCGCGGCGCGGCGTCCGGTCCGCTCACGGCGCCTCGCCGAGCCGTTCCAGCGCGCGGCCGGCCGCCGCCTGCTCGGCCTCCCGCCGGCTGCTCCCCTCCCCGGTCTGCGCCTCGTCCAGCAGCGGCACCCGGCAGCTGACGCGGAAGACCCGTTCGTGCTCCGGGCCGGAGACCGCCTCCACCTGGTAGTCCGGCAACGAGGCGCGCCGCGCCTGCATCAGCTCCTGCAGGCGGCTCTTGCGGTCCTTCTTCCGCAGCGGCGACGGACCCCGCGGCGGCGACGGGTCCCGCGCGGCGATCCAGCCCGCGACCATGCGCGAGCAGGGCTCCAGGCCGGCGTCCAGGTAGAGCGCCGCCAGCAGCGCCTCCAGCGCGTCGGCGAGCATCGAGTCCCGCGGCCGGACGCCGCGGCCCAGCGCCAGATGCTCCTCCAGCCCCAGGCGCCGGGCGGCGGCGGCCAGCGCCTCCCCGTTCACCAGGGCGGTCCGCATGCGGCTCAGTTCCCCCTCGTCGGCCGCGGGATGGCGCGCGTAGAGGACGGCCGCGACGGCCATATCCAGCACCGCGTCGCCCAGAAACTCCAGCCGCTCGTTGTTCTCCGCCGCGGCGCTGCGGTGGGTCAGGGCGAGCCGGGCCAGCTCCGGGTCGGCGAACCGGTGGCCGAGGGTCCGCTCCAGCCGGTCGAGGTCGCCCGGCATCAGTCGATCAGCTTGTTGCGGGAAAAGGTCGGCAGGCGCAGCCCGGGCTCCTTGTGCATCCAGACCGCCACCGCCTTGCCCACGATGTTCCGCTCCGGCACCATCCCCCACTCGCGGCTGTCCAGGCTGTTGTCCCGGTTGTCCCCCATCATGAAGTAGTGCCCGCCGGGGATGACCCAGCTGGTGCGGTCCCGGCGGCGGCGCAGCCGGTCGATGTACTGGGCGGTATGCCGCACGCCGCCGGTGGTCTCGGCGTAGGCGGTGCCGGCCATGGTCCCGCCGGAGGTCTCGATGCCGACCTCGCCGAGGTACTCCCGCGCCACCGCCTCGCCGTTGATGCGCAGGATCTTGTCCTCGTAGCGGACCGTGTCGCCGGGGACGCCGATCACCCGCTTGATGTACGGCTTGTTGTCGATGGGCGGGACGAACACCATGATGTCGCCGCGCCGCGGCTCCCCGACGTCCAGGATCTTGGCGCCGACGACCGGCAGGCGCAGGCCGTAGGCGAACTTGTTGACCAGCACGAAGTCGCCCACCTCGAGGGTCGGGACCATGGAGCCGGTGGGGATCTGGAACGGCTCGAACAGGAACGAGCGCAGCGCCAGCACGAACAGCAGCACCGGCAGGAACGACCGGGCGTACTCGACGAGCGCCGGCTCGCGCGCCGCCTCCTTCCCTCCGCCTTCCGTCCCGCCCCGCCGCAGGCGCCGCAGGACGAGCGCGTCCAGCAGCACGAGCGCGCCGCAGGCCGCCGACAGGACCACCAGCAGCAGGGAGAAGTCCACGTCCATCCCGGTCAGGACTCCACCTTCAGCACCGCCAGGAAAGCCTCCTGCGGCACCTCGACGCTGCCCACCCGCTTCATGCGCTTCTTGCCGGCCTTCTGCTTCTCCAGCAGCTTCTTCTTGCGCGTCACGTCGCCGCCGTAGCATTTGGCGGTCACGTTCTTGCGCAGCGCCTTGACCGTCTGGCGCGCGATGATCTGTCCGCCGACGGCGGCCTGGATCGCCACGTCGTACAGCTGCCGGGGGATCAGCTCCTTCATCTTCTCCGCCAGCAGGCGCCCCTTGGCGCGGGCGTGGTCGCGGAACACGATCAGCGCCAGCGCGTCCACCCGCTCGCCGTTGATCAGTATGTCGAGGCGCGCCAGCCGCGACGGCTCGAAGCGCTCGAAACGGTAGTCCAGCGACGCGTAGCCCCGGGAGACGGACTTCAGCCGGTCGAAGAAGTCCATCACCACCTCGTTCATCGGCAACTCGTAATCGAGCGCTATCTGCCGGCCCATGTACCGCATGCTCTTCTGCGCGCCGCGCTTCTCCTCGCACAGCCTGATGACGCCGCCCAGATGCTCCTGCGGCACCAGGATGGAGGCCCGCGCGACCGGCTCGCGCATCTCCGCGATCTTGTTCGACGGCGGCAGCCGCGAGGGGCTGTCCACCCGCAGCGTTTCGCCGCTCGTCAGCTCCGCCTCGTAGATCACCGTCGGGGCGGTGGCGATCAGGCTCAGGCCGTACTCCCGCTCCAGCCGCTCCCGCACGATCTCCATGTGCAGCATGCCGAGGAAGCCGCACCGGAACCCGAAGCCCAGGGCGTCGGAGCTCTCCGGCTCGTAGTGCAGCGAGGCGTCGTTCAGGGTGAGCTTGGACAGCGCGTCGCGGAAGCTCTCGAAGTCGTCCGCCGAGACCGGGAACAGGCCGGCGTAGACCTGGGGCTGGATGGTCCGGAAGCCGGCCAGCGGCTCCACCGCGGGGGTCTTCGCCAGCGTCAGGGTGTCGCCCACCGGCGCGCCGTGGATGTCCTTGATGCCGGCCGTCACGAAGCCCACCTCCCCGGCGGCCAGGCGCTCGGCGGGCCGGCGCTTGGGAGTGAACACCCCGACGGCGTCCACGACGTGGGCCCTGCCGATCGACTTGGCGATGATCCGGTCGCCCTTGGCCATGGTTCCCGACACCACCCGCACCAGCGAGACCACCCCCAGGTAGTTGTCGAACCAGGAGTCGATGATCAGCGCCTTCAGCTCGGCCTCCCGGTCCCCCCGCGGCGGCGGCACCCGGCGGATGATCTGCTCCAGCACCTCGTCGATCCCCATGCCGGTCTTGGCGCTGACGCAGAGCGCGCCGGCGGCGTCGATGCCGATGATCTCCTCGATCTCCGTCCGCACCCGCTCCGGCTCGGCCTGCGGCAGGTCCATCTTGTTCAGCACCGGAATCACCTCCAGGCCCTGCTCGACCGCCGTGTAGCAGGTGGCCACCGACTGGGCCTCGACCCCCTGCCCGGCGTCCACCACCAGCAACGCCCCCTCGCAGGCCGCCAGCGAGCGGGACACCTCGTAGCTGAAATCGACATGGCCCGGGGTGTCGATGAAGTTCAGCCGGTACCGCCTGCCGTCCCGGGCGGTGTAGTCGAGCGTCACGCTCTGGGCCTTGATGGTGATGCCGCGCTCGCGCTCGATGTCCAGGCTGTCCAGGATCTGGTCCTCCATCTCCCGCTCGCTGACGCCGTCGCACAACTGGATGAAGCGGTCCGCCAGCGTCGACTTGCCGTGGTCGATGTGGGCGATGATGGAGAAGTTGCGGATGTGGCTTAGGTCTGTCACTGGGCCGCGGGACCGGTCGGGCGGGACGCTGCGCGGACGGCGCGCTACCGCGAAAGCTCGAGCGCCAAGGTGGTGGCCTGCCCTTCGCGGATGATGCGGACCTGCGCGAAGCCGGACTCCGGCAGGTTCCCGGCGACGCGGGCGAACTCCTCCGGCGTGGTCACCGGCCGCCGGTCGAGCGCCACGATGATGTCGCCCTCGCGCAGGCCGGCCGCTTGGGCGGCCCCGTCGTCCAGTTCCGCGACGCGCACGCCGCCGACGCCGGCCGCCCGCCGGGCCTCCTCGCCGAGCGCGACCACCCGCGCGCCCAGCGGGTCGCCCCGCCCGCGCGCGGAGCGCGGCGCGTCGGCCGCCGCCTGGTTGGTGGGCGAGCTGCCCAGCCTGACCGCGGCGGCGACGGTCCCGCCGTCGCGGTGAAGCAGCACCTCCGCCTCGGCGCCGGGGCTGTACTGGCCGACGTAGAACGGCAGGTCGGTGAAGTGCTCGATCGCGTGCCCGTTGAACTCCAGGACGATGTCCTCGTTGCGGATCCCGCCCGCCTCGGCCGGCCCGCCCGGCTGCACCTCATCGACGAAGGCGCCCCGCGGCCGCTCCAGCCCGAAGATCTCGGCCAGCGCGTGGGTGACCTCCCGCATGCGCACGCCCAGCAGCCCCCGGCTCACATGCCCCGATTCCCTGAGCTGCGCGACGACGTTGGACGCCGCGTTGCTCGGGATCGAGAAGGACAGGCCGATCGAGCCCCCGGTGCGGCTGAAGATTTGGGAGTTGATGCCCACCACCTCGCCGTCCAGATTGAACAGGGGGCCGCCGGAGTTGCCTTGGTTGATCGCCACGTCGCTCTGGATGAACGACATGTAGTTGTAGGCGGAGCGGGTCGGCATCGACCGCCCCTTGGCGCTGACGATGCCGGCGGCGGCGGAGAACTCGAGCCCGAAGGGCGAGCCGATCGCCAACACCCATTCGCCCACCCGCAACGCGTCGGAGTCGCCGAAGCGCGCGCGCGGCAGGCCCTCCGCCTCGATCTTCAGCAACGCCAGGTCCGAGGGCTCGTCCAGTCCGACCGTCCGCGCGTCGAACACGCGGCGGTCGTTGAGCGTGACCCGGACCCGCTCGGCCCCGGCCACCACGTGGTTGTTGGTGACGATGTAGCCGTCCCCGGAGACGATGAAGCCCGAGCCGATCGCATCGCGCCGCGGCGCCTCCCCGCCGTCCGGCTCGGCCTCCGGCGGCCGCCCCGGCCCGAACCGGCGCAACAGCTCCTCCAGTTCGCCGGCGGCGGACGGGGGCCCGCGGCGGACGGTCAGCACCTCGACGATGGTCGGCGCGGCGCGCTCCACCAGGCCGGCGAAGTCGGGCAGCTCGGCCGCCGGGGCGCGCGCCGCCAGCCAGAACAGGGCCGGCAGGCCGAGCGCCACGCGGATTGTCGGATGTCTCGTCGCCATCGCTCCGGCTCCCGGACGCGCCGGGCCGTCGTCAACGCCGGCGATGGTAGCACAGCGGCGGGGGCGAATCATCCGCCGGACGCCGCCGCTGGACGCCGCCGCCGGACGGCGGAGTCCGGCCGGAACTCAGGGGTCCCGGCGGGGGACGGGGGGCGACAACTCGTTCACCAGACGGTACAGGGGCGAGTCCTGGATGTGCTCAAGGCGCATCGGCAACTCCTCGTCGACGCGCATGCTTTCGATGTACCGCCGCAGGCGCTGCCGGGCCACGGGGTCCACCTCGAACTCGGCCGGCGCGGCGGCCGCGACCGCCGCGGGCGGGGCGTCCCGCTCCGCGACCGCCGGGACGGGGCCGCGGTCCAAGGCGGACTGCATGGCGACCGCCGCCGCCACCGCCACCGAGGCGGCGATGGCCACGCGGGCCAAGCCGCGGACGAGCCATCCGGACCGCGCGGGACGGCGGGGCGCGAGCGGCGGCTCCCGCTCCAGCGCCCGCCGGACCCCGGCGGCCAGCTCCGGGGCGACCGCCCCGCCGCCGCCGCGCAGCGCGGCGCGCGCCAGGTGGTAGCGCTCCCAGGCCGCCGCATCGTCGTCGTCGAGGGAGGCCAGCAGACGGTCGAGCTCCCCGCCGTCCAACTCGCCGTCCAGCAATGCCGACAGCCGCTCCTTTTCGTCGTTTTTGTCCATCGCGTGTTCCGACTCCGTCGGGCCCCGCCGCCGGTCACTCCGGCAGCATCTTGCGGATCTTCCGGTCGACCGCCTCGCGCGCCCGGAAGATCCTCGAGCGCACCGTGCCGACCGGACAGTCCATCACCTGCGTGATGTCTTCATAACTCAAACCCGCGAACTCGCGCAAGGTCAGCGCGGTGCGCAGCTCCTCGGGCAGCTCCGCGATCGCCCGGACGATCGCCCGCCGCAGGTGCTCGGCGCTCAGGTGCCGCTCCGGGCCGTCCGGAGCCGCGGCCGCCATGCCCGCCGCGCCGGCGGCCTCCGCCTCTTCGAGGTCGACGTCCTCCGCCGGCGGCCGGCGGCTTTTCGCCACCAGGTGGTTCTTGGCCGTGTTCACCGCGATCCGGTACAGCCACGTGTAGAACGAGCTGTCGCCCCGGAACCGCGGCAGGGCGCGGTAGGCCTTGATGAACGTCTCCTGGCTGACGTCCTCCGCCTCCTGGGGATCCTGGACGAAGCGCCCGACCAGCGCGGCCACCCGGTGCTGGTAGCGCAGCACCAGCAGGTCGAAGGCCTTCTTGTTCCCGTCCAGGGTCCTGTCGACAAGCAACTGGTCGGAATCCTCCGGCATCCGCCGCCCCTCCGCGCCCCGTCGACTCTGCGGCGCGACGGCGCAAGACAGACGCGCTGCCCCGTCCGATGGACAGCCCGCAGATGCAAAAGTTCCCGCATCCCCTACAATCCCCGGGGCGGCCCCTCCCGCCGGGCCGGCCGCGCCGCATCCATCATAGCCCAATCATGAAGCGATCGCCGACTGCCAATGGAACGGAGGACGGGACCGACGTCCTGATCATCGGCGGCGGAGCGGCCGGGCTCACCCTGGCCCTGCGCCTCGCGGACAGCGCCCGGGTCACGGTGCTGAGCAAGGGCGAGCTGCGGGAGGGCGCGACCTTCTACGCCCAGGGCGGCATCGCGGCGGCGCTGGACCCCGAGGACAGCTTCGCGTCCCACGTCGAGGACACCATGGCGGCGGGGGCGGGGCTCTGCCACCGCCCGGTGGTCGAGCACGTGGTGGCGAACGGCCCCGGCGCGGTGGCCTGGCTGCTCGGGCAGGGGGCGCCCTTCAGCCGCGGGCCGGCCCCGGCCGGCGCGGCGCCCGCGGCGGCCGAGCTCGCCTCCCTGCATCTGGCCCAGGAGGGCGGCCACAGCCGCCGGCGCATCATCCACGCCACCGACGCCACCGGCAAGGCGGTGTTCGAGACCCTGAGCCGGCGGGCCGGCGAGCATCCCGGCATCCGGCTGCTGGAGGGCCGCGCCGTCGTGGACATCGTCGTCCACCGCCCGGGCCCCGGCCCGGAGCGGGCCTGCGCCGGCGTCTACGCGCTCAACCTGAAGACCCGGCGGGTGGAGGCCATCCCGGCCCGGTTCGTGGCGCTGGCCACCGGCGGGGCCAGCAAGGCCTACCTGTACACCACCAATCCCGACGGAGCGACCGGCGACGGCATCGCGATGGCGTGGCGGGCCGGCTGCCGCGTGGCCAACATGGAGTTCAACCAGTTCCACCCCACCTGCCTGTACCATCCCCACGCCAAGTCGTTCCTGATCTCCGAGGCGCTGCGCGGCGAAGGCGCCCGGCTCGAGCTGCCCGACGGCGACCGCTTCATGCGGCGGTTCGACCGGCGGGCGGAGCTGGCGCCCCGGGACGTGGTCGCCCGGGCCATCGACCACGAGATGAAGCGCATCGGCTGCGACTGCGTGTTCCTCGACATCACGCACAAGAGCGCCGCGTTCCTGCGCGGGCGCTTTCCGACGATCCACCGGCGCTGCCTGGAGTTCGGCATCGACATCGCCGCCGACCGCATCCCGGTGGTGCCGGCCGCCCACTACACCTGCGGCGGCGTCGTCGTCAACGCGCGGGGCGAGACCGACCTCGCCGGCCTCTACGCCGTCGGCGAGACCAGCTGCAGCGGCCTGCACGGGGCCAACCGGATGGCCAGCAACTCGCTGCTGGAGTGCCTAGTGGTGGCCTTCGGCGCCGCCGACAGCATCCGCGGGCGGCTGGCGGACGCCCCGCCCGCCCCCGCCATCGCGCCCTGGGACGAGAGCCGGGTCACCGAGTCGGACGACGAGGTGCTGGTCTCCCACAACTGGGACGAGATCCGCCGCCTCATGTGGAACTTCGTCGGCATCGTGCGCAACGACCGGCGCCTCGAGCGGGCCCGGCGGCGCATCCGGGTGATCCGGGAGGAGGCGCGCGACCACTACGTGCGGCACCGGGTCACCCGCGACAACCTGGAGCTGCGCAACCTGGCCTTGGTGGCGGAGCTGATCATCCGTTGCGCCGCCCGGCGCAGGGAGAGCCGGGGACTGCACTACACGCTGGACCGTCCCGAGACCGGCGAGACGGCCGCCGACACGGTGCTGACGCCCGATGCCCGCTAGCCGGGCGGGCGGCCGCGGCGCAGGATGCGCTCGATCAGCGGCGCGAACCGCTCCTCGGGCGGCGCCTGGCCGAACAGCCAGCGCCACAGCTCCCGGTCCTCGCGCTCCAGCAGCTCGCCGTACAGCGCCAGCTCCTCCGGCGACATCGCATCGCAGGCCTCCTCCGCGAAGGGCGCCAGCAGCAGGTCCAGCTCCAGCATGCCGCGCCGGCTGCGCCAGCGCAGTTTCCGCCGTCCGGTCTCGCGCATATAATGCCGCCTCCCCCGGCGGGCCCGCGTCCATTATCCGCCGCGGAGCCGCCGGCGCAAGCCCTCGCCGCCCGGGATGACCGCCATGCGCGCCGCCGCCCTCTCCGACCGCGAACACGTCCTGGTGTCGGGGCCCGACGCCGTCCCGTTCCTGCAGGGGCAGGCGAGCTGCGACATGGAGCGGCTGGACGGGGCGCGCAGCCTGACCGGGGCCCTGTGCAACATCAAGGGGCGGGTCGTCGCCGACTTCCGGGCCGTCGCCCGGGACGGGGGCTGCCTGCTGCAGTGCCGCCGGGGCGTCGCCGAGGCCGTCGTCGCCACCCTGTCCCGCTACGCGGTGTTCTCCAAGGCGACCATCGCCGCCGACGCGGGGCCGGCGGCGGTCTTCGGCGTGTTCGGCGAGGGGGCGGGGGCGGCGCTCGGCGCGCTGTTCCGCGCGCTCCCCGAGGCGGACCACGGCGTGGCGGCGGCGCCGTCCCTCGAGTTGATCAGGATTCCCGGCGCCGCGCCGCGCTTCGAGCTGTGGTGCCATGACGAGGCGGCGGCGGCGCGGGCGCGCGGGGCGCTCGCCCCGGCGGGCCGGATCGAGGACGAGCCGGCCTGGGACCGGCAGGACATGCTGGCCGGCATCGCGCACGTGGACGCCGGCATGAGCGGGAACTACACGCCGCAGCTGCTGAACTACGACCTGTCCGGCGTCATCGACTTCAAGAAGGGTTGCTACACCGGCCAGGAGGTCGTGGCGCGCATGCATTACCGCGGCAAGGCCAAGAAGCGGCTCCACCTGTTGCGTTGCGCGCGTCCGGCGCCGCCGGACGGCGTCATCGTCGCCCCCGGCGACCCGGAGCGCCCGGCGGGCGAGATCCTGCGCGCGCACGCCGGCGCGGAGGACGAGGATCCTCTGTTGCTGGCCGTGCTCGAGGTCGCGGCCGCGAAGGCGGGCGGGCTGGCGCTGGCCGGCGACCCGCCGGCGCCGCTGGAGGTTCTGCCGTTGCCCTACGGCGGGCGGGATGGTGTCCCCGAGACGATTTGAACGTCCGACCTATCGCTTAGGAGGCGATCGCTCTATCCAACTGAGCTACGGGGACGGCTGCCGGGGCATTGTAAGGGAATTGCGCGGCGAAATCAGTAATCATCGATCATCGATCTCCTTGATCCCCTCGTGTTCCAGCGCGCTCTCATGGCTATATCTGTCCCCAATACATCAGCATGAGCAGAGAACCCCTCTGGTTCGAGTACTCAAGCTGCCGGACTTCGTAAGTGTTGTGCGGAAAATGGGGGGCCCACCATCCCCCCAGTATCAAACCGGCCAAGTAGCCTTGGTATGAAGCGATGCTGACGTCGTTGTTGAGGATAGACTGCACCCTGTGGTCGTGTTCTTGGATGCTGTTGTCCTCGTGGGTGTACCGTACCCATATCACGGTGAAGGGAACAATGACCTCGTTCCAAATCTCATGGAAGACATTCTCCCGGTCGATTTGGGTCTGGGCCTCCGCGTTTCCCGACAGCACCAGCGCCACCAACCCAGCGACCATCAGCCTTTTCATATCAGTCTCCTCTATTGTCGCGGCAATGCGCGTCATGAAGGTGTTGTAGCGCCGGACGGCTATCCGCCGGCGATCGCGCCCACGATGTGGAAAGGCTCCCGGCCGGCGCGGACCGGCCCGGGCAACGGCCGCCGGTCGTCGTCCAGGGAGATGTCCCGGCCGCAGGCGAAAAAACGGATCAGGGGGCGCCGCGTTCCCGTCTCGTGGCGGTAGACCGCGCCGCGCAGCCCCGGATGCCGCGCCTCCAGCGCGCGCACGACCGCCTCCGCCGTCACCGGCTCCGGCACCTCCAGCCGGAGCTCCGGCCCGGTCCCCGCCAAGGTCTGCAGATGGTAAGGGATCCTGACCCGCACCATGGCCCTAGTCCAGGGTCTGCGCCTCCACCGACAGCACGGCGGGCAGGTTCGCGGCGATGGCCGTCCAGCGGTCGCCGCCGTCCGGCGAGCAGTACACCTGACCGCCGGTGGTGCCGAAGTACACCCCGCAGGGGTCCAGCCGGTCCACCGCCATCGCCTCCCGCAACACGTTGACGTAGCAGTGGCGCTGCGGCAGGCCGTCGGTCAGCGCCTCCCATTCGCCGCCGCCGGTGCGGCTGCGGTACACGCGCAGCCTGCCGTCCGGCGGGTAGTGCTCCGAGTCGCTCTTGATGGGCACCACGTACACGGTCTCCGGCTCGTGGGCGTGCAGCTGGATCGGGAAACCGAAGTCGGACGGCAGGTCGCCGCTGACCTCCGTCCAGTTCTCGCCGCCGTCGTCGCTGCGCATCACGTCCCAGTGCTTCTGCATGTACAGCACCTCGGGGCGGGACGGATGCATGTCCAGCCGGTGCACGCAGTGGCCGATCTCGGCCTCGGGATCGGGCAGCATGTCCGAGCGCAGGCCCCGGTTGATCGGCCGCCAGCTCTTTCCCGCATCGTCGCTGCGGAAGGCGCCGCAGGCGGAGACCGCGGTGTACATGCGCCCGGGATGGACCGGGTCCAGCAGCACGGTGTGCAGGCACATGCCGCCCGCTCCCGGCATCCACTCCTCGCCGCGGCCGTGGCCCCGCAGCCCGGCCAGCTCATGCCAGGTGACGCCGCCGTCCGTGGTGCGGAACAGGGCCGCGTCCTCCACGCCGGCGTAGACGGTGTCGGGATCGTCGCGGGACGGCTCCAGATGCCACACCCGCTTGAACTCCCACGGATGGGGCGTGCCGTCGTACCACTGGTGGGTGGTCAGGGGGCTGCCGGTCTCCTCGGAGGTGTCGTACGCGAAACGGTTGCTCTCGCCGGCGGGCATGCCCTCCCCGGGCGGCGGACCGTCGGCCGGGGCGCCGGGCTGCTCCCAGGTCGCGCCGCCGTCGCGGGAGCGCTGGATGACCTGGCCGAACCAGTCCGAGGTCTGGGAGGCGTAGATCCGGTCCGGGTCCGCCTCCGAACCCTTCACGTGGAAGATCTCCCAGCCTCCGAAGAAGGGGCCGTCGATGGCCCACTTGCCGCGCGTCCCGTCGGCGGACAGCACGAAGGCGCCCTTGCGGGTGCCCACCAGAACCCTCACCCTGCTCACCGCATCGCCCTCCCCGGCCCGTCGGACGCGCGACGATAGCACAGACGCGGCGCCGGCGGCCCGGTTTTCCGGCCGGCCAGCCAGTCAGTCTTGATTTTGGCTCCCCCTTCCTTAAAGATGGCGACGGCATCGGCCGTCCGGCCATCCTCGGAGACGAAATGATGATCCACCACGCTTTCAGCGGGCGGGCCGCCGCCGCGGCCGCCGCCGTCCTGCTCCTCCTCGGCGCGGCCGCCGCGCCGGCCCAGCAGGAGATGATCCCCTCCCCCGACCGCGGGACGGACGAGGGCGAGGGGCCCTTCGAGCGCCTCATCATCCGCGGCGCCACCTTGATCGACGGCACCGGCGCCCCGCCCCGAGGGCCCGTGGACATCGTGATCGAGGACAACATGATCACGGCCGTGCGCTCCGTCGGCTACCCGATGCTGGACATCGACCCGGAGCGGCGCCCCGGGGACGCGACGCGCGAGATCGACGCCCACGGCGCCTGGGTCATGCCGGGCATCGCGGACATGCACGTCCACACGGGCGGCGCCTCCAAGGCGCCCCGCGCCGAGTACGCCTACAAGCTGTGGCTGGCCCACGGCGTCACGACGGTGCGCGGCGTGCCCTTCGGCGATTTCGAATTCTCCGTGCTGGAGAAAGAGCGCAGCGCCCGCAACGAGATCGCCGCCCCGCGCATGTTCGTCTACCAGCGCATGGGTTCCGGCGAGGAGTACGAAGACCGGAGCATCCTCACGCCGGAGCAGGCCAGGGAGTGGGTGCGCTACGCCGCCGGCAAGGGCGCCGACGGGCTGAAGCTCGGCGCCCACCGCCCGGCGATCATGGCCGCGCTGATCGACGAGGCCGGCCGGCACGGGATGGGCACCACCGCCCATCTGGACCAGATGGGGGTGGCCCGGATGAACGCGGAGGACGCGGCCGAGCTGGGCCTCGGCACCCTGACCCATTTCTACGGGCTGTTCGAGTCCATGTACGAGAACAGCGATGTGCAACCTTGGCCGGCGGACATGAACTACAACGACGAGCAGATGCGGTTCGGTCAGGTCGCCCGCCAGTGGCGCCTGATCGCCGGGAGGGGCTCGCCCAAGTGGAACGCGCTGCTGGAGAAGTTCCGGTCCCTGGACATCACCCTGGACCCCACCATGGGCATCTATTCGGCCGGACGGGACGTGATGCGGGCCCGCAACGCGGACTGGCACGCCGCCTACACCCTGCCCACCCAGTGGGATTTCTACACGCCGAGCCGGGAGAGCCACGGCTCCTACTGGTTCTACTGGACCACCGCCGACGAGGTAGCCTGGCGCAACTTCTTCCGGATCTGGATGCAGTTCGTCAACGACTACAAGAACATGGGGGGGCGGGTCACCGTGGGCTCCGATTCCGGATTCATCTACCAGTTGTACGGCTTCGGCGCCATCCTGGAGATGGAGTTGCTGCAGGAGGCCGGCTTCCACCCGCTGGAGGTGGTCCGCGCGGCCACCCTGCACGGCGCCGAGACCCTACACAAGCCGAAGGGCGAGGACGTCGCGTTCGGCGCCGTCCGCCCGGGCATGCTGGCGGACCTGCTCGTCGTCGACGACAATCCGTTGGAGAACCTCAAGGTGCTGTACGGCACCGGCGCGATCCGCCTGAACGACGAGACCGGCGAGCCGGAGCGGACCCGGGGCATCCGCCACACCATCAAAGACGGCATCGTCTACGACGCCCGGGCGCTGCTGCGGGACGTCGAGGAGATGGTGCGCGCGCAGAAGCGGGAGCTGGGGGAACTGGAACGGTACTGACGGCCGCCCGCCCCCATGGAGAGACTGTACTGGCAATGCCGACGGTTCGAATCGCTCCCGGCCGAGGCGCTCTACGCGATCCTGCGGCTTCGCGCCGAGGTCTTCGTGGTGGAGCAGGAATGCGCCTACCTGGATCCGGACGGCATGGACCAGTCGGCCCTGCATGTCACCGCCCACGCCGGCGGACAGCTCGCCTGCTACGCCCGGATCATCCCGCCCGGCGGGCCATCCCGGCCCGCGGTGATCGGCCGGGTCGTGACCCGCCCGGCGCGCCGCGGCGGCGGCATCGGCCGGGAGCTGGTGCGGCGAGCCCTTAGGCAGTGCGCGACGGCGTGGCCGGATGCGCCGGTGGCGATCTCGGCCCAGCAACGCCTGGAGCGCTTCTACCGAACCTTCGGTTTCATGGCGGACTCCGAGCCCTACTTGGAGGACGGCATTTTCCACGTCCGGATGCTGCTGGCCGGCTCCCCGGCCGCCGATCCCCCGCCCCCGCTGAAATAGTAAAGCTGATACTTTGCTATATTTTGCGGATCGAGCCGCGAAACGCCGCGATAGCGCACTAAAGACTTATATAAATGCGCCGACAACCGGGAGACACCGCTTCCCGCGACGCGCCATGGCCCCTTCCCGCCGCCGCATCCTCGACGCCCTCAAGACGCGGGGCCCGCAGTCCGTCCGGATCCTCGCGCGGCGGCTGGACATGACCTCCATGGGCGTCCGCCAGCACCTGGCCGGGCTGGAGGCGCGGGAGCTGGTGGAGCCGGCCCCTCCGGTCCGGCAGACCCGCGGCCGTCCGGTCCGCCTGTGGCGCCTGACCGGACAGGGCCACCGGCTGTTTCCCGACGGCCACGCCGGGACGTTGCTGGACCTGATCGGCGCCATCCGAGCCGAGGACGGCGACGAGGCGCTCGGGCGCTACGTCGCGGAATGCGGCGCGGCCCAGGAGCGGCGCTACCGGCGCGAGTTGGAGGACGCCGACGGAACGTTGCGCGGGAAACTCGAGCGGCTGGTCAGGTTGCGCAACGAAGAGGGCTACATGGCCGAGTTGCGCCTGCTGCCCGACGGCTGGCTGCTGATCGAGCACCATTGCCCGATCCTCGCCGCCGCCCGCTCCTGCGGGGGATTCTGCGGGAGCGAGCTGGAGCTGTTCCGCGCCCTGCTGTCCGGAGCGGCCGCGGTGACGCGGACCGAGCACGCGCTCGACGGCGCGCGGCGTTGCGCCTACCGGATCAGGCCGGCTACGGACGGACTGCGGGACGGGAGCGGTTAGACGGCGACAGCAGGGATGTCCATTCGGAGCCGTTTCCGTCGTTAGACGCCACCGATGGGAGCGCTGTGATGCTGGAATGGCTGGACCGCGGCGGATGCCCCGCGA
>CAYSVD010000133.1:0-4000 GCA_964434395.1 uncultured Pseudohongiella sp.
CCCTCCCGCCCTCCTCATGACGTTGTCGGTCCTGTCGAACACCCATCTCGACGCGGGGCCGAAAGTGGTGATCGGGAGGATCCCGTTGAAGGTGATCAGGATCACGGCGGTGATCGCGACCGTCAGCGTCTCCTGCGCCTCCCGGAGCAGGATGAAGGATGCGGCGAACTCGACCAGCGCCACCACGCCCGCGACGAAGAAAACGCGTTCCTTCGGCGGGAACGTCGGGGTGCGATGCTCCAGCCTGTTCCGCTTCCTGAAATCCGCCAGTTCCCGCCCGATGCGGCGGAGCTGCTCGCTCTCCGGGAACAGCTCGTTGCTGTGCCGGGTGATCATTCCCTGCGCCTGGCCCAGCAACTCGTTCTCCTCGTTCTCGATCAGCTCGAGCTTCCAGAACTGCGTGATGTCGTCGTACTGCTGCCGGTACCGCTCGGCCGTTATCGCGTACTCCTTGTTGAATCCGGCCGCGATCTTTTCGATCCTGGCCTTGATGCCGAGCTCGGCGGCGTTCGGCGCGGCCGCATCGCCGGCCGGGTAGCCGGCCTTTCCGTCCTCCTTCGCCGTCTGTTCGACGCGCAGCTCTTTCTTGAGAGCCTCGACGTCCGGGAGATGGAACGACTCCCACGGGTCGTCCGCGCCGGACCGCTCCGGCGCCCTGATCCAGTCGACGATCCGCCTGAACATCAATCCGCGGCCTTGAGCGATGCGCCGCCGGGGCGGGCCGGCGGCGGCCCCTGCGCCGCCCGGGCGGCGCGGGGACGGAAAAGCGCCAAACCGGATGCTGAAAGGCACGTCAATTTCACCCGCTCCAAGCCGTTTCCGGGCGCCGGATGGTAACACAGCCGATTGCCGGGAAAGCGGGCGGCGCGGAGCCGTGTCGCGGGACTGGGCGGGGGCTCGGATCTCCCGGAACGGCGGCCTCAGGAGGCGAACATGTTGGCCCGCAAGGGCGCGCCGGTGTACGGGTCCGCCAAGGGCGGGAGGTCCGGCGGCCGGCCGTCGAAGCAATCCTCGACGCTCCACAACTGGATCCTCGGATAGTCCCTCGCGCCGACGCGCGGCCTCTTCGCCGCCCACCCGCGCCAGCACCGGGCCGCCGTCCGGGTCATGGACGCGCCCCGTCCCGTCGAACCCTTCCTCCCGTCGCCAAGCCCCATGCCCGGGACGCGCGAGACTGCGGAGGAATTATTGGTGATCTCAAGAGTGATCTCGGCCGTGTCGCCGAGAAACGCCTCAATCTCGGGCCTTGTCGAGACGATGGCGATGTCGCGGCCGTCGGTCTGTGCGACCGTTTCGACGCGGCACGGATAGCGCTCCGGCAACACCATGTCGTCGGTCAAGTCATGGATAGGATCCTCGACGAGCGCCGACAGCCGGGAGATGTATTCGGAGTTGGAATCCCTAGACCCTCTGATATTGAAAGTGCCCCAAGGACTGTTCAGGGTGCCCAGCACGGACCGCTCGTTGTAGACAAGGACCAGATGGTAAATCCCGAATCCCCGGATAGAAACTGAAAATCTAAAGGAAAGCCCCGGACTGCCGATAGTTTGGACACTTGGGCCCATTCACCCAAAAGGTGAAGCAATGGGGTCGATCAGCGGAGGTTGATCATAGTGCTGCACTATAAGTTCGAAGAAGCCGAAAAACCCTCGGTCATAGATCGTTCAGGGTTGTTACTCCCTGGGGAGTTGATGGATCAAATGGAGTTGCTCGAATTCTTCGACCATTGCCTGCCGAAGCCGAAGGTGCCGCGGCTTTGCCCACTCTCGCATTATCCAATCCATTTTGCTGTAGCAGTTGGAGGGTCTTCCGCATCTGACCGATGTCGATATGTTCAACGAGGATGAGAAATTTTGCGCGATGGTGGAAGTAGATAAGTTTCCGGATTCCCAGAGGCTGGGCGAAGGATTGCGCCGCATCGCCGATTTCAACGAGACCTATCCGGCACTGAAAGACATCGGCACATCGCCACGGAGATGGTGCGTCGGATGCTGGACGGGCGCGAGGAGGTCACGCTCGACATTGACGCCACCTTCGTGGAGTCGGGTTGCGCCAGCGCCGAAAGAGCATACAACGGGAATACGGGCTTCATGCCTTTGGTGTGCCACATTGATACCGGCCAAATACTGAACATAGAGTTTAGAAAGGGCAACGTGCCGCCGGCCAAAGACATTCTGCCCTTCCTGAAAGACAGCATAAAGGTGTTGCCGCCCGGCGCGCGGGTCGGGAATCTGCGTCTCGATGGGCGGGATGCCAAGTGGACATCACCATCTTTTGCAACGAGCATGGCATCCACTGGACGATCCGCGCCAAGAGGAGTCCGAAGATGAAGAAATTCATCAAGGGGCTGCACAGCCAACCCATCTGGCATACCCATATTCGTAGGGATGGGAACGAGGATCCGCTTCGGGAGGTCTGCAGCGTCGTTTATCGGATAACCGGTTATGACAAGTCCTTCAGACTAGTGCTGGAGCGGATGCCGAGAAACTCCCCGCAACGCAATCTGGATCTGGAAGATCATGCCGACGACACCGAATTTGAAGTGGCGACTACATCTGCCGCGCCATCGCCACCGATCGATGGGATCTGAGCTCGAGCGAGGTCGTGCACTTCTCAGCGAATGTCGTCTCAAGGAGCTGAAAAGGGATATGGACGGCGACACCCTTCCATGCAGCGAGTTCAAACCCAATGAGCTGTTCCTTTGGTTTGCCACACTGTCCTACAACCTGTTCCACATGGCCCGCAACCGGCTGATGCCTGGTTTCGAGTCCCGGCGCACGCCCACGATCCGCAAATGGTTTTTCGAAGTGAGCGGCACTCTGGCGTACTCGGGCCGTCAGCGGCGCATACGCGTGTACAGAAAGCGTTATCATCTTCTGCACAAGGCGGCGCAATTGATGCGGGGCAGTCCGCTGGCGCCCTTGCTGGCGTAAGACAGCCAACTTAAACCATCACTTCCCTTTGCAACCGGCCGGTTTTGAATCGGCCGGGGATGCCCCTCGCTTGCAATAAGACAAAAACGGAAAAAGCATCGTTTTTTTGGAAAAATTCCTGCTTGACCCGTTCAAAAGCCTTCTTCGCGGGCTGTTTGTTGCAAACCAGTCGATCAACAAAGCCGGAACAAGAAAATTTCCGATGAAACCCTAATTTGCAGAGTTCTATCCGGGGATTCGGGATTAATCTCTAAATAACTCTCCAATTGGCCTTCCCGGGTCGCCACCTCACGGCGTTTTCCAGTGCTCGCCGTCGACATGTTGGGACTTGATCAAGGGTTCCTTAAGCATCATGCACCGGTGGATATGTCTCGTTGTAGATTTCTTCGAGCGACTTTCCTTCGTACAGCCAGTACCCTATCGGTCTAGGGCTGTAGTCCAAATTACGCAGTTTTTTGGTTAGGGCCGTTAATGAGTATTCTTCACCTTCATAACGAACCATCCCCCTTCTTTCTGTGGTCACACACTCAATATCCGAGTCGACTAACCGCAGTGTGCTTCCCACGGGGATTCCCATTTCCTCAAGATCCATCCTTGGTCTCATGCTGCGTACTTTGTTGTCTGCGCGTCTGTCCACAGGGTCCATCTCGTTAATACCCTCTTCTTTCAGCGACGGTGTGACGTCCTCCATCACGGAGCCATCCATCAATTTCAAGACCCTAATTACCCGCCCCGGCTCTGTTGTAAAAAACTCCTTGTTAAGGTTGTCGGGCTCAAATATGAGGTGGAGCTCCTTTTCCACATTTCTCCTCCCATCTACCCTTACTGCAAACACGCACTTAAACGGCACTGGCACACCGGTTTGTCGCGAAAGCTCCTTCACACGTTCCATTACATCACCCCTTGAGGTTTTTCCGATTTTGACGAGACCCGGCATCGCGGAGTTTGTTAAGACATAAACAATCTCATGGGACGGGGGGGGGGGGGGAAGGGTTATTTCAAACCCCCCCCCACAAAATCATTCCAAAAAAATAACGGGCCTACCCCCGTGACAACGGGAAAAGCCG
>CAYSVD010000134.1:0-9932 GCA_964434395.1 uncultured Pseudohongiella sp.
ATCCCGGATCTCCTCCAGCGTGATCCGCCTTGTGGGGGTGATCGTCACAATCATGCTCCAAGGGTCCTCGCGGCCTGCTCAGGCCCATTTTCCCTTGGACTCGGGCCTGCGTTCAGGCCCATCTGCCAGTGGCTAAGACTCCGGGCGGGAAATTCTCCGCCGCGCCGTGTAGAATGCCTCTCCCCCGCCCGGCGGCGTCCCGCCGGAACCGGGCGGCGGCGCGGTCAACAGCAACGAGGAGGACCTTGGGACAATGAAATCGAAATCCAAACTGGAGTACATCTGGCTCGACGGCTACAGGCCCACCCAGAGCCTGCGCAGCAAGACCCGGATCGAGACCGACTTCAGCGGCTCGCTGGAGGACTGCCCGATGTGGTCCTTCGACGGCAGCTCCACCCAGCAGGCCTCGGGCGACGACTCGGACTGCCTGCTGAAGCCGGTGGCCATCTATCCGGACCCGGACCGGGCCAACGGCTACCTGGTCATGACCGAGGTGCTGAACGCCGACGGCACGCCCCACGTGTCCAACGGCCGGGCCACCATCGACGACGACGACGACGACTTCTGGTTCGGCTTCGAGCAGGAGTACTTCCTGTGGGACGTCAAGACCAACGCGCCGCCCGGCTTCCCCGCCAACGGCTACCCCGGTCCCCAGGGGCCCTACTACTGCTCGGTGGGCGCCTTCAACGCCCACGGCCGCGAATGCGTCGAGGAGCACTTGGACCTGTGCCTCGAGGCCGGCATCAACGTCGAGGGCATCAACGCCGAGGTGGCGGCCGGCCAGTGGGAGTTCCAGGTGTTCTCCAAGGGCGCCAAGCGGGCCGGCGACGAGACCTGGATCTGCCGCTACCTGCTGGAGCGCACCGCCGAGCGCTACGGCCTCGCGGTCAACTGGGATCCCAAGCCGCTGGGCCGGGAGATGGACTGGAACGGCTCGGGCATGCACGCGAACTTCTCCAACAGCGTCATGCGCGAGGCGGGCGACGAGTCCGTCTTCACCCGTATCTGCGACGTCTTCGGCAAGAACATCGACCGGCACATCAGCGTCTACGGCGCGGGCAACGAAAACCGGCTGACGGGACTGCACGAGACCCAGGCCATCGACGTGTTCAGTTTCGCGGTGTCGGACCGCGGAGCGTCCATCCGGATTCCGGTGGGCACCGTGCAGGACGGCTGGAAGGGACGGCTGGAGGACCGCCGCACCGCCTCCAACGCCGACCCCTACAAGGTCGCCGCCGTCATCATCAAGAGCACGAAGGAAGCGCTGGCCTCCTGACCGGCCCGCGGTCCGGCCGCCGTCCGGCGGGACCGCGGCCGTGAGCGCGGACGGCGGGGCCGGAGGCGTCATCGGCCGGACGTCCGCCATGCGGGACGCGTTGCGGGCCATCGACCGCCTGTCCGGCGCCGCTTGTTGCGTGTTGATCTGCGGCGAGCCCGGCACCGGCAGGACGCTGGCGGCCCGCGCCATCCACCGCCTCGGCCCGCGCCGGGAGTTGCCCTTCGCGGCGCTGAACGCCGCGGCCGTCGAGGCCGGGCGGATCGAGCCGGAGCTGTTCGGCCGCGACGGGGGCGCCGGACGGGTCGAGCGGGCCGGCGGCGGCACCTTGTTCCTGGGAAACGTCGAGGCCCTGCCCGCCGGGGCCCAGACCCGGCTGCTGGGGATGCTGGAGCACGGGGAGTACCACCGGACGGGCGAGCCCGGCCCGGCGCGGACCGATGCGCGCGTCGTCGCCTCCACGAGCCGGGATCCGGCGGAACTGGCGGCCGGGGAGCGGTTCAGCGGAGAGCTGTTCCATCGGCTGGACGCCGCGCGCATCGTCCTCCCCCCGCTGGCCGGGCGGCGGGAGGACATTCCGGAGCTGGCGGCCCACTTCCTGAAGGCGGCGGCGGCGCAGCTGGGCGTGGAGCCGAGGGCCCTGCCGCCGGAAACCGCGCGCTTCCTTCAGCGGCTGGACTGGCCGGGCAACGTGCGCCAGCTCGAAAACCTCTGCCGCCAGGTCACGGCGACGGGACCGGGGAGGGAGGTCCGCCTGGCCGACCTGCCGCCCGACCTCGCCGAGCAACGGGCGGGCGGCGAAAGCGGCCCCGCCTGGGCGCGGGAGCTGAACCGGTGGGCGGACCGGCAGATCGCCCAGAACGGCGCCGACATAGCGGACGAGGCGGCCCCGCTGTTCGAGCGGGCGCTGATCGAGGCCGCCCTGCGCCGCACCGGCGGACGGCGGCGCAAGGCGGCCAAGCTGCTGGGCTGGGGCCGCAACACCCTGACCCGGAAACTCCGGCAGTTGGGCGTCGCCCACCCCGCCAAGCCCTCGGACCGGCGGGCGCCCCGCGGCCCCTGACCCGCCGCGTCAGCCCAGGCGGGTCTCGAACAGATGCAGCAGCCGGCCCCAGGCCCGCTCGGCCTGCGCCCGGTGGTACGCCGGCGAATCGATCGCGCACCAGCCGTGCAGCGCCCCCTCGTAGACCTCGATCTCGGCCGGGATGCCCGCCGCGTCGTAGGCCTCCCGCAGGGTGAGCTTCGCCTGCGGGTCGTTCCGGTCGTCGTTCTCGGCGACGCAGTGCAACATCGCCGCCCGGGTCTCGGGAATCAGCAGGTGCGGGCTGTCCGGGCGGCCGGTGGCCAGGCCGCCGCCGTGGAAGGTCGCGCCGGCGGCGAAGCGGTCCGGCACGGCGGCCACCGCGCGCATCACCATCGGCCCGCCCATGCAGTAGCCGGTGGTTCCGAACCCGCGGCCGGCGTCCACCTCCGGTTGCCGGTCGAGCCAGGCGGCGAAGGCCCGGGCATCGCTGAAATGGGTTCCGGCATCGAGCCTGCGAGCCATCGGCAACACCAGCTCGCGGGTCTCGGGCTGGCCGAAGCTGGCGCCGCGGCCGACCACCGGCGAGCGGGCGTCCCGGTAGAAGGGGTTGACGGTGAGCACGGCGTAGCCGGCCCGGGCGAGGCGCCGGCCCATTTCGCGGAAGGCCGGGCGCAGGGCCAGGATGTCGGGCCACACCAGCACCGCGGCGTGGCGGCCCGTCGACGGGAAGGCGAAGTGGCAGTCCGCCACGCCGTCCGGGGTCCGGATCTCCACGTCCCGGTCGGAAATCGGGCGGGCGCCGGCCGTCGCCGGCAGCATCATCGCCAGCCCGGCGCCGGCGGCGGCCCCGCCGAAGCCGCGGCGGGTCATCCGGGGACGGCGCCGCAGGCGCTCCTCCACATCCTTCCAAGTGTCGTGGTCGCACATGTCTCGTCTCCTGCCGGCGCCGGCCGGTCGGTCTTATCACCGCCGCCATAATATGGGACCATCGGCGCCGGGGCAAAACCCGTACGACCGCCTGTCGGCCGCCCTGTACGGCCGCCGCGAGGGACTCATGCCGCTGATCGACCGAACACGGCCGCCGCGCGCGGCGGGACCGGGCGGGTGGACGACGTGAGCGAGGAGCGCGTCAGGGAGTTGCTGCGGGATCTGTTCCGGGAACTGGAGCGGACCGACTCGGTCGGCGAGGAGACCGTCGCGGCGGCGCGGCGGCTTGAAAGCGGCATCGAGGCGCGGCTCGATGCGGGGACGGAGGCCGGGGACGGCGCGCTGGACGATCTCGTCGCACTGCAGGCGCGCTTCGCCGCCTCCCATCCGGTGGCGGAAAGGATCCTGCGCGACCTGGTCGACCACCTCGGCCGCATCGGCATCTAGCGTCCCGGCCGGAAAGGGGGTACGGTCGAGCCTCCCGCGGCAAGACCCCCAGAGCAATCATGATCGGAAAAATCGCCAAATGGCTCGCCCTCGCGGTCCTCGCGCTGGCCGCGGGCGTCGCCCTCTTCCTGTTCGCCATGCGCTACAGCGACGGGCCCCGGGAAGTTTTCGCGGGCGGACCCTTCCGCACCGGGGAGCCCGCCGCCGCGCCCGCCGACTGGGACTGGCTGCGGGAGCGGGACACCATCGAGTTCCAGACCATGGATCCGCCCACCTCCCGCACCGTTTGGCTGGCGGTGCACGACGGCCGCCTGTTCCTGGTCAGCGGCTACATGAACACCGTGCAGGGGCGGCTGTGGAAGCGGTGGCCCCATTACATCGAGGACGACGACCGCATCGTCCTGCGCATCGACGGCGGGTTGTACGAGCGGCGCCTCGAGCGGATCATGGACGGGCCGGACGTGGTTCCGGTGCTGGGCGAACTGGCCCGCAAGTACCTGGGCGGCGCGGAGCAGGCTCCGGCCGACGCCGGGACCGTGACCCGCGGCGACGTCTGGATGTACGAGGTTCTGCCGCGCGGCTGAGGGCGGACGGCCCCGTCGGCGTCCCTCATGTCCCGTCGTCCCGCAGGGACGGCGACGCTTTCTTCCCACGCAGGTTCGACCGCTCTCATCGGTCGGTTTCGCTTGTTTGCAGGCGCGGAGAAAGTCCGGCCCGTTTACTTGTCTTCTTGGGACGGCAAAACCCTCTTCTCCCATAAATTCAACTGCTCTTCTATTATTTTTCCGAGCGGCCGCTCTTTCAGCGTCATTACGTCGCGACGGCGCACATCCAACGTAAGGAACCTACAGACTTAACTCCACCCCTGATTATAAAAGCATTATTGTTGTTCACGCTGTGGAAACCGCCGATCCGTCGGCAGCGGCGGTAAGATCCCGGTAGGTGATGCGGCGCTGGAACGACTTCGCAACAAAAGCGGCCAGACGATCCAGGGTGTGACAAGCGCAACTCCCTTCGTTCAGCCGGAACACCACCTCGTTCACGTACCGGTGCATGTGCTTGCGGCTGACCTGGTGCCAGGTTCCATAGATGGACCGCTTCAGCATGGCCCACATGGACTCGGCGGAATTGATGTGAATGCCGTTCGCGCCGACGTACTCCCCGGCGCTGTGCTTCACGCTTCGATGCCTGTAGCCCCGCAGCCCGGTGTACCCCGGATGATCGTCGGTGCAAACGGTCGATCCGGGAGCCACATGCCTGGCGATGGTTGACTGGAGAACATCCTTGCCTGTGCCGCTCACGGGGCGGGCGATGGACTTGCCGCCCCGCTGGCGCAAGCCCAAAACCGCCTGTTTCCCGGCCGGCCCCCGCCCGAGCCGCCGTTTCTTGCTCTCATGGCGGTTTCCTTCCAGCCCGCCGACGTATGCCTCGTCGACCTCCACGATGCCGGTCAGCAGGTGATCCAGTTCGCCGGCGGCGCACGCCTCGCGCAGGCGTTGCTGTATGAACCAGGCCGTTTTCTGGCACCGCCCCAGCTCCTTGGAAAGCTGTAGCGAGGACAGCCCTTTGCGGGCGGTCACCGTCAGGTAGATCGCATACAGCCACTCGTGGAGCGGGACGTGGGATCGCTCGAAGATGGTGCCGGTCCGCACGGTGAACTCCCGGTCGCACCCCCGGCACCTGTAGTAGCCGAGGCGCTTGCCCCGGCGGGTGGTGATGCGGTCGGACTCGCAGCGGGGGCAAACGACCTGCCCGCCCCAGCGGGCCTTCTCAAGGTGGATGCGGGCGCTCTCCGCATCCGGGAACATCTCGTGGAACTCGTAAGCGCTGATGGTGATGCCGTCGTTCATGGGTTGCTCCTTGGGGGCGTGTGTCTGATTATTTTATCAGATGCCGCCCTCAAAAAGCAACAAACTAAATTTGTATGTATTATCAATGTGTTATCGGCGCGGGTGGAGTTAAGTCTGTAGGTCCCCAACGTAAACTCCCTCGCTTCGGCATAGCTGATCATGCCAAGACGTTTGACTATGCCGCTTACATCGATTTTCCCCTGCCGGCCTGGGGAGGCCAGAAACCTGTCGAAATACGCCGCCAGCCTTTCCTCGTCCAGCGCCGGAAGGCTCAGCCTGAGCTGAAAGCGTCTCCAGACGGCCCGGTCCAGCAGCTCGGGATGATTGGTCGCGGCGACGACGACGGCGTAACGTCGAAGACTTTTTTCAGTCGACTGGCGGTCTCGCCCAAGTAACTTCCCATCATGGAATCGTATCGAACCACAAACAATGGAATCGCTAATGCCTCGGCTATGGCCTCCGCAAGCGAGGTCTTGCCGTTGCCGGGCGGGCCCGTCAGCAGAACACGATGCCTTGGGTCAAGTCCGTGGGACCGGAGCAGGCTGGCGCGTCGCTGCTCTTCTACGAGTTGATTAAGGAACCTCTGCAAAAGTCCATTCTGCGCCTTGTCGCGGCTCTTGGGTTGCCATTCCACGGCGATTTCCGGCGCTTACCATCGGCAGACAGGGATTTATGCAGAGGTTCCTTAACCGTGTTTCGGTTCGCTTCCGACAGAATCAAGTCGTCGAGAGTCTGGAGCGGCGTCGCCTCCCGATGAATTCGCGGGCGCGGCGACCCGTTTCGGAAGCGGGACGCGGCATGTTCATCCCGCTTCCGTTCGGCTGCATGGCCCGCGTCAGCCGGTCAGCGAGTATCGTGTGCCGCTTGCCCTTCTCCTCGGCGATAATCGACTCGACCACCGCCCGGACGGCGGCTCTGTCGCCGGACACGCCCGCCTTGACAAGGCTGATCAGGAGATCGCCGCGCGCCATCGTTTCATCCCTCCGAATTTCAATCGCTTCGACATGCCGGCCAAGACGATTTCGTGATGACGCGCAACCGACCCGCCCTCCTTTTCGAAGGCGTTGTCAGCCTCTTCATGGAGGCGCGCCCGCCGCCGCGTCCGCCGGATTTCATCGCTTGCGCCGCCTTGACGCCGTATCGGCATTCTACCCGGACTCTTCGAATACCGCAGTCCGCGCCAACGCCTGTGTCGATATCCGAATCCTTCCTGCGGCATCAGGCCCGGCGCTCGGCCAGAGCCGGCATCAGGGCGGCCAGAATGGAGCCGGCGATCAGCAGGCCGGCGCCGAACAGGGACACCCAGGGCAGGCGGTCGGAGAAAGGGTAGGCGGGGTTGATGAAGACGATCAACTCCAGCGTGCCGATGGTGAACAGGGGCGCGAGCGCGAGGGTGGCGCTGACCTTGGAGGCGTCCCATCGGTTCAGCGCCTCCGCGAAGCAACCGTAGGCGATCAGGGTGTTGGCGCAGCAGAACGCCAGCAGCGCGAGCTGAAAACCCGTCAGCCCGAGCAGGGCGGCCGGCGAGGCGAACGGCGTCAACGCCAGGAAGGAGACGGCGTAGATGGCGCACAGGATCTGGGGCGAGGAGAGATCCAGCAGCAGCCGTTTCTGGAGTAGCGCGTAGGCGGTCCACAGGACGGCGGACAGGACGACCATGAGGACCCCGGTGGTCTGCCGGCTGCCCGGCGCGAACAGCGTCGGCAGGCGGTCGTGAAAGAACAGGACGAGGCCGGCCAGGATCAGCGCGGAGCCGAGCCGCTGCATCCTCCCGAACGGCTCCCGGTAGACGACCACGCCGCCCAGGATCAGGAACAGGGTGGTCAACTGGATGACCGCCTCGCTGGTCTCGGCGTTGACGAAGTTGAGGCTGTAGGCGAAGGAGACGTAGTTTCCGCACAGCCCCAGCGCGGCGAGCAGCAGCAGGGCGCGCACGGAGCCGGAGACGCCGGAGCCGAACGGGGAGCGCCGCGCGAAGGCCGACCACAGCAACAGCACGGCCAGCGCCGCCAGGAACCGGTACCAGACGGCGGTGACGGCGTCCATGCCGACCAGCAGCTCCTTCAAGGCGATCGGCAACACGCCCCACAGGGCGGTGGCGACCAGGGACAGGGCGAAGCCCGCCGCGCCGTTCCGCTTTGCCGCGCGCATGCGAAGGCGTCCCGGTCCGCGCCGGCCCGAAGGCCTCCGCTTTTCAGGAAAGCCGGATGCGCCTTGAGAAGCGGGCGCTCAAGAACTCCATCTGGTCGGCCAGCACCGCGTGGTTGGACAGGTAGAGGAACTCGTACTGGTTGGGCACGAACGGCACCGCCAGCAGCTCCATGCCCGCCTCCTCCGGCAGGCGGTCGCCCTTGCGGCTGTTGCAGCGCCGGCAGCACGTGACCACGTTGGTCCAGACGTCCTTGCCGCCGCGGGAGATGGGGTGGATGTGGTCCCTCGACAGCTCGTGGATGCCGAAGCCGCCGCCGCAGTACAGGCACACGTTGCGGTCCCGGCGGAACAGGAAGCGGTTCTCGAGAGGCGGGTCGAAGCCGTCGCCGTGGACCCGGCCGCCGCAGGCCACGATGCTCGGCAGCCGCAACACCGACTGGACGCCGCGGCGGTTGTAGCCGCCGCGGAGCTCCATGGCCGTGCCGCCCAGCGACCAGATGACCTGCTCCTTCACCAGCAAGGTCGCGGTCTCCTCCCGCGTCAGCCAGCCGACCGGAATGCCAGCCTTGTTCAGGCGCAAGATCTTGGCGTTCATGGCTGTCCGTCCCGGCGGCCTCGGCGGCGAAGTGTACACGCCGCGCGCCGCCGCGCCAAACCGCCCGGCAACAACCGCCCGGCGGCGGCTCCTACCAGGGGATCGGCTTGCCGTCGTAGTTGAAGAAGCCGCCCGACCCTTCGCGGTCGAGCCGGTCGATGACGCCGATCATGCCCGAGACGCTGGCGGCGGCGTCGATCAGCCCGTTCGGCCCGCCCATGTCGGTCCGCACCCAGCCGGGGTGGACCACCGCCGCGCGGAAGCCCTCGCCCGCGAGGTCGATCGCAAGGCTCTTGACCGCCGCGTTGAGCGCGGCCTTGGCGCTGCGGTAGATGTAGCTGCCGCCGCCGGAGTTGTCGGCGATCGAGCCCATCTTGGAGGTGATGAACACCAGCTTGCGGTCCCCGCCGGCGCGCAGGTTCTCCAGCAGCATCTGCGTCAGCAGCAACGGCGCGATGCAGTTCACCCGCATCACGTCGCGCCACGGCTCCCCCTCGAGGCCACCCAGGGCGGCGGAGCGGGGGCCGTACACCCCGGCGTTGTTGATCAGCACGTCGATGGCCCGCCCGTCGAGCCGGCGCGCCAGCGCCGCCATGGAGCCGTCGTCGCCCAGGTCCAGCTCCAGCGGATGCAGCCCGCCCGGCCCGTCCAGCGCCTTCAGCCCGGCGGCCGCCGACGGGTCGCGGCAGGCGGCCAGCACCGTGTCGCCTCTGCCGAGGTACTGCCTGGCGAACTCCAAACCGATGCCTCGGTTGGTTCCGGTGATCAATACGGTGGCCACGGCGACGCCTCCTTCGCGGGCCGATGCGCGGACCGCCAATCTACACTTTCGCCGGAAGCCGGTCAAAAAGCGGGCGGGCCGGTTTCTGCTACCATCGACCCGCCGACAGGAGCCCCCCGACATGACCCCCACAGCGAAGGCGCTGGCCATCGGGCTGGCCGCGGGGCTGGCCGGCGCGGCGGCGGGCCAGGAGCCCGAGCGGATCGTGGTCGTCGGCGTCGTCCCGGCCGGGTCGAGCCTGGACCGCGACAAGCTGCCCTACCCGCTGCAGACGGCGTCGGCCGAGGCGATCGCCCGCGCGGGCGCGGCCAGCCTGGCGGGCTTCCTGCGCCGGAGCTTCGGCGGCGTGTCCGCGAACGACGCCCAGAACAACCCCCTGCAACCGGACATCCTGTACCGCGGCTTCACCGCGTCTCCCCTGCTGGGGCTGGCCCAAGGCGTCGCGGTCTACCAGAACGGCGCGCGCGTCAACGAGCCGCTGGGCGACACGGTGAACTGGGATCTGCTGCCGCAGTCGGCCATCGAGCGGATCGCCCTGGGCGGCGGCGCCAATCCGCTGTTCGGGCTGAACGCCCTGGGCGGGGCCCTGTCCATCGAGATGAAGGACGGGTTCTCCTTCGACGGCGCCGCGGCGGAGGTGAGCGGCGGCTCCTTCGGCCGCGCCTCCGCCGGCGCCGAATTCGAGGGCGGCGGGGACCGCCTCGCCTGGTACGCCAGCGTCGAGCGCTTCAGCGAGGACGAGTCTTAGCCAATGGCAGATGGGCCTGAACGCAGGCCCGAGTCCAAGGGAAAATGGGCCTGAGCAGGCCGCGAGGACCCTTGGAGCATGATTGTGACGATCACCCCCACAAGGCGGATCACGCTGGAGGAGATCCGGGATT
>CAYSVD010000135.1:0-14175 GCA_964434395.1 uncultured Pseudohongiella sp.
CCCTGCGTCGCTTCGCTCCTCAAAACACTGTATGAAACCCACCAAAAATGGAAGGTTTCACGCGAAACGGGTGGAATGTTTCACGCGAAATGGTGGAAGGTTTCACGCGAAATAGGTGGAAGGTTTGCCGTGAAATCCGCAATGGGGATGTCCACCTCCTCAAAACCCCGGCATTGGATGCCGTTTTACGGCCGCGACTTGCTGGCGTCGCTGCAGGTTGCGACGCAATCCCGGTGCGTAGGTGTCCACCGAAGTTTGGACGGCAAGCGGCAAAAAAGCCCATTTTGGTTGGAGAAAACGCCGACATTCCGCATTCTGGGCTGAACATTCGCCTGACTGGCTGCGTGTTCGCCCCTTACGGGGCGCGCAGTTTTGCTCGATTTCGGTCGAGCCCGGCCGGTTGCCCGCCGTGGGCTGGAGCCTCCAGCCCCGAACCGGCGTACTGGATTCGTCGGGGTCGCCCGGCGGGGCGGCCCGCCCGCGACAGCCTCGCCGGCGACCGAGACTGGCTGAGACTAGCTGAGACTAGCTGGGGACAACTCCCCGTCCGTTTTTGGCATAATCGGCCCGTCCGCCAGCTGGCCGCGGGAGGGATCATGAGGGAAAGAACCGAGCCCTTCGATATTGTGGCGAGCCTGCTGTGGGATGCCCACAACGGGATCTGCTGGGCGCGCAGAAGGCTGAGCGACTACATCCTGCCCCGGCGCGACGGCGACGAGGACGGCATCGCCGGAACCCTCAAGCGCCCGATCCGCATGTTGTGCGAGGCCGAGGACGCGAGCCTGGCCATGTGCGACGCCTTCCGCGATCTTGGTGGGAAGAGCCCCAGACGCTCCTGGAAAGCCTTCGCCCGCGCCCTCAAGCAGGCGCTCGACGCCACCGCCGCCGCCATCGCCGCCATGCGCGAGGTTCCGGACGCGGGTCTGTCGGAACGGGACAAAGGTTGCCTGTCCAGACAGATAAAAGCCTCCGAAAAAGCCCGGGACGGTTTCCGGCGGATGCTGGAGCAGGCCGAGCTGGCGGTGCGGGAGACGGGCGCGCTCGCCGGGATTTTCAGGGCTTTTCGGCGGCCCAAGAAATGAGTAAGGTGTCATGAGAGGGAACGGACGGCCGACGCCCCCGGAGGGGGCCTGAAAGCGCGAGGCCGCGCCCGTCCGGGGCCTACAACCATAGAAAGGAGGACACTCCGATGATGCAGAACACGGTTTTTTGGGTGACGGTCGCCCTGATGCTGGCGGTCGGCGCGGCCTTCGCGTACGTCGCCGCGAACGCCGGGCGCGGCGCGGCGGAGTATCCGCCGCTGCAGGAGAAATCCGCCGGCATGCGGGCGCGGTTTTTCTGGACGCTGATCGTCGCGGGCGTACTGATCGCGGTGATCACCACGCTGGATCTGCCCTACGCCGCGACCCGCGGCGGCGCTCCGGAGGGCGCGACGGTGGTGAACATCGAAGGCCGGCAATGGGCCTGGGCGATGGACGACGCGGACTTCCGGGTGGGGCAGACCGTGGTGTTCAACGTCACCGCCGGCGACGTGAACCACGGCCTCGGCATCTACGACCCGGAGATGCGCATGCTGGGACAGACCCAGGCCATGCCCGGCTACACCAACGCCCTGCAGATCACTTTCGACCGTCCCGGACGCTACCGGCTGCTGTGCATGGAGTACTGCGGCCTGGCGCATCACGGCATGACGGCCGAAATCACCGTCAGCGAATAAGAGAAGGAGAGCCGATATGACGACCGAGCAAAACGTCCCGGCGATGCCGGGCTCCGCGCGGGCCGGGGTGCTGACCTATCTGGGCATCGGCGCGCTCGTGTATGTGCTGATGATGGCCCTGGGCCTGCTCATGGGCCTGACCCAAGCCACGTGGCTCAGCCTGCCGCCGGACCTGTTCTACGAGATCATGACCGCCCACGGGGCGGGCATGGTGGGGATCTCCGGGTTGGCCTCCGCCGGGGTGCTCTGGTATTTCCTAAGGCGCCACGTGGACTTGTCCGTCGGGATTTTCTGGACCAATCTGGCTTTCTTCCTGCTGGGGGTCGTGCTGATTCTGGGCGGCATCTTCCTGGGCGGCTACGCGGGGGGCTGGACCTTCCTGTTCCCGCTGCCGGCCAGCGGGATGGGGCAGTGGGGCGCGGCCGGCGCGGCCGCCTACCTGCTGGGCCTGCTGTCGATCGGGGTGGGCTTCCTGTTGCTGTACCTGGACTTCGGGCGGGCCATCATCGCCCGCTACGGCTCGCTGGGCAAAAGCCTGGGCTGGCCGCAGCTGTTCGGCGGCGACGCCGGGGAGCCGCCGCCCGCCACCGTCGTGGCGGCGACCATGGTCCTGATCATCAACATCGCCGGCATCCTCTCGGGCGCGGTGGTGCTGGCGTTGTTGCTGGTCAACCTGTTCGCGCCCGAGTTCGCGGTCAACCCGTTGCTGGCGAAGAACCTGACCTACTTCTTCGGGCATGTGTTCATCAACGCCACCATCTACCAGGCGGTGGTCGCGGTCTACGAGATCCTTCCCGAGTACACCCGCCGGCCCTGGAAGGTGAACCGGGTGTTCCTGGCCGCCTGGACGGCCAGCACCGTCATGGTGCTGGCCGTGTACCCCCATCACCTGCTGATGGACTTCGTGATGCCCACCTGGGCGCTGATCGTGGGGCAGGTGGTCTCGTACCTCGGCGGCTTCCCCATCCTGGTGGTGACCGGCTGGGGCGCGCTGACCATCGTGCACCGCAGCGGCATCCGGTGGGACATGGTCTCCCAGCTGCTGTTCCTGTCCATGTTCGGCTGGAGCGTCGGCGTGGTGCCCGCCATCATCGACGCCGTCATCTCGGTCAACCACGTGATGCACAACACCGTGTGGGTGCCGGGCCATTTCCACATGTACCTGCTGCTGGGGCTGGTGGCGATGCTGTTCGGCTTCATGTACCACCTAAGCGGACAGGGCGCGCGCCGCGGGATCGACCAGCTGGCGTTCTGGCTGTTTCTGGCGGCGGGGATCGGCCTGTCGCTGGTCTTTCTGGCCGGCGGCATGCATTCCGTGCCGCGCCGCTGGGCGGCGCACTATCCCGAGTGGCTGGACTTCAGCCGGCTCATGTCGGTGTTCGCGGCGGCCGTCGTCGCGGCGGCGCTGGTGTTCGCGTTCCGCTTCCTCAGCAGCTTCCGGCATGCGCGGATGAGCTGATGCGCCGCCACGCGGCCTTGGCGAGCGCCGCCGTCCTGCTGGCCGGGTCGGCGGCGCTCGGCTGGGGCACCGACGGCTGGTCCGTCTGGACCGCCGAAAGCGCCCGCCGCGCGGCGGTGCTGGCCGACCCGCGGCCGCTGCCCGACCATCCCCTTCGGGACTCCCGCGGCGGGACGCTGTCGCTGGCCGACCCGGGCCGGCCGCTCGCCGTCGTCGGCCTGATCTACACCCGTTGCCCGGCGGTCTGCGTGGCGATGGGCGCCCACTTCCGCCTGCTGCAGGACGAGCTGGCGGAGGCCGGGCTGCTCGGCGAGGTCCAGCTGCTGAGCGTCAGCTTCGACCCGGCGAACGACGACGGGCCGGCGCTGGCGGCTTACCTGCGGCGCTTCGGCGCCGTCGAGCCGGACTGGCGGGCGGCGCGCTTCGAGGAGGACGGCGCGCTGCGCGCGGTCCTCGAGCGGCTGGAGGTGATCGTGATCCCGGAGCCGGTCATGGGCTTCGCGCACAACGCCGCCTACTACCTGGTGCAGGACGGTCGGGTCGTCGCCGTCTTCGACGTGGAGGACCGGCCGGGACTGTTCGAGGCGATCCGCGCGAGGGCCGGCGCGTGAGCGGGCGGGCCGTCCCCGCCGGGCTCCCGGCCTGGCTCGCCCCGGCCGTCTTCATCGTCCTCGCGCTTGAGCCGCTGGACGGCGCGCTGGAGGCCACCATGACCGGCCACGTCATGGTCCAGATCCCGTTGCTGACGGCGGCCGGCTTCCTGGCCGGCCGCCGGCTCGAGCCGGCGCTGGGGCCGTGGCTCGACCGCTGGAACGCCGGCGGCATCCCGGGCGTTCTGCTGGTCGGCTTCACGCTGGCCTTCTGGATGATCCCGCGCTGGCTGGATGCGGCGCTGGCCGATCCGGCGACGGACGCGGCCAAGCATCTCTCCTTGGCGCTGCTGGCCGGCGCGCCGCTGGCATGGAGCTGGAACCGGCTGGGTCCGGTGGCGCGCGGGGTCGTCAAGATCGAGTTCCTGGCCATGCTGTTCCGGCTGGGCTGGCTGTATCTCATCGCCCCGGACCGGCTGTGCAACAACTACCTGCTGGCCGATCAGGCCGCGCTGGGACGGGGACTGCTGGCGGCGGCGGCGGCGCTCAGCCTGGCCTGGCTGGTCCCGGTGTTCTTCGGGGGGCGCGCGAGGGCGCCGTCTCCATGAGCGGTCCGGTCCGGGCGCCGGTGCAGGTCGTCCGGCACGTGTGCTTCGAGGATCTCGGCGCCCTGGCGGGGGAGCTTGGGCGGCGCGGCCTTCGGTTCGACTACGCGACGCCCTCGGAAGGCGGCGCGCTGGACGGGCTGGAGGACGCGGGGCTGTTGCTCGTCCTGGGCGGCCCCCTCAGCGCGAACGACACGGACCGCTATCCGTACCTCGGACGTGAGATCGAGATCATCCGCCGGCGCGTGGAGCGCGGGCTGCCGACGCTGGGCATCTGTTTGGGCGCCCAGCTGATCGCCCGGGCCATGGGCGCCGGGGTGGCGCCGATGCCCGCCCCGGAAATCGGCTGGGCGCCGCTCGAGCTCGCCGAGGCGGGCGGCGCGGGCCTCCTGCGCCGGCTGCGGGCGCCGGTGCTGCATTGGCACGGCGAGGCCTTCGAGCTGCCGCCGGGCTGCGAGACGCTGGCGTCCACGGCGAAGTGCTCCAACCAGGCATTCGCCGTCGAGGATCACACGCTGGCGCTGCAGTTCCACATCGAGGTGCGCGCCGGGGAGCTGGAGCGCTGGCTGGCGGGCCATGTGCACGAGTTGGACCACCGCAGCATCAGCGTGCCGGGTCTGCGGGAGGACGGTCGGCGGTTCGCGCGGGAGGCCGCGGCGCAGGGCGCGGCGCTGTTCTCCGACTGGCTGGCGGGCCTCGGGAACGGGCCCTGAGCGCGCCCGGCCGGCGGGAGACCGCCGGCCGGGGATTCCGCCTACAGGCCGGCCAGCCGCTCCCGCTTTTCCCGCAATGCGGACAGGGCGGCCGACAGCTCCCGCTCCTTCTCCCTTTCCCGGGCCACCACCGCCTCCGGCGCCTTGTCCACGAAGCCGGCGTTGCCCAGTTTCTTGACGGCCGCCGCCAGGCCGCCTTCCAGCTTGGCGATCTCCCGGTCGAGCCGAGCCCGCTCCGCTCCGGCGTCGATCAGCCCCGCCAGCGGCACCAGGATCTCCAGCGGGCCATGCAGGGCGGCGGCCGCGGCGGGCGCCTCCCCGTCCAGCCATTCGATGCTGTCCAGCCGGGCCAGCTTGCGCAGGTGCGTTCGGTGCCGCTCGAGGTTCTCCCGGTCCCGGTCGCCGCCGGCGCGCAGCAGCGCGCCGATGCCCTTCGCCGGCGAAACGCCCATCTCGCCGCGGATGTTGCGGATGGCGACGACGACGCCCTTGATCCAGTCGACCCGCTCTTCGGCCTCCGCGTCGATCTTGCCCTCGTCGGGCTCCGGAAAGGGCCGCAGCATGACGGTTTCGCCTTCGACGCCCGCCAGCGGCGCGATTTTCTGCCAGATCTCCTCGGTGATGAACGGCATGAAGGGGTGCAGCAGCCGCAAGGTCTTCTCCAGGACGGAGACGAGCGTGCGCCGGGCCGCGGCGGCTTGCCGCGGGTTTTCCGCCTCGTCGAGCAGCGCCGGCTTGACCAGCTCCAGATACCAGTCGCAGAACTCGTCCCAGACGAACTCGTGCAGGGCCTGGGAGGCCAGGTCGAAGCGGTAGCCGGACATGGCCGCGGCCACCTGCCCGGCGGCGCGCTCGAAACGGCTCGCGATCCAGCGGTCCGCGACGGAGCCGCGCTCCCCGCCGTCTCCGGCCGGCGCCCCGTCCCCGCAGTTCATCAGCACGAAGCGCGCCGCGTTCCAGATCTTGTTGCAGAAGTTCCGGAATCCTTCGATGCGCCCCGGGTCGAACTTGATGTCGCGGCCGGTGGAGGCGAGGGAGTAGAAGGTGAAGCGCAGGGCGTCGGCGCCGTGGGCGGCGATGCCGTCCGGAAAGGACTCCCGCGTGCGCTCTTCGACCTCCCGCCGCAGGTGGGGCTGCATCGTCTCGGAGGTCCGCTTTTCGATCAGCGCCTCGAGCGAGATGCCGTCGATCAGGTCGATGGGATCCAGGATGTTGCCCTTGGACTTGGACATCTTCCGGCCGCGCTCGTCGCGCACCAGCCCGGTGATGCAGACCTGCCGGAAGGGAACCTGTCCGGTGAATTTCAGGGTCATCATGATCATGCGGGCGACCCAGAAGAAGATGATGTCGAAGCCGGTCACCAGCACGCTGGTGGGATGGAACCGCTTGAAAGTCTCCGGGTCGTCCATCCAGCCCAGCGTGGAGAAGGTCCACAGCGCCGAGGAGAACCAGGTGTCCAGCACGTCCGGATCCCGCCGCAGCTTCACGTCGGCCGCGAGGCCGTGCTTTTTCCGCGCCTCGGCCTCGCCGCGCCCGACGTAGACGTTGCCGTCGTCGTCGTACCATGCCGGGATGCGGTGTCCCCACCACAGCTGGCGGCTGATGCACCAGTCCTGGATGCCGCGCATCCAGCTGAAGTAGGTGTTCTCCCAGCCGCGGGGCGTGAACTCGATGTCGCCGTTTTCGACGGCCGCGATGGCCGGTCCGGCCAGCGGCTCGGCGGCGACGTACCACTGCCGGGTCAGGTACGGCTCGATCACCTCGCCGCTGCGGTCCCCCCGCGGCACCTTCAGCGCGTGCGGCTCGATTTTCTCCACCAGTCCCAGCGCGGCGAGGTCCGCCACCACCTTCTCGCGCGCCTCGAAACGGTCCAGCCCCCGGTAGGCGGGCGGCGCGGCATCGTTGATGCGGGCGTCCTCGGTGAAGATGTTGATCATGTCCAGGCCGTGGCGCCGGCCCACCTCGTAGTCGTTGAAGTCGTGGGCCGGGGTGATCTTGACGCAGCCGGTGCCGAAGGCCCGGTCGACATGCGCGTCGGCGATGACGGGTATGCGCCGGCCGCACAGAGGCAACTCGACGAGTCCGCCGACCAGGGCGCGGTAGCGCTCGTCGTCCGGATGCACCGCCACCGCGGTGTCGCCCAGCAACGTCTCCGGACGGGTGGTGGCGATGGTGACGTGGCCGCCGCCGGCGACGGGATAGCGGAAATGCCACAGGGAGCCGGACTCCTCCTCGGAGACGACCTCGAGGTCCGAGACCGCGGTGCGCAGCGCCGGATCCCAGTTCACCAGCCGGTCGCCGCGGTAGATCAGCCCCTCGTCGTACAGGTCGACGAACACCTTCTCCACCACTTGGGACAGGCCCTCGTCCATGGTGAAGCGCTCCCGCGACCAGTCCAAGGACGAGCCCATGCGCCGCAGCTGCTCGGTGATGATGCCGCCGGACTCGCGCTTCCACTCCCAGACCTTCTCGACGAAGGCCTCCCGGCCGATCTCCCGGCGGCTTTTCCCGGCCCGGCTCAGTCGCCGCTCCACCACCATCTGGGTGGCGATGCCGGCGTGGTCGGTGCCCACCTGCCACAGGCTCGCCCGTCCCAGCATCCGGTGGTAGCGGATCAGGGCGTCCATGATGGCGTGTTGGAAGCCGTGGCCCATGTGCAGGCGGCCGGTGACGTTGGGCGGCGGGATGACGATGGAATAGGGCGCGCCGTCGCCCCGGGGCGCGAAATACCCCCGCTCTTCCCAGATCTTGTACCAGCGTTCCTCCAGCCGCCGAGGTCGGTAGGTCTTGTCCATCAGCCGTCGGGGAGGATCATGTCCAGAGAGGAGTGATTATACACGGGGGGTCAAGTCCCGGTCCTGGTTCCGGTCCTGGTTCCGGTTCTGATCCGGTGGGTTTCGGGTTCGAGGCCCAGGGCCTGGTAACGGCTCCGGCTTTCCCGCGTCCCGTCCCCGGCGATCGGGATCTCGAGGATGCGGGAGAAGCGCAACCAGTCCTCGCCGGGCGGGCCGGCGAGATTGATCAGCACGTCGTCGTGCAACGGCAGATGCTCCGCCGTGCCGACGGCGACCTTCTCCCGCCCGGGATCGTCCGTCTCCAGCATCGTGTGCGGGACGAAGCTGTCGGGGGAGCGCTCCCACAGCATCCGGCCGACGGCGCGGGCCTGGCCCCCGTCCGCGGCCTGGATGAACACGCGATGCCCCCGGGACAGGGCTTTTTCCGTCAGGCGGCAGGCGAGCGCGAGCCGCTGCCTTCCGTCCTCCAGCTCGTAGAAGGCGACCCGGGCGCCGCCGCTCAAGAGGGTCTCACGGCCGCTGCCGGCTCAGGTATTCCGTCAGCAGGGGCACCGGGCGCCCGGTGGCGCCCTTGCGGGCGCCGGAGCGCCAGGCGCTGCCGGCGATGTCGAGGTGGGCCCACTTCTGCTTTTCGGCGAACCGCGACAGGAAGCAGGCGGCGGTGATGGCGCCGGCGCGGGGGCCGCCGATGTTCGCCATGTCGGCGAAGTTGCTGTCCAGCTGCCGCTGGTACTCGTCCCACAGGGGCAGCTGCCAGGCGCGGTCCAGCGCCGCCTCGCCGCAGTCGAGCAGGGCGTCGGCCAGCGCTTGGTCGTTGCCCAGCAGGACGCTGGCGTGGGAATCGAGGGCGGCCGCCGCCGCGCCGGTGAGCGTGGCGATGTCGATGACCGAGCGGGGCTTGTACCGCTCCACGTAGGTGAGGGCGTCGCACAGCACCAGCCGGCCCTCCGCATCCGTGTTGAGGATCTCGATGGTCTTGCCCGACATGCTGGTGACCACGTCCCCCGGCTTGGTGGCCGCGCCGGAGGGCATGTTCTCCGCCGCCGCGACGGCGCCGACCACGTTGATCGGCAACTTCAGTCCCGCCGCCGCGGCCAGGGCGCCGATGACGCCGGCGGCGCCGCACATGTCGAACTTCATCTCGTCCATGGCCCGCCCCGGCTTCAGGCTGATGCCGCCGGTGTCGAAGGTGATGCCCTTGCCGACCAGCGCGTAGGGCCGGCTGGCCTCCGGCGCCCCCCGGTAGTGGATGAGGATGAGTTTCGCCTCCTCGGCCGAGCCGGCCGAGACCGACAGCAGGGAATGCATTCCCAGCTTGCGCATCGCCTTCTCGTCCAGCACCTCGACGTCGATGCGGCGGTACTGCCTGTCCAGCGCGAGCGCCTCCTCGGCCAGCCGGGACGGCGTGCAGACGTTGCCCGGCAGGTCGCCCAGCCGCCGGGCCCGGTTGACCGCCCTGCCGATGACCTGGCCCCGCCGCAGGGCCTCCTCGATGCGCTCGCGTCCGGCGTCCGGCGCGGGCGCCAGGCTGATGGCCTTGGCGGCCATGGGCCTGTTCTTCTTGCCCCTGCCCTTGCTGTAGCGGTAGCTGTGCAGCTCGCCCGCCTGGGCCAGCCGCTCGGCCAGCCAGCCGGCGCCGCGGTCCGCGACCTCGATGCTGCCCAGCGCGAAGTGCGCGCCGGCGGCCCGGGTGCCGTCGAGCGCCTTCAGGGCCGCATCGAGCATCCGGGCCGCGTTCGCCGCGTTCAGGCGCTTCCGCTCGCCCGCGCCGACCAGCAGCACCCGCCGGGCCGCGATGCCGGGGAGGTGGTATAGCAGGGCCGTCTCGCCCGTCCCGCCGCCGAAGTCCCCCGAGCGGACCAGCCGGCTGACGGCCTTGCCGGAGGCCTCGTCCAGTTCCCGGGCCTCGTCGGTCAGGACGCCCTTGCTCCAGACGGCGGCGACCACGCATTCGGCGTTGTTTTTGTGGGCGGCGCCCGCCCTGATGGAGTAGCGCATGGACGGTCCCGAACCCCGCGACGTTGCTGAAAGGACGCAATCCTAAGGGCGTTCAGGCGCTTATGCAACACAGGCGGTCGGTCCACAGGCGGTCGGTCCACTGGTGGTCGGTCCAGGCTCCGAGCCGGCGGTGGGGCGATGGAACCCATCCGGCCCCAAACCGTCGTAGAATCCCGGCATCCGCCGTTCGCCCGCCAAGAGGCCCGCCATGCCCCGGATCGAGATTGAAGGCCCGGACCGCTTCGACTGCGGCCGCCATCGGACCGCGGAGACGCCGGCCGCGTTCCCGCCTCCGTCGGGGCGGGAACGCGGCCGGGCGGCGTGAGTCCCGGACGCGGGCGCTTTTCGGATCCCGGCATGCAGTACGACGCCGCCACCCCCGCCGAGTACATGCGGCGCCTCGAGGACGACTGGCGGCGCGAGACCGTGCGGCATCTGCGCGATGCGATCCGCGCCCGCGCGCCCGGCCTCGCCGAGGGCATCAACTACAAGATGCTGAGTTTCGCCGACGATGCCGGCATCGTCTTTCACCTGAACGCGCAGAAAAACTACGTCAGTCTTTACGTGGGCGATCTCGACCGGGTCGACGCCGACGGCTCCTTGCTGAAAGGGCTGAACCGGGGCAAGGGCTGCGTGCGCTTCGGCAAGTCGGTCAGGGTGGCCGACACCCGGATCGGCGAATTCATCGAGCGGGTGATGGATCTGCGCCGGGCCGGGACGCATCTGGGCTGCTAGCCGGCCCGCGTCCGCCGGGACTTCGGCAACAGCACCACCCGGGTGCCGGACAGCCGGTCGTGGACGGCATCGCCCCGGGGGTCGAGGTACAGCCACAGGTAGCCCAGCCCCAGCAGGAGGAAGGCGGGCCAGGCGGCGGCGAAGCGGACCAGGGCCTGTCCGGCCCCGGGCGGTCCGCCCTCCCGCGACTCCACCCGGATGCGCCATGCCGCCATGCCGAGGGTCTGCCCGCCGCGGAGCCAGGACAGGCAGTGGAACCCGAAAGCGCTGCCCGCCATCAGCGCGAACAGCAGCGCGTCCATCCGGGGATCCGTGCGCACCCGCCCGTCGGCCGCGACGGGGACGGCTTCGGGGCCGAAAAGAAACAGCGCGGCGTAGCCGAGCAGCATCCAGATGGAGACGACCAGGAAGGCGTCGTAGAGCAGGGCGCCCAGACGCCGCCACAGGCCGGCGCGGGGGAATTCCTGACCGGGCGGCGGCTGGACGCTCAACGCGGCGGTCTAACTGAGTTCCTTGACGGCCTGGATCAGCTCGCCGGCCGCCTTCTGGCCGTCGCCGAACAGCATCTTCGTGTTGTCGGCGAAGAACAGCGGGTTCTCCACCCCGGAGAATCCGGCGCCGCGCCCGCGCTTGATGACGACCACGTTCTCCGCCTTGTCCGCGTCCAAGATCGGCATGCCGTACAGCGGGCTGGCGGCATCGGTCCGGGCGGAGGGGTTGACCACGTCGTTCGCGCCGATGACCAAGGCGACGGTGGTGTTGTCGAAGTCGGCGTTGATGTCCTCCATGTCGTGGATGAGGTCGTAAGGCACGCCGGCCTCGGCCAGCAGCACGTTCATGTGCCCCGGCATGCGCCCGGCCACGGGATGGATGGCGAACTTGACCGACACGCCGCGGCCGATCAGCAGTTCGGTCAGCTCCCATATCTTGTGCTGGGCCTGGGCGACCGCCATGCCGTAGCCCGGGATGATGATGACCTGGCTGGCGAAGCCCATGAGGATGCCGGCGTCCTGGGCCTGGATCTCCTTCATCTCGCCGGCGGCGCCGGCGGCGGGGTCCGCCGCGCCGGTGCCGACCCCGGCGAAAAACACGTTGGCGACGGAGCGGTTCATGGCCGCCGCCATCAGGTGGGTGAGCAGGCTGCCCGCCGAGCCCACCACGATGCCGGCGATGATCATCGCGGCGTTGCCCAGCACATAGCCCTCGAAGCCCACCGCCAGCCCGGTCAGGGCGTTGAACAGGGAGATGATCACCGGCATGTCGGCGCCGCCGACCGGAATGGTGATGAAGACGCCCAGCACCAGCGCCAGCGCGAAAAAGGCGACGATCTGGCCGGTGTCGGCGCTGAAATACAGGCTGACGGCGAAGCCGGCGGCGGCGGCGGCGACGACGGCGTTGACCAGATGCTGGGCGGGCAGCAGCCGCGAGCGGTGAAGGCGCCCGTCCAGCTTGGCCCAGGCGACGATGCTGCCGCTGAACGACACGGCGCCGATGACGGCGCCCAAGATGGCCAGCACGGCCACGTCCGGGCCCAGATAGCCGGAGACGGTCCCGGCATCGCCCGTCCGCACCGCGGCGGCGGCCTTGAGCAGCTCCACCGCGGCGATGGCAGCGGCCGCGCCGCCGCCCATGCCGTTGTACATGGCGATCATCTGCGGCATGTCGGTCATCGCCACGCGCCGCCCGCCGATCCACGCGTAGCCGCCGCCGAGCGCGATGGCGAGCAGAATCAGCCCGATGTTGACGGCCGCCCGGCCGCCGCCGGAGACCTCCGGGGCGGCGAAGGTCGCCGCGGTCGCCAGCGCCATGGCGCCGCCGGCCCACAGGATGCCGCGCCGCGCCGTGACCGGCGAGCTCATCTGCTTCAGGCCGACGATGAAGACGGCCGCCGCGAGGAAATACGCCGCCTGAACGGCCGTGTCCGCCAGCGCCATGGCCTAGCTCCCGCCGTCTTCTTTCTTGCTGGGCCTGAACATCTCGAGCATGCGTTCGGTGACCACGTAGCCGCCCACCGCGTTGCCCGCCCCCAGCAGCACGGCGACGAAGCCGACGGCCTGCTCGACCGGGGTCTCGGCGATGCCCAGCGCGAACATGGCGCCGACCAGCACGATGCCGTGCACGAAGTTGGAGCCGGACATCAGCGGCGTGTGCAGGATGACCGGCACCCGACTGATGACCTCGAAGCCGGTGAACCCGGCCAGCATGAAGATGTACAGGGCGGCGAGTCCCTCGATCGCGCTTCCGCCTCCTTCGATCATGTTTCCGCTCCCTCGAGCCGGGCCTTCACGCCGGCGTGGTGGATCCGCCCGTCGTGGGTGACCAGGCTGTCGTTGATGATCTCGTCGTCCAGGTCGATGACGATCTCGCCGTCCCTGATCAGCAGGTCCAGCAGGTTGAGCAGGTTTTTGGCGTACAGCTCGCTGGCGTGATTGGCGATCATGGCCGGCACGTTGACCGGGCCGTGGATGGTGACGTTGTGGTGCGTCAGCGTCTCGCCCGCCCGGGTCAGTTCGCAGTTGCCGCCGCTTTCGGCGGCGAGATCGACGATCACCGCCCCGCCGCGCATGCTCTCCACCATGCCGCGGTCGATGATGCGCGGCGCCAGCCTGCCGGGGATGGCCGCGGTGGCGATGACCGCGTCGGCGCCGGCGACGTGCCGGGCCAGGATCTCGCGTTGCCGCCGCTTCTCCTCGTCCGTCAGTTCCCGGGCGTAGCCGCCCGCGCCCTCGGCCTTGATTCCGACATCGACGAAGCGGGCGCCCAGCGACTCCACCTGCTCCCTGACCTCGGCCCGCACGTCGTAGCCCTCCACCATGGCGCCGAGGCGCCGGGCGGTGGCGATGGCCTGCAGTCCGGCGACGCCGGCGCCGATCACCAGCACTTTCGACGGCCGGATGGTGCCGGCGGCCGTGGTCAGCATGGGGAAGAACTTGCCCGAGAGGCCGGCGGCGATCAGCGCCGCCTTGTACCCGGCCGCGGAGGCCTGGGAGGACAGGGCGTCCATGGCCTGGGCGCGCGAGATGCGCGGCACCAGCTCCATCGCCAGGGCGCTGACCCGCCGGGCGGCGAGGAGGCTGAAGCGTCCGGGATCGGCGTGGGGGGCCAGGAAGCCGATGACGACGGCGCCTTCGCGGAGCAGTTCGATCTGCCCGGCGGTAGGGGGGTTGACCACCAGCAGCACGTCGGCCCGGCGCAACAGCTCCTCGCCGTCGCCGACGATGGCGGCCTGCTCGAAACCGGCATCCGCGCAACCGATTCCCTCGCCGGCGCCGGACTCGACGCTCACCTGGACGCCCGCGGAGACGAGCCGCTTCACCGTCTCGGGCGTCAGCGCCGCCCGGCGCTCGCCCTCGCGGAGCTCCCGGGGCACGCAGATCTGGATCGTCATGCCTGATTCCCGCCGTCGGTCTGGATACGGCGCAAAAAAGGGCGCAGTATACCGTCGATGCCGCGGCGGTTCAAAACCGTCGATGCCCGTCGATGCCCGCTCGTCGGCATCGGCGCCCGCTGACCCGCTGGAATCGGCCCTGTCCAACCGGCGGTTCAACCGGCCGGCCTTGAAT
>CAYSVD010000136.1:0-20023 GCA_964434395.1 uncultured Pseudohongiella sp.
CCCGCCCTGCCCTCCCTCGGGGACCGCATCAGCGGTGCCGTCAGCCTGGAGCGGGAGTACCGGATGGGGCAGCAGTTCCTGAGCCGGCTGCGGCGCGGCGCGCCCACCGTCCCCGACGCCCTGCTGAACGACTACCTCGAGAACGTCACCTACCGGCTGGCCTCCCGCAGCCAGCTCCAGGACCACCGGCTGTCCTTCGTGATCATCGACAGCGAGGAGATCAACGCCTTCGCCGCGCCGGGCGGCGTCATCGGGGTCAACACCGGCCTGTTCCTGCGCGCCGGCTCCGAGGCGGAGTTCGCCTCGGTCGTGAGCCACGAGATCGCCCACGTCAGCCAGCGCCACTTCGCCCGGGGCGTGGACGAGGCCCAGACGGCCGGGCTCGGCCAGCTGGCGGCGGTGCTGGCGGGGATCCTGGTGATGGCGACCTCCGACGCCGGGCACGGCGCCGCGGCCGTCTCCGCCGCCCAGGGGCTGGCGCTGGACGAGCGGCTGCGCTTCAGCCGCAGCAACGAGACCGAGGCCGACCGCGTCGGCCAAGACACCCTGTTCAACGCCGGCTACGACCCGGCCGCCCAGGCCCTGATGTACGAGCGGCTGCTGGAGCAGAACCGCTTCGGACGGCGCCCGCCCGAATTCCTGCTGACCCATCCGCTGACCGAGTCGCGGATCGCCGACAGCCGGGGCCGGGCCGCGCGCTACCCGCGGCGCGACTACCGGCGGAGCCTCGAGTACCAGGCCATGCGGGCCCGGGTCGTCGGCCGCCACGCCCCCGACAAGGCGGCGCTGGCGGACGGGCTACGCGGCGAGCTGGAGGCCGCCGGGGACGCGTTCACCCGGGATGCCGCCCGCTACGCGCTGGCGGTGGCGCTGCGGGAGAACGAGGAGTTCGCCGCCGCCACCCGGACCTTGGCGCCGCTGCTCGAGCGGGATCCCAACCGCATCAGCTACGTGGTCACCCAGGCGGAGATCTACACCCGGCAGAACGAGCCCGGCATGGCCATGGCGTTCCTGGAGCGGCATCTGGAGATCAACCCGGACAACCACCCGCTGACCATGGCCTACGCGGACGCGCTGGTCGCGTCCCGCGCCTACAGCGAGGCGGCCCGCATGATGGAGCGGCACGCAGGCCTGCGCCGCCACGACCACCACCTGTGGTACCGACTGGCGGAGACCTGGGGCCAGGCGGGCAACATCAGCAAGGTGCACCAGGCCCGGGCCGAGTACTTCACGCTGGTGGGCGACTACGGCCGGGCCCGGGAGCAACTGATGTTCGCGCTGCGCGTCGAGTCGGAGGCCGGCGCGGGACCGGCCGTCGAGGCCCGGCTGCGGCACCGCGTCCGGGAGGTGGAGCGGTTGCGGCGGGCGCGGGAGATCGAGGACTGAGCCTCCATGTTTGAAACCGGCTTTCAGCAGTCATGGCATGACGGGCGCGGCGATTTGAGCAAGCTGGGCCTGATGCCCGCCTACTCGTCGTGTGTGAACAGGAGGGAAATCGGGGATTTTCTCGCGAGGAAGCCTCATGTGGCGAAGGTGTTGAACAATCTGGCTCCATACCTTGCTGAAAAATATAACGTTGGTGAAATCAGGCTTGAGCATACCGCCAACGATTATTATGGGTACGATGCGCTAAGAGTGACCCCCAGATTTCATGCCAAAGACTTGAGCGGATAAACCTGCAGAAAGATGTTTTGGACGACTTTTTCGGCGCGATGGACGCGTCCCTCGTTGAAGACATAATCCTTTCGTCTTAGAGCTGGACCGAGGCGATGAGAGGAGTTTGTTTTACGAGGTTGCGTATCGGGTGTATGAGGATTTAGACAAAGCCCGACGAAGGGCATGTGGGAACCATAAGCGCCGCAACGGGACGTCGCGATCGCGATGGAAACCGCTCGAACCGCGACGCTCTCCGCTCATCGGCCGGCATCCGGCCGGTCGACCTGAATGGCGGAGCGAAACGGCATCATGCGTCGCGACGGGGTGCGCCGGCTGAAAAGCCGACTTGGAGCGCCGCGGCGCGCTCCCGGACGGCAATCACATTGCCGCGAAGTCCGCCCGCTAGGCCCGCCCCTTCACCGCCAGGCCGCGCTCGGCCGCGAAGTCCAGCATCCGCCGGAGCGGGCGCATGGCCCGGGCCGCCGTGCCGGCGTCCACGAGGATCTCGCCCGTCCCGTCGCGCAGGGCCGCGACCGCCGCCGACAGCGAGTTCATGGCCATCCAGGGGCAACGGGCGCAACTGCGGCAGGTGGCGTCGCGGCCGGCCGTCGGCGCGACGATGAACTCCTTGTCCGGGGCCGCCCGCCGCAGCTGGTGGAAGAGCCCCTGGTCGGTCGCCACGATGATCTCGCGGTGCGGCAACTCGGCGGCGGCCCGCAGGATCTGGGTGGTCGAGCCCACCAGGTCCGCCATCTCCAGCACGGCGGCGGGCGATTCGGGATGGGCCAGCACCGCCGCGCCGGGATGCAGGGCCCGCGCCTGCTCGAGGCCCCGGGCCTTGAACTCCTCGTGCACGACGCAGGCGGCGTCCCACAGCAGCATGTCCGCCCCGGTGGCGCGCCGGATGTAGGCGCCCAGGTGGCGGTCCGGCGCCCACAGGATCTTCTCGCCGCGGTCCTTCAAGTGCTCCGCCACCTCCAGCGCGATGCTGGAGGTGACCACCCAATCGGCCCGAGCCTTGACCGCCGCCGAGGTGTTGGCGTAGACCACGACGGCGCGGTCCGGATGCCGGTCGCACCAGTCGGCGAAGGCATCCGGCGGGCAGGCGATGTCCAGCGAGCAGGTGGCGGCCAGCTCCGGCATCAGCACCGTCTTGCCGGGGCTTAGGATCTTCGCCGTCTCGCCCATGAAGCGCACCCCCGCCACCAGCAGCGTCTCCGCGCCGCAGTCGCGGCCGAAGCGGGCCATCTCCAGGCTGTCGCCGACGAAGCCGCCGGTCTCCTGCGCCAGATCCTGCAGCTCGGGGCCGGTGTAGTAGTGGGCCACCAGGCGGGCCCGCCGGGCCTCGAGCAGGCGGGCGAGCCGCCGCTTGAGCGCCGCGCCGCGCCGCGGGGACGGGCGCGGCGGCGCCTTGGCGCGGGCCAGCTGCTCGCGCACCGCGGCCTGCTCGGCCGCCGGCCGCTCCTCCCGCGCTGTGATCTCCGGACCGTCCATCGTCCCGCCAGCATACCCGCCGCCGCGCCTCCATGCCAGCCGCTCTCCGCCGCGCCGCCAGCGCGGCCTATCCGCCGGCGGCGCCGGCGCGCGCGACGGCCGTCGGCGCCTCCCGCCAGCTCCCGGGGCCGCGGGCGCGGAAGGTGCGGAGGGGGATCTCCGCCGCCGGGCCGCGGACCGCCAGCGCCAGATGCGGCGCCTCCTCCAGCAGCCAGCAGCGCCAGCGGCCGCCGGGCCACTGCGGCCCCTCAAGGCGCAGCCCGCGCTCGCCCTCGAAGGCGAAGGCCGCCTCCCGCAGGACCGCGGGCAGTCCGCCGCCCAAGGCCTTGGCGCAGGCCTCCTTGAGGGTCCACAGGGCGAGGAAGCGGCCGGGACGCTCGGCCGCCGGCAACGCCGCCAGCGCCGCCCGCTCCGCCTCGGAGAAGCAGCGAGCGGCGATGCGCTCGACCGGCCGCGACCGCCCGCCCGCCTCGAGATCCACCCCCACCTCCGGCAGGCGGCTCACCGCCAGCGCCAGCAGGAACCCGGAATGGGACAGGCTGAAGCGCGGCGCGGCCGCGGGATCCAACGGGCCGGCGGCCGCCGGCCGGCCGCGGGGGTCCCGGACGAAGCGCCAATCCTCCGGGGCGACCTCCGGGTGGTAGCGGCTCAGCACGGCGCGGGTCAGCAGCCGCCCGGCCCGATGCCGCGCGCCGCCGGCCGCCGCCGGCTGGCGCGCCGCGGCCGCCTCCCCGAAGTCCCGGACATCGGCCCGCCACAGGTGGATGGCGGCGCCCTCCAGGACGAGGCCCGCCGGCGGGCTACCGGACGGGTCCATGGTCCCGGATGAAGGCGGCCAAGGACAGGTAGTCGGCCCGGCGCGGATCGGAGCGGCGCCAGGCCATGCCGATCTCCCGGAACGCGTCCCCGCCGCTGATGGGCTTGAGGGCCAGCCGGGTCTCGCCCAGCACGTCGGCCCGAACCGCCAGGGCCGGCAGCAGGGTGAGCCCCAGACCGCCCGCCACCATCTGCACCAGGGTGTGCAGGCTGGTGCCCTGGTAGACCAGGTCGGTGGCGGCGCCGTCCAGCTGGCAGGCCTCCAGCGCGTGCTCGCGCAGGCAATGGCCCTCCTCCAGCAGCAGCAGGCGCTCGCCGCGCAACCGGCGCTGGCGCACCCGGGGCTCCTTCTCCAGCGCGTGCCCCGGCGGCAGGCACAGCAGGAACTCGTCCCGGAACAGGGGCGCGGTCTCCGTCGCCGGCAACGGATAGGGAAAGGCCAGGATCAGCAGATCCAGCTGGCCCTGCCGCAGTTCCCGGACCAGCCGCTCGCTGACGTCCTCGCGCAGGTAGAGCCTGAGCTTCGGGTAGCTCTCGCGCAACGCGCCCAGCAGCCGCGGCAGCAGGAAGGGCCCCACGGTGGGGATGACCCCCAGGCGCAGCTCCCCCGCCAGCACCTCGTCGCCGACGCCGGCCAGCCCCACGAAATCCTCCACCTCCCCCAGCACCACCCGCGCCTGGCGCACCAGCCGCTCCCCGAGGGGGGTGACCCGCACGCTCTTGCGGTCGCGCTCGAAGATCACCACCCCCAGGCGGCTCTCCAGCTCCCGCACGGCGGCGCTCAGGGTGGACTGGGTGACGAAGCATGCGGCCGCCGCCTTGCTGAAGTGGCGGTGCTCCGCCACGGCGCAGATGTACCTGAGCTGGCGGACCGAGGGGGTCATGGCCGGGTCTTTTATCGAAAAAAACGATTATAACATTGAAAAAATCCATTGTATTTGATAACGAAACGCCCCTAAATTGGCCTCGGACGGTCCGGGGGGCGGGTGTCCCGGACCGGCGGAATTCCTGCTACAATGCCCGCATCAGCCAACTCAAGGAGAGCTGTCATGACGCTGAAAGGAACCAAGACCGAGGAGAACCTCAAGGCCGCCTTCTCCGGCGAGGCCCAGGCCAACCGCCGCTACCTGTACTTCGCGCAGAAGGCCGACGTGGAGGGGTACAACGACGTGTCCGCCCTGTTCCGCTCGACCGCCGAGGGGGAGACCGGCCACGCCCACGGCCATCTGGAGTACCTGGAGCAGGTGGGCGACCCGGCCACCGGCATGCCGATCGGCAGCACCCCGGACAACCTGCGCTCGGCGGTGGCTGGCGAGACCCACGAGTACACCGACATGTACCCGGGCATGGCCAAGGACGCGCGCGACGAGGGTTTCGACGAGATCGCGGACTGGATGGAGACCTTGGCGAAGGCCGAGCGCTCCCACGCCAACCGCTTCCAGAAGGCCCTCGACACGCTGGACGAGTAGCGGCGCGGCGGCGCGCGCGGGACGGCGGACGCGATGGCCATGGCGGGCGCGGAAGGCGGGCTCAAGGCCCCGGTCCGCCACCCGCTGGGGCAGGACGACCCGGCCTTCTGGGACGAGGGCAGCCTCGACCGGGAACTGGCGCGGGTCTACGACATCTGCCACGGTTGCCGCCGTTGCGTCAGCCTGTGCAACGCCTTCCCCGTCCTGTTCGACCTGGTGGACGAAAGCGACACCATGGAGGTGGACGGGGTGGATCCGGCGGACTACGGCCGGGTGGTCGACCAGTGCTACCTGTGCGACATGTGCTACATGAGCAAGTGCCCGTACGTGCCGCCCCACGAGTGGAACGTGGACTTCCCCCACCTGATGCTGCGGGCCAAGGCGGTGAAGTTCCGGAAGGACCGCGGCCGGCTGCGGGACCGGCTCATCGCCAGCACCGACCTGGTGGGCCGGACCGCCTCGGCCCCCCTCGTCAACCCGCTGATCAACCTCGGCGCCCGCAACGGCCCGGCGCGGCGCCTGCTGGACCGCCTGTTCGGGATCCACCGGAAGGCCTGGCTGCCCCGCTACGCATCGAAGCCGGCCCGCCGGCGGCACGCGGCGCGGCTCTTCGACCCGAAGCGCGCGGCGGACGGCGGGCCGGAGCGGCGGCGCGCGACGGTGTTCGCCACCTGCTACTGCAACTACAACGAGCCGGACGTCGCCGACAGCCTGATCCGGGTGCTCGAGCACAACGACGTGGAGGTGTTCCTGGCGGGCCGGGAGTTCTGCTGCGGCATGCCCAAGCTGGAGCTGGGGGATCTCGATGCGGTCCGGCTGCTGATGGAGCGCAACGTCCCCGCCCTGCTCGAGAGCGCGCGGGCCGGTTGCGCCATCATCGCCGCCGTGCCCTCCTGCGTACTGATGTTCAAGCAGGAGCTGCCCCTGATGTTCCCGGACGACGAGCGGGTGGCGGCGGTGGCGGCGGCCTTCCGCGACCCCTTCGAGTACCTGCACGAGCTGCACCGCGAGGGGCGGCTGAAGACGGACTTCCGGCGCGGGCTCGGCACGGTCGGCTACCATGCGGCCTGCCATCAGCGGGTCCAGAACATCGGCCCGAAGACCCGGCAGGTGCTTGAGCTGATCGAGGGCACCGAGGTGCATCCGGTCGAGCGCTGCTCGGGGCACGACGGCACCTACGGCGTGAAGTCGGAGACCTTCGACGCCGCCGTCAAGATCGTCCGCCCGGTGGCGCGCCGGATGGACGAGCTGGCGCCGGACCACTACGGCAGCGACTGCCCGGTGGCCGGACGGCACATCGAGCGCAACCTGGACGGAGACAAAAAAGCGGCCCATCCCATCGATCTGTTGCGCATGGCGTATGGCATCTAGGAGCCGGGCTTATGGAACCACCTAACAGAGTGAAAATCGCCATGAAGAAGATCACGCTGACCGACCTGATGCCGGCGGCGGACTACGAGAAGATACGTCCGGCCATCCGCCAGGCCATCATGGAGCACAAGAAGACGCGGCGGGTGGCGCTCGGCCCCAACGCCACGCTGCACTTCGAGGACTACATGCTGATGCGCTACCAAGTGCTGGAGATGATCCGCGCCGAGAAGCTCTCCGACGAGGGCGAGTTGGAGGAGGAGCTCAAGGCCTACAACCCCCTGATCCCGGACGGCAGCAACCTCAAAGTGACGTTCATGCTGGAGTACCCCGACGAGAACGAGCGCCGGGAGCGGCTGCGCCGGCTGATCGGCATCGAGCGGCAGGTCCACATCCAGATCGGGGATTTCGAGCCGGTCTACGCGATCGCCAACGAGGATCTGTCCCGGACCACCGACGAGAAGACCTCGGCGGTGCACTTCCTGCGCTACGAGTTCAGCCGCGGCATGATCGCCGCGGCCCGGGCCGGCGCGCGCTGGGCGGTCCGCAGCGAGCATCCGGAATACCGGCACAGCACCGAGCCCGTGCCGGCCGAGGTCACCGAGTCCCTGCTTAGGGATTTCGACTGAAAGCCGGGCGGCGGGGGCCGCTCGGGAGCGGGACCGCCGGCGCCGCGAAGGCTCCCGGTCGGTTCGTCCCCGCAGAATCTTTCCCGGGCCCCGCCCTGGCTTCCTCCGCGGCCCGGGCCCTCCCGGCTTGAACGCCCCCTTGCCGTTCGGCCTCCGGCCTTTCCCTCTTGAACCGGCGTGGCCATCTTGGGACAGGCCGACCCGTCCGCCTTTCGGGTTACGTCACGAGCGAGAACCCAGAGTCCCCTCCCCCTCCGTTATGTCGATGATCTCCGAAAAAACGAAAACGGCGGGGTGTCGAGAGCCGTTCTTATCGGCTGTCGCAATTATTTGCTTTTCGCGCAGCAACTTGATGATCCGATGCGCTGTTTGCCTTGGAATCCCGGAATCTTTCACAAAGGTGGCGTGTGAGAAGATTGGTCTTGAAAACAAGGCATCCACCGCGGGCAGAGCATGTTTGGAACGCGTCGATTTAGTCACATCATGTTGCATCTTTCGGTAAAGATCCAGGATAGCTTGCGCCTTGCCTTGATTCTCTTGCGCCTGCTCGAAAATCCCATTCAGAAAAAACAGGCACCATTCCGTCCAAGCACCATCGCCGGAGACGGCATTCAGGGCCTCCACATATTCCCTCCGGTGGCTTTCCAGGTAACCGCTCATGTAAAAATTGGGTTTGTCCAAAATTCCCCGCTCCTTGAGAAACAACGGAATAAGTATGCGGCCCAATCGCCCATTGCCGTCCCTAAAGGGGTGAATCGCCTCGAACTCCGCATGCATGACCGCAGACTGCACCAATGGATCCGGCTGAGTTGTGTCTTTGACGTACTTTTCCCACCTTTCAAGCGTCGTGTGCAGGTGTTCAAGGGATACGGGAACGTAGACGGCGTTCTCAATCTTGGACCCTGGCTTTCCGATCCAATTTTGTCGATCACGAAACTGGCCCGGACTCTTGTCGCGTCCCCGTACGCCTCGTAACAACAAGCCGTGAATTTCCCGCACCAAATGCAGTGACAGGGGGCGGGTCTCCAAGGACTTGGCAGCGGATAGAAGCGCGCGGCGATAGTTCATAACCTCCTCAACGTCATCTCGCATGGACTGATCCGCCTTGACTCCGGCTTCAACCGTCAGGACATCGCTCACGCTGACGTTTATCCCTTCAATCTTGGATGAAAGCGATGCTTCCTGTATGACCAACGGCGACAGCAGAACATGAGCATTCGGAACTGCTTTGAACAGACCGTTGTACTCCGCAATGGCGGCAGTCGCCTTGCTGATCAACGGAACCAAACGGACCCATTCCAAGTCGCTGGGCGGGAAGCCATCAAGGTGATAGCGCACTGTCATGTCGTTTCCTCGAACGTGGGCGCATTCCTATAGTCCATCAATGAAATCCGCTATCCGCACTTCATCCCAGTGGTGGAATCATGCGCTTTCAACCTGATCTGATCTCCATATTCAACTCAGCATTGGGCGCCTGCAGGCGTTGGTGGACGATGCCTGCATCCGTCGCCACCCCCAACGGAAGGAAGGATGCGGACTTCTCCTTGATCAAGATGGGCCCAAGCCAACTAGGCCCAAGCTAGCCCCCCCAACACCCCCCCCTAGGTAGGCTTGCGCCGATTTTCAGATTTTGTCTCGCTTTCGCGCTTTTTGGGACAAACCCGAACCCGCTGTCCCACACGGCGGGACAAGCGTCGCTCCATTATCCCATATCCAGTCGATTATGGGAAAAAACCGATCCGCTGTCCCACACGTGGGACAAACCCCGCCCCGTCTTCCCATATCCGGCCAATTGTGGGAAAAAAGCCGCCCCGCTGTCCCATACGTGGGACAAACCTCGCTCCATCGTCCCATTTCCGGCCGATTGTGGGAAAAACCACGATCCGCTGTCCCACACGTGGGACAAGCCCCGCCACGCTTTCCCATATTCGGCCGATTGTGGGAAAAACCACGACCCGTTGTCCCACACGTGGGACAAACCCCGCCCTGCTTTCCCATATCCGGCCGATTGTGGGAAAAACCACGATCCGCTGTCCCACACGTGGGACAAACCCCGCCCCGTCTTCCCATATCCGGCCAATTGTGGGAAAAACCACGATCCGCTGTCCCATACGTGGGACAAGCCCCGCTCCATCGTCCCATATCCGGCCGATTGTGGGAAAAACCACGACCCGCTGCCCCACACGTGGGACAAGCCCCGCTCCATCGTCCCACATCCGGCCGATTGTGGGAAAAACCGCGACCCGCTGTCTCATACGTGGGACAAACCCCGCCCTGCTTTCCCACATCCTGCTGATTGTGGGACAGGGTTAGCCCTTCAGCTCGTACTTGCGCAGGTAGCCCCGTAGCTGGTGGTAGCTGAGGCCCAGCAGTTCGGCCGCCCGCTTCTGGTTGCGCTGCGCCCGCTCCATCGCCTGGTTGATCAGGCCGATCTCGAATTCCCGCACCCGGCGCTGGAAGTCCACCGTCCCGTCGCCGTCGGCGGGCGTTTCCGGCTCCCCCGCCGACCGCTCCCCGTCCGCCGCCGCCGGCCGGGCGCTCGGCCGGTACGGGGACTCGAAGGGATCGAACACCAGCTCGGCGACCTTCCGGCCCCCGCTCTGGTACACGGCCCGCTCGACGACGTTCTTCAGCTCGCGCACGTTGCCGGGCCAGGGGTGGCCGCACAGGGCCCTCCTCGCCTTGCCGGAGAAGCCCGGGAAATACTCGCCTCCCAGCTCCTTGACCATGCCCACGGCGAAGTGCTCCGCCAGCACCAGGATGTCCTCGGCCCGCGCGCGCAGGGGCGGCAGGGTGATCACGTCGAAGGCCAGGCGGTCCAGCAGGTCCTCCCGGAACCGGTTCCGGCGGGCCAGGGCCGGCAGGTCCTCGTTGGTGGCGGCGATGATCCGCACGTCCACCAGCAGGGTCTCGCCGCCCCCCAGCCGCTCGAACTCCCCGTACTCGATCACCCGCAGGATCTTCTCCTGCACGGACATGTCGGTGTTGGACAGCTCGTCGAGGAACAGGGTGCCGCCGTCGGCCCGCTCGAAATAGCCCTTGCGCCGCCGGGTGGCGCCGGTGAAGGCGCCCGCCTCGTGCCCGAACAGCTGGGCCTCCAGCAGGGTCTCGCTCATGGCGGCGCAGTTGATCTTAAGGAAGCTCTGCTCCCAGCGCCGGGACAAGTAGTGCAGCCGGGCGGCCACCAGCTCCTTGCCGGTGCCCCGCTCGCCGACGATCAGCACCGGCTTGCCGAGGGGCGCCACCGCCGAGAGATGCTCCTGCATCTCCAGGAAACTGGCGGACTCGCCGATCATGCGCGGCGCGTCGCGTTCGGCCATCGAAGTCCCGCCTGCGGGACGGCGCGGCGCCCCGGATCGCCATGAGGATGGCGAAAACTACCACCTGTTGGGCTTTTTTGCCACGCCCGGGAGGGGCGGCATCGAGCGGAGCGGGAGCGTTTCCATGAAAATCAGCGACTTGCAACGAAAAACGGCATCTTGGCACGGTACCTGCTGAATACCGGGCGAGACATTCACGGGCGGCCCCGGCGGCCGCCGACAGACGGGAGACCGCCATGAGCATATTTTCACGCATGTCCGACATCATCAACTCCAACATCAGCGCCCTGCTGGACAAGGCCGAGAACCCGGAGAAGATGATCCGCATGGTCATCCAGGAGATGGAGGAGACGCTGGTGGAGGTGCGCAGCGGCACCGCCCGCGTCATCGCCGACAAAAAGACCTTGACCCGGCGCGCCGAGCGCCTGCGCAGGCAGGCGGCGGACTGGGAGGCCAAGGCGGAGCTGGCGCTGTCCAAGGGCCGGGAGGATCTGGCCAAGGCCGCCCTGGTGGAGAAGGCCAACATCACCGCCAGCGTGGAGATCACCGAGCAGGACCTTCGCAAGCTCGACGAGACCCTCGACAAGCTCAGCGTGGAGATCGAGCAGCTGCAGGCCAAGCTCAACGACGCCCGGGCCCGGCAGAAAACCATCGTGATGCGCACCAAGGCCACCCGCTCGCGGGTCGATGTGAGCCGCCATCTGCACGACCATTCCATTGACAGCGCCATGGACAAGTTCGAGTATTACGAAAAGCGCATCGACCAGATGGAAGGGCAAGTGGACAGCGCGCACATCGAACGGCGCGGCCTTCGGAGCGAGTTCGACGAGCTGGAACGGCAGGAGTCCATCGACAAGGAGCTCCAGGCGATGAAGGGACGGCTCAACAAAGACCAGTAACCCCGACGATCCGAGGACGGTATTCCCATGGACCCTTTAGTATTTGTCATCATCCTGGTGGCGATCACCTTCGGCAGCATCACCACCTGGGTGAAGATGGCGACCAAGGATCGCGGCCGCATCGAGGTCAGCCCGGACGGCGACTACGACATCGACGAGCTGGCGGCGGCGGCCGAATCGCTGAAAGAGCGGGTGGACACCCTGGAGTCCATCCTGGACGCCGAGATCCCCGACTGGCGGGAACAGCACGACCGGGAGGGCGGTTAGATGCGCGCCAACCCCGACAACCGGCTCTTCCTGGGCGTCTGCGCAGGCGTGGCCGAATGGCTGGACGTGCCCGCCGCGCTGGTGCGCATCGTCTTCGTGGTCTGCGTGCTGGTCTGGCCGATGATGGCCGTCGGCTACTTCGCGGTCTGGTTCTGCATGGACCGGAGCGCGAACGGCCGCAGGGCCCGCGGCTTCTTCGGACGGGTGCCCAACCTCGAGCATTTCCGCACGCTGAACTACCACAAGCCCATCTGCAAGAACAAGCGGGACCGGCGCATCGCCGGGGTGTGCGCCGGACTGGCGGACTACCTGGAGGTCAGCCACTTCGCCGTACGGCTGCTGACCGTGCTGTCCCTCTTCGTGCTGGGCCCCTTCACCGTCTGGGCCTACATCATCTGCTGGATCGTGTTCGAGCCCGACCCCCGGACTCTGGACGAGGTCGAGCGCGAGCGCCGCAGGCGCCGGCGCGAGCGCCGCGCCGAGCGGCGGACGGCCCGGCGGGAGCGCCGCCGGGAACGGCGCCGGTCCCGCAACGCCTACCGCAACGACGAGGATCTGGACGGCGCGGCGGATCCGTCCGGCGCCTCCGGCCTGGCGGAGGAGCTGGGGCTGGACGACCTGGCCGGCGACATGGGGCTCGGCATGGAGGATCTGGGACTCGGCGGCGGGGAAAAGGCCCGCAAGACACGGAAAGGCCGCAAGGCCGCCCGGGCGAAGCGGGCCGAGTGCATCCGGGCCTTCGGCGAGCTGGAAATGCGGCTGCGGGACATCGAGGCCTTCGTCACCTCCCGCAAGTTCCGCCTGCACTGCGAGATCAAGCGCATCTGAGCCCGGGCCTTCCCCGGCTCCCTTTTCCCCCTCCCGCTGACGCCCGGCGTCCATCAGAAGCGCGGGGGCGCATTGGGACGGCGGGCCTTGATGCCGTCGCTGAAAGGCGGTCTTGAGCGGCGATGACGCGGCCGTCGCCGCATTCGCCCGCATCCGAATCCGCGGCGTTGCTTGATGGAGACCCTGGCGCTCCTGTTTGTCGTCGTCCTCATCCTCATGTTGCGGTGGTCCGCCCGCCCCGGCGACATCTCCGACGTCCGCGCGGAAATTGCGATTCCCCATAATGCCCCATAATGCCGTTGACGGCGCCGGCCGCTTCATCCACCATCCGGGCATCGTCCGGCCCCGATCGCCGGGACTGGCGGACATGAACGGTCGGCGCATGGAGAAGCTGGCGAAACGCATCCAGGGACTGGAGCATGCCCCGATGCCGCCGAAGAAACGCGGCCGACGCCTGCGCCGGGCCGCCCGTCCCGAACGCATCCGACAGACCTTGGAAGGCGGCCTGAACGCCTTCGGCATGGAGGCCTGGGCCTGGCGTAAAGGCGAACTCCGCGTCGGGAGCATCGGCGCATGGGCCGTGGCCATGTTCGGCCGAAAGCGCGACCGGGCGGCGGCGGCCGCATCCCCCATCGGCCTCTTCGAGACGGCCCGGCGCCTGCTGGGACTGGACGAGCACTTCGCCATGCACCTGCTGACGGCGCCGGACCGGGATCGCGCCGGGTTCACGCCGGAGATGGCGGCCCGCGCGATCCGGCTGACGATCCAGGACGCCGACCCGACGCTGATCTGGGGCCAGGACATGGACGAGGCCGAGATACTGGAGAGATCGGCCGGGGGCCACAACCCGTTCCGGCCGACGCCCCGGGAGCATTACGCGGCCGAGATCGCCGACGACGAGAAGGCGGCCCGACGCCGCCGACGGCGTGAGACCCGCCAGACCCGGCCCCACTGAACGGCCCGCGCCGGAGAGCGCGGACCGGAACGAGGCCGCCTGCCGGCGTCCCGGGCGTCCGCCGCCCGACGCTCGGCCGTCCGCTCCGCCTCCAGCGGGATGCCGTCCTCAGGCGCCCCCCGCTCGCGGCCCGTGGCCCACTCCGGCGCCGCCCCCGACGCCACCGCCTGACCGCCGATCGCGATGGCAAGCGTTTTCAGGACCGCCGGGAATGTCCGGCGCCGCAACGTACGCGGAACCGGGACAGGAACCGGAACCCGGCTGTGACTTTAGGCCGCGGGGCCCCTACAATGCCCCTTCCCTTCCGGCGGCGCCGCGCCCCCTCCCATGAAGTTCTGTTCCCACTGCGCCGCGCCGCTGGCGCTGAAGATCCCCGCCGGCGACGACCGGGCGCGCCACTGTTGCGAGGACTGCGGCCGGGTGTTCTACCAGAACCCGCGCAACGTGGTGGGCACGGTGCCGGTCCGCGACGGGCGCGTCCTGCTGTGCCGGCGCGCCATCCCGCCGCGACGCGGCGCGTGGACCCTGCCCGCCGGCTTCATGGAGAACGGCGAGACCAGTCTCGACGGCGCCGTCCGCGAGACCCAGGAGGAGGCGGGGGCGGTGGTGACGGTGAGCGGGGACAGCCTGTACACCCTGTTCAACCTGCCGGCCATCAGCCAGGTCTACATGTTCTTCCGGGCGGAGCTGGCGAACCTCGATTTCTCGCCCGGGACGGAGTCGCTGGAGGTGAGGATGTTCGCCGAGCGGGAGATCCCCTGGGACGAGATCGCCTTCCCGGTGGTGCGCAGCACCCTGGAGCACTGGTTCGCGGACACCCGGACGCGGCGCTTCCCCGTGCGCATGTTCGACGTGCGCTACGGCGAGGACATGAGCGTGAGCACCCGGCTGGTCAGCTGCCATCCTCCGCGCCCCGGCGCGCCGGAGGATCCCGATGCCTGAGGGCGCCGCCGCGCAGCGGCTGGACCTCGCCATCGAGGGCATGACCTGCGCCGCTTGCGCGACCCGCCTCGAGCGGGCGCTGGCCGGCGCCGAAGGGGTGCGGGACGCCGCCGTCAACTTGGCGCTGGAGCGGGCCGCGGTCCATGTGGATCCGGAGCGCGCGGGGCTGGAGACGGTGATGGCGGCGGTGCGCCGCGCCGGCTTCGCGGTCGGCGTCGACGCCACGCTGTGGCGGACGGACGGCCCGGCGCCGGACGGCCTGGCGGCGGCGCTGCGGGCGGTGCCGGGGGTGCTGGCGGTCGAGCCCGCCGCCGGCGGGCTGCGCATCGCCCGCGTCGCCCTGATGGTCCCGGACGCGGCGCTGGCCGCCGCCGCGGCGGCGGCCGGAAGCCGGCTGGCGCCGGCGTCCCCCGACGGCGGGGAGGCCGGGCGCGCCCGCGCGCGGGCCCGGCGCGAGCGGCGGGAGATCGCCCTCGCCGCCCTGCTCACCGCGCCCTTCGTCGCGCAGATGGCGGCCATGGCGGCGGGCGTCGCGTTGCTGGCGCCCTGGATGGAGCTGGCGCTGGCCACGCCCGTGCAGTTCGCGCTGGGCTGGCGCTTCTACCGCGGGGCCTTAAGCTCCCTGCGCGGCGGCGGGGCCAACATGGACGTGCTGGTGGCCCTGGGCACCAGCGCCGCCTACGGCTTCAGCCTGTACCAGATGTTCGCCCCGGGCGCGGACGGCCACCTGTATTTCGAGACCTCGGCCGTGATCATCACGCTGGTGATGACGGGCAAGCACCTGGAGGCGCGGGCCCGGCGCGGGGCGGCGGCGGCCATCGAGGAGCTGCTGGCGCTGCGCCCGGACACAGCGGAGGTGCGCCTGCCTGGCGGCGGCGTCGAGGAGCGGCCGGCGGAGTTGCTGGCGAAGGGCGACGTGGTGGTGACGCGCCCCGGCGGGCGGATCGCCGCCGACGGGGTGATCCTGAGCGGCGAGACGGAGGTGGACGAGTCCCTGATCACCGGCGAGAGCCGGCCGGCGCCGAAGGGGCCGGGGGACCGGGTCGCCGCCGGCGCCGTCAACCTCGACGGGCTGCTGGAGATCGAGACCGCGGCGGCGGGCGCGGACTCCACCCTGGCCCGCATGATCCGGCTGGTGGAGAGCGCCCAGGCGGACAAGCCGGCGGTGCAGCGGCTGGTGGACCGGGTCAGCGCCGTGTTCGTGCCGGCGGTGATCGCCGTCGCCGCCCTCACCCTCGCCGGCTGGCTGCTCGCCGGCGGCGGGCTGGAGCAGGCGCTGCTCAGCGCCTCGGCCACCCTGGTGATCGCCTGCCCCTGCGCCCTGGGGCTGGCCACCCCCACCGCCATCATGACCGGCTCCGGCGCGGCCGCCCGCGCCGGCATCCTGGTCAAGGACACCGCCACCCTGGAGCAGGCCCACACCCTCACCCACGTGGTGTTCGACAAGACCGGCACCTTGAGCGAGGGACATCCGACCCTGGCCCGGACGCGCATCCTCGGCGCCGTGGACGAGAGCCGTGCGCTGGAGATCGCCTGCGCCCTGCAGCGGGGCAGCGAGCATCCCATCGCCCGAGCCTTCGCGCGGGAGGCGGAGCGGCGCGGGCTCGCGCCGAACGCGGCCTCCCGCTTCAAAAGCCGGGTGGCGCGGGGCGTCGAGGGCGAGGTGGACGGGGAGGCCTACCTGCTGGGCAACGAGCGGCTGTTCGCCGGGGAGAGTCCGGAGCCGCCGCCGGCGAAGCCCCCGGACGGCGGCACGACGGTGTGGCTGGGCCGGCGCGCCGAGGGGCGCGTCGAGCTGCTGGCCGCCTTCGAGCTGGAGGACGCGCTGCGACCCGCCGCCCGGGAGGCGGTGGAGCGGCTGCGGACGCTGGGGATCGAGACCTGGCTGGTCTCGGGCGACGCGGCGGGGACGACGCTCGCGGCCGGCCGGCGGCTGGGCATTCCCGGGGAGCGCGCGCGGGGGGAGACGCTCCCGGAGGACAAGTCCCGCCTCATCGAGCGGCTGGCCGCGGGCGGCGCGCGGGTCGGCATGGTGGGCGACGGCATCAACGACGCGCCGGCGCTGGCCCGGGCCGCCGTCGGCATCGCCATGGGCGGCGGCACGGACGTGGCGATGGAGACCGCGGGCGTCACCCTGATGCGCCCGGACCCGCGGCTGGTGGCGGACGCCGTCGAGGTCGGCCGCCGCACCTTCCGCAAGATCCGCCAGAACCTGTTCTGGGCCTTCGTGTACAACCTGATCGGGCTGCCGCTGGCGGCCCTCGGCGGACTGCAGCCGTGGCAGGCGGCCGCCGCCATGGCCTTCTCCAGTTTGAGCGTGGTGGCGAATTCCCTTACGCTCCGGCGCTGGCGGCCCCGGCGAGGCGGGACGGAGGCCGACGATGGAGCGCCTTGAATTCCGGGTCGGCGGCATGGCGCGCGAGGGTTGCTCGAACGCGGTCCGGCGGGCCGCGGGCGGGGTCGCCGGCGTCGCGGATGTGAGCGCCGACCACGATGCCGGCATCGCGGTGGTCGCCGGAGAGGACTTGGACAGGCCGGCGATCCTCGCGGCCGTGCGGGCGGCGGGTTTCGGCGTCGGCGACATCCGAACGACGGGATTTTGAGGGCGCGCATCGTGACGGGTTTCATTCAAAGCAAAACGCTCGAACTTCACTACATCAACGGCGACTCCGACGGCATGGTGACGGCGGGGATGCCCGGGTGGACCGGGCATGTGCTCGCGACGCCGCGTACGCGAATCGCCGAAGCGTTGCGCCGAAAAGAGGCGGAATACGCTGGCGCGTATTTCCTTACGGGAGAGCAGGATGGTTCATACACCGGCTACATCGGCGAAAGCGACAACATGTCCAAACGAATCAAAACTCATGAAACGAAGGCGGAGTGGTGGGATCGGTGGGACAAGGCGATTCTTGTCACATCCACGGATCAAAGGCTGCACAAGACATATATCCTGCACCTTGAAGCCAGCCTGATAGATGCCGCGAATAAAGCCGGTCGAATAGAAAAATTGGAGAACAAGCAAAGCCCCGGCTACAAAGGCTCAGAGAATCCGAACGATCCTACATGAAGGACTTTCTTAACGACCTGCTCATGATGTTTCCAGCAGTAGGCATCTACGCGTTTCAAGCGGAATATTCTTCCAAGTCCGATAAGACATACGATCCATCGAATTTCACCTTCTTCGAGCTTGTTCTCCCCACGGTTGGCCTGCGGGCCCGCTTGGTCAGGGACGAAGACGGCAAATTCGTCATCCTTAAGGGGTCTCAGGCGCGCGGCGAATGGAAAGGGAAAAAATCCAAACCCTACTCTTATGAAAAGCTTTACTACCGTCCGATAGAAGACGGTGAGTTGCTGAAGAGACAAGATCGCGATGTTTATGTTTTCAACGGGAACTGCGCTTTCGATAGCGTCAGCGCCGCCGCATCGGTGGTTTGCGGCAGGGTGGCGAACGGTAACGTCGAATGGAAAGTAGAAGGCGGCGATAAAATCTACAAAGAATGGGAAGCGGAGCAACTGAACGAGGAACCGCCGCCCCATGACGACGATCCCGAGGATCTTGGACAATGAACAGAAGACTTTTCGACGAGGCGAAACGATGACGAAGAGAAAGACGAGGGAAGAGATCGCGAAGCGGGTGGACGCATTGCTGGCGGACGACCGCAGGTGGACCGACGCCGACGAGCGGGGGTGGCGACGGCTGGCGCGGGCCTATCCGCGCGATACGGCCTAGGATCTGGAATTTTTGGGCTGGCAGGAGGATGCGACCTTTCAATTCCGGTGCGGCTGATTCGTCGCGGTTCGATGAATCAGACATGGACGTCCGCCCGTTTGAGATTTCTTGAGAGAACGACCGGAGCGCTCGAAGCGAACGGCGCTCACATCATGGAATTCATCCGCCGCGTCCGTTTTTTCTGAAGTGTGCGTCGGTTCGGATTACATGCGGCGAAGCTCCCGTCCCTGACCGGCCCGACCGGTCTCATCCCTCGATGCGCAGCGCGATGCAGGCTGCCTCCTCGCAAGGGCGGGACCGATCAGCCAGAGGGGGGAACGGCCGGGGCGTCGACATCCGGCGACATCTCGGATGCTCCCGGCCAGATATCGATCTCCGCGCCGACTCTTCTCAACGCGGCCAGCCTTTTCTTAGCATGCTTGAGGATATACGCATGGAAACTCGGCAAGGCAGGCTTCGCAACGCCGTCTCCGGACTCCCAAATGACATCCTTGGCCTTCAGGCGTTCCATGATCAGATGCGCCATTTTATCCCGTTCTACAGTATTCAACGAAGCATCGACGGTTGAAAAGACAATGCTGAAGGCTTCCTCTACGCTCATCTCATCCCTCCGTTTGAACGCCTCTGCGATGGCCGCCGCAGGGATAAGATGAGTCAGGTCCGAGATTTCCTGGAAATAGCCTTGATAATGAGCATTCTTCTCCCTCTCGACGACATCCCGAACAACCTGGCACTCATTCCATCCTATCGAGTCCATGGCGGGCTTCGGCCGGGACGCCCAGAGCTTCTGTCCCCATATCTGCAGGAAAAGCGGATAGCCCTGCGAATCCTTCACCACCTCATCAAGCACGGATTCATCGATGGAAACGCGTTCATCGCGGATGGGAATCTCGACGGATTCCCGAGCATCTTCGCAGAACAGCGACCCCACCCGCATATCCTCCCCGCGGCCGATAAATGAAGCCCCGATCCGGCTGAGGGCGGAACGAAGGTTCGGCGTCCCCGCCAGCACCACCAGAAGCCTGGCGCTTTTCTTGAGAATGCCCTGCATGTAGTTGAGAAAAAACTCGCCCGCTTGTCCTCTCAGCATATGCGCCTCGTCGACTATCAGCACCATCGGTTGCTCGGCGCATTTGCTGATGATTCGGTTTTTAATCAATTCGGCGGAGTCGGCCTCTTCCAGATTCCACTCGAAATTAAGGCCGAGGACGGACGCGATGTCGATCCCCCCCTTGCTCGGGATCCATTTCTTCCACAAAGCCTGATCGCTCAACAACACTCTCGGAATGTTGTTCGTGTCGGCCAGTCCCGTGCTGGGGGTGGTGCATCTGATATCCGCGCCGTACGGCGAATCGATCTCAAACTTTTCCAGAAGCGCGGTCTTGCCCACGCCTCGGGGACCGAACAGCAATATCGGGCGCCCTCCGGCACCGGTGCCCAGCATGTTGTAGACCGCCATCTTCAAGTCGCCCAACTCTTTTTCCCGGCCCGCTAGAAGCGGCGGTTGGCCGGCGATGCCGGGCGTGAAGAGTTGCGCCCGACGGCCGTCCGGTCCCATGGCGACCTCCTCGCCTGATGCGAGTTTCTTCATGACCGGCATATCTTCATCCACGACGCATCTCCCGCTTCAAAAATCCGGCATCATCGTAC
>CAYSVD010000137.1:0-1885 GCA_964434395.1 uncultured Pseudohongiella sp.
CCCCCAGGCCCGGCCCCGGAAAGGGGTGCCGGCGGACCATCCCGGGCGGCAGCCCCAACTCCAGCCCGATCTTGCGCACCTCGTCCTTGAACAGCTCCCGCAGCGGCTCCACCAGCTTCAGGTTCATCTTCTCCGGCAACCCGCCCACGTTGTGGTGGGACTTGATCACCCGGGCCTTGCCGGCGGCGCCGGCCGACTCGATCACGTCCGGGTAGATGGTGCCCTGGGCCAGCCACCGGACATCCCCCAGCTTCCCCGCCTCCTCCTCGAAGACCTCGATGAAGGCGTTGCCGATGCGCCGGCGCTTCTCCTCCGGATCGGAGACGCCTTCGAGGCGCGCCAGGAACCGCTCCTCGGCGTCCGCCCGCACCACCCGGACCCCCATGCCCTCGGCGAAGGCGGCCATCACCTGATCGCCCTCGTCCAGGCGCAGCAACCCGTTGTCCACGAACACGCACACCAGCCGGTCGCCGATTGCCCGGTGCAGCAGCGCCGCCGTCACCGCCGAGTCCACCCCGCCGGACAGCCCCAGCAGCACCCGGTCCCGGCCCACCTTTTCCCGGACGGCCGCGACCGCGTCCTCGACGATGCCCGCCGGGGTCCAGCGCCCGTCGCAGCCGCAGATGCCGCGCGCGAAGCGCTCGATGATCCGCCGGCCCAGGGGCGTGTGGGTCACCTCCGGGTGGAACTGGAGGCCGTAGAGGGGCCTTTCCCCGTGCTCCATGGCGGCCACCGGCGCGTTGGCGCTGGAGGCGGCGACGGCGAAGCCCGGCGGCGGGGCCGCCACCCGGTCGCCGTGGCTCATCCACGCGTCCATTTCCCCGCCGGCCGCCGTCCCGGCCTCCGGGTCCGGCCCGCCGGAAACCGGCTCATTGATGTCCGCCGACCCGTCCGCCAGCCCGCCCAGCAGCCGGCTGCCGGCCGCCACCGCCACCCGGGCATGCCCGAACTCCGAGCGCTCGGCGGCCTCCACCCGGCCCCCGAAACGCTCCGCCATGATCTGCATGCCGTAGCAGATGCCCAGCACCGGAATCCCCGCCTCGTACAGGAACTCCGGCGGCCGCGGCGCGGCGCCGGCCGCGGCCGACTCCGGCCCGCCGGTGAAGATCACGCCGGCGGGCGCGAAGGCCTCGAAGGCCGCCCGGTCGATGGCAGGGTCGTGGATCTCGCAGTACACCCCCGCCTCCCGCACGCGCCGGGCGATCAGCCGGGTGTACTGGGAGCCGAAGTCCAGGACGAGGATCTTCTGGTCGTGGATGCTGCTGTGCGACATGCTCCGCCTTCCCGGCGGCCCCCGCGTCTCTTAGGACACCCGGTAGTTGGGCGGCTCCTTGGTGATCGAGACGTCGTGCACGTGGGACTCCGCCATCCCCGCCCCGGTGATGCGGATGAACTCCGGGCGGGAGCGCATCTGCTCGATGTCCTCGCAGCCGGTGTAGCCCATGGCGGAGCGCAGCCCCCCCGTCAGCTGGTGCACGATGGCCGACAGGGGCCCCTTGTAGGGCACCCGCCCCTCGATCCCCTCCGGCACCAGTTTCTCCGCGCCGGCGCCGGGATCCTGGAAGTAGCGGTCGCCGGAGCCCTGGGCGCCCGACATCGCGCCCAGGCTGCCCATGCCCCGGTAGGACTTGTAGCTGCGCCCCTGGTACAGCTCCACCTCCCCCGGCGCCTCCTCCGAACCCGCCAGCAGGCCGCCCACCATCGCCACGTGGGCGCCGGCGGCGATCACCTTGGCGATGTCGCCGGAAAAACGGATGCCGCCGTCGGAGATCACGCAGGTTCCCGTGCCCTCCACCGCCGCGGCCACGTTGGCCACCGCCGTGATCTGCGGCACCCCCACCCCGGTCACCACCCGGGTGGTGCAGATGGAGCCGGGGCCGATGCC
>CAYSVD010000138.1:0-2321 GCA_964434395.1 uncultured Pseudohongiella sp.
GCCTCCAATGGCGGGGCGGCGGGCCGGTTCGACTCGCATCAAACTGGCGGTTTGTTTTTGTACGAATTCGGGTACTGACAGTACCGAAATTTCAAAAAAAATAAACTTTTGGGGCCGAATGGTTTAAAAAATAACGTTTTAAGGTACTATTAGTACCAATATTCAATGTAAAATAAACCCATGCTCCGGATCCCGGCCATCCTGGGATCCATCGGCACGGCCCGCAGTCCGGCGTTTCCAGCGCTTCGCGGCGGCCGGACGAGGATCCTCTCGTGGCGTCCGGTGGGCCGCCGGACCCCGCCTCCGACGGCGGCTGGCCGCCGCCGCCCTATCGGTTTATTTTTTATCGATTTTCGGTACTACCAGTACCTTGAAACGAGAAAAAATAAACCTTTGAGGCGCTAAAGTTTGAAAAATGTGCTATACTGGTACTATGAGTACCTTGAATCACTCCAAAATAAACCTGTTGCTCCGCGCCCAGCCGCCGGGCACCGTGCTCACCTCGGCCTGGCTGGCGGAGCGGGGCTACGGCCCCGACCTGCAAAAGCGCTACCGGAGGAGCCAGTGGTTCGATTCCGCCGGTCCCGGCGCTCTGATACGATGCGGCGACGAGGTGGACTATCTGGGCGGTGTCTACGCGTTGCAGACCCAGCTGGGGTTGTCCGTGCATCCGGCGGGCAAAACGGCGCTGTCGTTGCAGGGCTGGGCGCACTACCTGGAACTCGCCCCCTACAGGGCATGGCTTTTCGGTGCGCCGGGCGAGTGCCTTCCGCGCTGGTTCAGGGACCGGGACTGGGGCATGATGGTGGAGTACAAGCGGACCGGTTTCCTGCCTCCCGAAGCGGATCTGGTGGATTTCTGGCACAAGGGCTTCGCGTTGAAGGTGTCCGGCCCCGTGCGCGCGATGATGGAGTGCCTTTATCTGACGCCCCAACGCCAGCCCATGCTGGAGACGTATGAACTGATGGAGGGGTTGGGCGCCCTGAGGCCGGAAGTCGTGCAGGAGCTGCTGGAAAACTGCGCCTCGGTGAAGGTCAAGCGCCTGTTCCTGTACTTGGCGGAGAAGGCCGAGCACAGGTGGCTTCGCCACCTTGACCTGGACAGGGTCGACCTGGGGTCGGGCAAGCGCTCCCTCGCGAGCGACGGGGCGTACGTTCCCAAGTACCGGATGACCATATCCAAGGATCTGCATGAGGCGGACACCTACGATCCGGATATGCTGTGAAAAAATTCGATCGGAAGCACTACGAGGGGCAAACCGAAATCCTCCTGCGCGAAGCGCTCCCCGCGGTCGCGAGGGAGGAGTGCTTCGCCATGCACGGAGGCACGGCGATCAATTACTTCGTCCGGGACATGCCGAGGCTGTCGGTCGACATCGACCTGACCTACATCGAGATCGCGGAGCGCGAGGAAACGCTGGCCGGGATGAACGATGCGCTGGCCCGCATCAGGGCGCGGATCCGGAGCGCGTCCCCGTCGATATGGACCCAGCACAGGATGAATGTGTGCAAGCTCCTGGTCGGACGTCCGTCCGTCAAGATCGAGGTGAACCTGGTGGGGCGGGGCCTGCTGGGCGAGGCGAGGGCGATGCCGCTTTGCGATGCCGCCCGGAAGAGATTCGGAGCGTCTTGCGAAATGCTGATCGTGCCCGACGGGCAACTGTACGGCAGCAAGCTGAGCGCGGCCCTGGAGCGGCAGCATCCAAGGGATCTGTTCGACGTGAAAATGCTGCTGGACGGCGAGGGCTACACGGACGAGATCAGGCGGGGCCTCATGTTCGCCCTGGCCGGCGGCAGCCGGCCGACCCACGAGACGCTCGACCCGCAGCTGCATGATCGGCGGCAACCATTCGAGGACCAGTTCAGAGGCATGGCCATGGTCGATTTCTCCTACGACGACTTCGAGGAGACGCGGCGCCGGCTCATCCGGGCCGTGCGGGACGGCCTGGACGACGACGACAGGACGTTTCTGCTGAGCCTGAACCGGCTGGAGCCGGACTGGTCGGTGCACGATTACCGGCGCTTTCCGGCGGTGAGGTGGAAACTGCTGAACCTGGAGAAGTTCCGGCGCGACGCCCCGGACCGGTACCGCCAGCAGCTCGCCGCGCTGACGGCGGCGCTGGAGAAATGAGCGGGCCGTTGCGGGCGCGGGACGGCGCGGACGGCGGCCTCGACGGCGAAATCGGGCGGCGGCGCACCTTCGCCATCATCTCCCACCCCGACGCCGGCAAGACCACCATCACGGAAAAGCTGTTGCTGCTCGGCGGGCTGATCCAGGCGGCCGGCACCGTCAAGGCCAGGAAGTCCGGCCGCCACGCGGCC
>CAYSVD010000139.1:0-3683 GCA_964434395.1 uncultured Pseudohongiella sp.
GGCGCGCCGTGTCCGCCCCCGCGCGGACACGGCGCGCCCGGGCCGAACTGCTCATTTCCGCCGTTTCCTTTTCTTCTTTCGCTTGCCCTGCTTCTGCGGCTTTGGTTTCCGCTTCGATTTCGGCTTCGGTTTCGACGCCGAGCTCCGCGTCGCGGCCGACGTGGGCATCGGAATCAGGGACGGAGGATTGTCATGCTCCGAATTCAGCCCATCCCCCACCGTCAACACAAACCCTCCGGTCCCATCCTGATGGATCTCCCCTATCACCTCGTACGCCGCCTTTCGCCGTTCCTCTTGCTCCGGCGGACGCTTGAACCGCGTCTTCGCCTCCGCCTCGCGGATCAGCGACGACGCCAGCGAAAATCCGAACGAATCCTCGCTCAGCGTCGCCACCGCCTCCGTTATGCCTTCCGGAAAATCCGACACGACATGGTTCACTCCGAACATGAAGGCCGTGGGTTTCCGGTCGGAGATCCTGTAGCCCTCCGGCGCCTGGCGCGACTTCCGGGGATGGCGCCTGGATAGGTACAGCACATCCCACATCCTCCCGTCCAAGGTCGCCGCCTCGTAGACGGCCACAGGACCGTACCGGGACGACGCGATGCCAAGTTGGTGAAACATGAGCCGCTGGCCGGCATCCGTCGTCCTCAGTTGCGAAAGGTACACCGACTCCCCGACCACGCCGTTGGCCGGAATCGGATTGTCCAGATCCCGGCCGAATTCCCCCGTGGCGCCCGGCAGACGGTCCACATTCGGCCCCCCGACGATCCTGGTCCAGTTCAAGGGGTCGTTGTTCCGGTTCTGCATCTCCTCGCTCGCCATGTATTGCGCCACCGTCCGGAGTCTCTTCTTGTCCTTCGACGAGAGGTTGCGGGGCCGCATCTCCCTCTCCCGCCATTCGTCTTCCGAGATCGGCGCCGGAGTCGGGAGCCGCTTCTCCCCCTCCTCCCTCTCGTCCCCCCGGGAAGGCCGTCCGAACAGGCCCGCTATTCTTTTCAACCAGCTCATTCGCCCTCGCCCTCCGCGCCGTCCCGCGGGCCAGGCGGCCCCATGCCGCCGGGAAGGCCGCTGGCCTTCCGACCCGCTCCGCGCATCCGGGACGGGAGCCCGGCCCGGTCCGCGACAAGCGCGGGGTCATTGGGGACGAAGATTTCTTTCGTGGATTCTTCAAACAGAATATGCGCCCGCATCATCTCGCCGGTCTCCCTCCCAACATGTTCTTCCGCCAAAGTTCCCCAATCGTATACTCATCAAGCCAGCCCTTCAACCAGCCCACATCCTCCTTGTTGCTCAGTCTGTCGATGGATGTGTGTCCCCACGTTCGGTCCGCCACGACGATATCCTCAAGATCGAATCCGTTCAGAAGGTCGGTGGATTGGGTCGCGACGATCACCTGTTGGCCGACCTTCGATGCCGAACGCAGCATCGCCGCGAGTACGCTGATCGCATAGGGATGCAGTCCCAGCTCGGGCCCGTCGAGGATGATCGTGGCGGGCCGAATCTCTTCGGGCTGCAGCAGCACCGCGGCCAGGCAAATGAACCTCAAAGTGCTGTCCGACAGTCCGTCGGCATTGAACGGGGTTTCCTGTCCCTTTTCCATCCACTCCAGCGCTATCATCTTCGGGTTTTCCGTATGGGGACGGAGAATGAAGTCCTCGAAAAAGGGAACGACCAGCCGGACCATTTTGACAATCCTGTCGTAATGAAGACGATATTTGCTTTTGAGCAAGTATAGAAACGGGGTCAGATTCGCGGCATTTCCACGCAGACGAACATTGTCATCGAGTTCCTGCATCCTCCTGAGCGGCGCGGCGTCGCCGGTGTCGTGAAAGTGATACACGCGCCAACCATCCAACACGAAGCGCGCGAGCCCCCTGTCCATGGTTTTGCCGCGGTCCATATTCGTTTCAAAATGCCCCTTCCCCAGATCTTCGGAGATTTTCTTGCCGGAGCGCACTCTCCGCCACAGGCGCTCCGACGCGAACGTCATGCGGTATTCGTCGGCAGGCTCCAAGGAAAATCCGTACCCGAAGCTGTCAAAATGCAGTTCGGCGGACATGTTTTTGGAGTTTTTCATTCCGAAATGCAACAGCGCGTCGGATCCTCCCCGCTTGCTGACATGGACTCGAAGATTTCCCATGAAAAGCTGCCGCACCATGCGGAGGAAGCCGATAAGATTCGACTTGCCGCCGCCGTTCGGACCGATCAGAACGTTCAGGTTCTTCAGTTCCAAATCGCACTCGCGGATGGATTTGTATCCGCGCAGCACAATGCGGTCAAGTCTGGCGACATTCATTTTTCCACAACCGACGAAAATCCCGAACACCCGTCTTCAGCGCTCGAGCGTCTCGGCGGGGCTCTCCACGGGAAAGCCCAGAGCCGCGACAAGCTCCCGGCCAGCCCGCAGCCTCTGCCGGCGCAGCTCGATTCTTTCGCTCGCCAGCTGCCTGATTTGTCTGTTGAATCCGTCCACATCCGTACGGAGCCAATCAAGATGTTGCTTGATTTCCTCGATTCGTTTGTCGATATTTTCTCTTAATTGCTTCGGCTCCATGTCTGTCCCTGAGAATCTTATAACAAGTTTGCCGTTCACCACCTCCCCCCTCGGCGGCACCATCAAATACGTTTTCGGACGAGCTCGGAACAACCCCGCGTCGCCGGAAAAAGGGATGTTCACCTCAATGATCATGCCCGGTATGTAATGCGGACGGTTTCTGTCTTGGATGTTCCGTGTGCTGTCCTGGCTGACATCGAATTTGATTTCCCGCCCCTCCACGGTGATTCGATCTTCGTGCAAAATAGGAACGGTCGCTTTAAACTCCTTTTCATACTTTTCGCAAAAATCGCCTGGCGGTGTTTCCAGTATGACATTTTCGTCGACATCATCCACCATGACGCACAGTCTCTGTTCCCGTTGCTCTCTCGCCCATGACCAGTCGTATCCAGAAAAAAGGTCAATGCCAGGCCCGTCCATTTTAACCAACCTCGTTGTTGTAATGCTTCAAATTCTCTATCTCGGTGATCCAGCCGTCGAACAGAGGGCATTCCTTGCGTATGGTGGCCAAGCCAATGTACTTGGCGATCTGAACCCCGTGGAAAGGCTTATTAAAGTCACAAACATTCATGATCCGTTTGGATGGGGCGCCTGTTGGGCTATCGTTAATGTGCTCCGGCGAGTGGGCTTTGTTTCGTATGGCGATCAGCTTCTCCACCACCTTTTCCTTATCGAATAACCTTCCAAAGGCTGCAGGTTCGCTGAACAATAAAGTCTCGAATTCATGAACGATGACGTTCGGAATGAAATTGGGCTGATCGATATCCTCTAAGAGCGTCTGCTTGACTATTTTGTGTTTTCCTTCGGGGCCTCCTTTTATTTCTGCGGGAAAGTCCCGAGGCATGCCGTACAGATCCCATAAGATGGTTGTCTTGGCTTTTCTATCTTCCTTACATCTGCTGATCAACTGCCTTCTGACCCTTCCATAGGATGTTATACCTCCCCTGCCTCCCCCTCCCGTGCGGACAAGACATGGCCTCAACGTGATATTCATACGCTGAAAATGAAGGCGCAGGATTCCCAGAGTAAATGCTACTTCCGTCTGTCCTTCGCATAGAACATGCACCCGCGTCATCCGGTCAGTTCCCCTTCTAGAATATTTTTGTACCAAAGCTCTCCCAGCGAATAC
>CAYSVD010000140.1:0-1623 GCA_964434395.1 uncultured Pseudohongiella sp.
CCGCTGTTGCTTTCCGGCTTCGGAAGCAGACGATCGACAAGGGCGGGAAAATCCAGACGCTCCATCAACTTGACAAGCGCCAGCGCCCCGCCCTGGGCGCTCATTTTGTCCTTGGTGGTGGCAAGGGTGTATGGTACGATCATGGCAGGCTCCGGTTTCACCCGATGGGTGAGGTGGTGGAAACCTGCATTTATCGGGCAACCGGGGCCTTTCTTGAGCTTTTTCGGTTTCTATTTGGGAATTAGGGTATTAAGCAACCCATTTGGGCCTCGTAACGCACCCCTGGCAGACAGGATATCCAAGTGATTCAGGTGTCTGACAAAAACCACGTGCGGGCGCAATCCAATGCATTCCTCGTTCACTATATTCCCAACCTTCTCCACGTCGCTTTCCGCTTTATGGAGTGGATTTGCAATCCCCATGAGATCATCCCCATCACCTCTGTGCCAGCGGGGTTCTTAGGCGAGATTCTGTTTTGGCCTCTTAGCGAAGTCCAACGGCTCTTTAAAGATTCTCACCACCACCAGCGCCCGGTCCATTACCACGACATGACCCACTTCTATCGTCGGCAGGCGGAAGATATCGCCCATGGTCGCCTCCGATTGGCGGATGCGTATACTCACGTCAGTCAGCACCCTCGCCCCAAGCCGCATCACGGCTTCAAAACCTGGGCCGGTTATCGGTCCTTCATCGTGCGATGGCATATCATGGCGCTCCGGCGGATCGGGAGCGACAATTAAATCAGACCACGGAATAATCCGTCAATGCTGATTATGGCGGCGGGGACATGCCCCCCCCCACGTCACCTGCCAAGGATATAATCATCGTAGCCTGGAAAAAATCGGCTCCTGCCTGCCCTCCACGCGCCCCGGTCTGGGCGGCGGAAAGGGCGGCTCCGACTTCCGTCGAATCGGCGCAATGCCCCTCCTCGCCAGATCTTGATCCGTCTTCTCGGCGATCCAGCCGCGGAACTCCTCCAGATACTCGGCGGACTCACGCAGTTCCTCGAACACATTCGCCTCAAGGTTTTGCAAGATCATGATCTCGCCCAATGCGCTGTTGACCGTTGCGAAGTCCGTTCGGTTTTCCAATCCTTCGAGCGGGGCGGCGGCCCGCCTCCTGGCCTCATCCAAGGACGTCCCTATCATCGCACACAGCCTCGCGCCTTCGTCGATGGCGGCGCGCAACTCCTTCTCCGCCGCGGCCACCGCCGGGCTTAGATGCCCGTCTACGCTGGCGGCCAAGAGGTCATCGGCGGACGTTATCAGTCGGTCAACCGTCCCTCTCGCATCTTTATAAATATGATTAGTCTGACTCACGATACGCTCCTGAGGACCGCTATAAAGCGGTTGTCGCATGCGGGCGGCGATGGTTGCTTGATAGCAGGCGTTCAGCAAGGACTGAAATGTGTCGCCGATAGTTGCTCGGCGACACCGGAGCGGCCCCTATGCCGCCGTGCTCGCCTGGACGGGACCGGCAGGTCCTGGGGGCCGCTGGCCCGGCGAATAGCGGCCCCTGTGCGGCGACACCGGCGATCCCGGCCGGCCCCCGGCGCGGCGAAACCGGCACCGGGGCGGCGACACCGGCGAAAAAACGCCAGCCACGAGCCTGCGGCGGCGAGGA
>CAYSVD010000141.1:0-7401 GCA_964434395.1 uncultured Pseudohongiella sp.
CCCCATGCCCGCCCGAGACCAGGTTCTGATCGCCGGCGCGTTCCACGCCGAGACCATCGAAAAACTGGACGCGCGCTACGCCACCCGCCACCTGTGGGAGCACCCCGCCGGCGAGCGGGAGGCCCTGATCCGCTCGCTGGACGGAAGTTGCCGGGCGGTGGCCTGCGCGTCCTGGGACTGCGACAGCGTCGTCTACAGCCTGGGCTCGCTGGAGATCATCGCCGCCTTCGGCGTCGGCGTGGACGGGATCGATTTCGACAAGACCGCCGCCGCCGGCATCCGGGTGACCAACACGCCGGACGTGCTGACCGACGCCACCGCCGACATCGCCATCGCCCTGATCCTGGCCGCCATGCGCCGCACCGTCCAGGCCGACCGTTTCGTGCGCGAAGGCGCCTGGCTGAAAGGGCCGTTCCCTTTCGGCAGGGATCTTGCGGGCCGCACCCTGGGCATCCTGGGCCTCGGGCGCATCGGCGAGGCGGTGGCGCGCCGGGCGCTGCCGTTCGGCATGAAGATCGCCTACCACAACCGCGCGCGGAGGGATCTGCCTTGGCGTCGCTGCCCCGACGCCGAGACGCTGGCCCGCGAGTCGGACATCCTGCTGTGCCTGCTGCCCGGTGGCCCCGGCACCCGCCGGATGGTGGACGCCGACGTGCTGCGCGCGCTGGGCCCCGAAGGCGTGTTCGTCAACGTCGGGCGGGGCAGCTCGGTGGACGAGGAGGCCCTGGCCGACGCCCTCGAGTCCGGACGGATCCGGGCGGCGGGGCTGGACGTGTACGCCTCGGAGCCGGAGGTGCCCGAGCGCCTGCGCGCGCTCGACAACACCGTGCTGTTCCCGCACATCGGCAGCGCCACCGTCGAGACGCGGCGCGCCATGGGCGAGCTGGTGCTGGAGAACCTCGCGGCCCATTTCGCCGGACGGCCGCTCCTCAGCGAGGTGAAGTGAGCGGCCCGCGGCGTCCGGCCGCCGCCTTTCGTCTGGCTTTCGGCCGGCGGCTGCTTTATGCTCCCGCCCCCGCCCGCCCCGGGCGGGCCCGCACCGGCCGGGGCACGGTTCCATGAACAAGAAAACGACCCGCAGGAAGACCGCGCGTCCGGCGGCCCGCGGGGCCGCCCGCCTCGTGTTCGCCTTCGGCGCCCGCACCGACGGCAACGCCGGCATGCGCGACCTGCTGGGCGGCAAAGGCGCCAATCTGGCCGAGATGGCATCGATCGGCCTGCCGGTGCCGCCCGGATTCACCATCAGCACCGAGGTGTGCGGCCACTACTACCGCCGCGACGGCCGCTATCCGGCCGCCCTGCGCGGACAGGTGGGCAAGGCCATCGGCGAGGTGGAGCGGCAGCTCGGCAGGCGCTTCGGCGCCAGCGAGGATCCGCTGCTGCTGTCGGTCCGCTCCGGCGCGCGCGACTCCATGCCGGGCATGATGGACACGATCCTGAACCTCGGCCTGAACGACCGGACCGTCGAGGGGCTGGCGGCGGTGTCCGGCGACCCGCGCTTCGCTTGGGACTGCTACCGCCGCTTCATCCAGATGTACGGCGGCGTGGTGATGGGGGTCCGCGCGCGCGGCGAGGAGCCGGACCCGTTCGAGGCGGCTCTCGAAAAGCTCAAGAAATCCCGCAAGGCGGCCGGCGACGCCGGGCTGGACGCGAAGGATCTCAAGGAGCTGGTCCGGCGCTACAAGGCCCTCATCGCCCGGCGCGCCGGGCGCTCCTTCCCCCAGGACGCGATGACGCAGCTGTGGGATGCGGTGGGGGCCGTGTTCGGCTCGTGGCGGAACGAGCGGGCCGTGCTGTACCGGCAGCGGTACGGCATCCCCGCCGAGCCGGGCACCGCGGTGAACGTGCAGGCCATGGTGTTCGGCAACGCCGGCGAGACCAGCGCCACCGGCGTCGCCTTCACCCGGGATCCGGCCAACGGCGAGAAGGCGTTTTACGGGGAGTACCTGATCAACGCCCAGGGCGAGGACGTGGTGGCCGGCCTGCGCACGCCCCGCGACATCGGCGACATGCGCCGCTCCATGCCGAAAAGCTACAAGGAGCTGGAGCGGGTGCGGACCCGGCTGGAGCGCCACTTCAAGGACATGCAGGACTTCGAGTTCACCATCGAGAACGGCCGCCTGTTCATCCTGCAGACCCGCAGCGGCAAGCGCACCGGACTGGCCGCCGTGCGCATCGCGGTGGAGATGCAAAAGGAGCGGCTCCTGTCCCGGGAGACGGCCCTTCTGCGGATCCCCGCCGAGTCCATCGACTCGCTGCTGGTGCCGGTGTTCGACCCGAAGGCGTTGCGGGCCGCGGCCATGATCGGGCGGGGGCTGCCGGCCGGGCCGGGCGCGGCCACCGGGCGCATCGCGTTCACGGCGGACCGGGCGGTCAGCGAGACCCGCAAGGGCAACAAGGTGGTGCTGTGCCGCACCGAGACCTCGCCGGACGACCTCAAGGGCATGCTGCACTCCCAGGGCATCCTCACCTCCCGCGGCGGCGTGTCCTCCCACGCGGCGCTGGTGGCCCGGCAGCTGGGCAAGGTCTGCGTGTGCGGGGCCGCCGACATCAGCATCAACCACGACCGGGGCACCTTGACCGCCGGCCGGACCGTGCTGCGGGAGGGCGACTACATCTCCATCGACGGCGGCACCGGCGCCATCTACCGCGGCATGATCGAGAGCGCCGATTCGGCGGTCAAGCGGGTGCTGGCGGGCCGGCTCAAGCCGGAGCGCAGCTACACCTACGAGCTGTTCCGCACGGTGATGGACTGGGCCGACCGTTGCCGCGCGATGAAGATCCGCGCCAACGCCGACACGCCGTCCATGGCGCGGCAGGCGGTCGCCTACGGCGCCGAGGGCATCGGCCTGTGCCGCACCGAGCACATGTTCTTCGACGGCGACCGGATCGATCACATGCGGCAGATGATCCTGGCGGTCGACGAGGTGCAGCGGCGCGCCGCCCTGAAGAAGCTGCTGCCCTTCCAGCGCAGGGATTTCGCGGGGCTGTTCCGGGCCATGGACGGACGGCCGGTGACGATCCGCCTGCTGGATCCGCCGCTGCACGAGTTCCTGCCCCACGACGACGTGGTGCGCCGGCAGCTGGCCGAAAAACTCGGCCTGTCGCTGGATTTCGTGATCGACCGGATCAAGGCGCTGCACGAGGAGAACCCGATGCTCGGCTGCCGCGGCTGCCGCCTGGGCATCCTCTATCCCGAGATCACCGAGATGCAGGCCCGGGCGATCTTCGAGGCCGCCGCCCAGGCGCGCGGGCGCGGGATCCGGGTCCGCCCCGAGATCATGATCCCGCTGGTGGGCTTCCGCGCGGAGCTGGCGGACCAGCTGCGCGTCGTGCATCAGGTCGCGCGGGAGGTGATGAAGGCGAAGAAGGTGAGGCTGAACTACAGCGTCGGCACCATGGTGGAGGTGCCCAGGGCCGCGATCACCGCCGACGAGATCGCCGGGGAGGCGGACTTCTTCAGTTTCGGAACCAACGACCTCACCCAGACGGCGCTGGGACTGAGCCGCGACGACATGGGCCTTTTCCACGACCAGTACCAGCGCAAGGAGATCTACAGCCGGAACCCCTTCGCCAGCATCGACCGCGCCGGCGTGGGCTGGCTGATGACCCACGCGGCGGAACGGGGTCGGCGGGCCAACCCGGACCTGAAGCTGGGCATCTGCGGCGAGCACGCGGGGGATCCCGCCTCCATCGACTTCTGCCACGGCGCCGGGCTGGACTACGTCAGCTGCTCGCCGCCGCGGGTGCCGGTGGCCCGGCTGGCCGCGGCCCAGGCGGCGTTGCGCCGGCGCCCGAAGAACTAGTCATCGCACCGGTCCGGGCGCCAGCGGTCCGGCGCAGGCCCTTTGCGCCGCCGCAGGGAGCATGAACGTCATGCGCATCACAGACAAGCAATACAGCCATGCCTGTTCCACTATCGAGGATCTGGCCCCACGACGATACAAGATGTCGGCTCGGCAATCTGAAAGACTTATGAAAGCCGTGACTCCAGTATTCAGAAGGGTTCTTGTGGACGGAGGAGTCGACGGCAGAACCGTCACGCGCATTACAACAAAACTCAGGGACGCGGGAAGAAGATCTCCGCCCTGGCGGCCTGTGAGTTCCAGAGTGCCAGGCAGACCTCAAGATGGAGGCGACGGAAACCGCACGAATCGATGGCTGTTGCCGAAAAACCACAAATACCACGCCAGCCAGGCGACGGCCACACTGGTGGAAATCAAGTATCTATTGCAAACCCTCTCTTTGAAGGATGCGCCGGACATAGGATGCTCTGAAATACTGAACCTGTTCCATCCTTGGCTGATAGAGCATGTGGTGGCGCCAGGCAACTATCTAGACCCCATTCAGCTCGTACCGATCGACTTTTCATTGTTCGCGAACGACAGGAGAGCTTTGCAGTGCGGACATATTATTCCCCTCGACAGGGGCGGCAAGCACCACCCTGACAATACGTTTCTCATGCTGTTTCGAAGCAATCAGATCCAAGGAAATATGACATTACAAGAACTGATTGATTTAATGCGCGATATCGTCAAAAGACATGAGAAACTGAAAAGACAAGGGAAGGGAAGTGGTTAAAATAGCGAGTCTAAAATAGCTGATAATGAGGAGACTGCGCTTTTCTGCTTTGCTATGGCCTCGCTTCGGGCCTGCGAACCGGCTTTGGCGGAAGCGATTATTTCCTTCAACATGTTCTTTGGTGGAATTGGAACCTCCAATTTTTTGAGACTACTTGGATTGATCTCATCAATCACGGAACCGAACACCGAAGATTTGATTTGCTGTTGGCAGTATGGAGTCGACAGATAAGAGTAAATGTAATGCCCGCTGATGACTCTTTCGCTGGGAATGATCCTTATCACATGCTCCGACATCGCAAATCCATCCCATTCATCGGGCACCATGGAAACGACCCCTGTCGTTCCGCTTCTTGTCACCAATACCCAGCCCTTCCTCACGATCAGCCGATCCAACTTGGGGTCGTCGTGCCTGAGCCATTTTTCCGTTTCCCAAATGTTGCCGGTGATATCGCTCCCTCCCAAAAATGGAACCGCACCGTCATAGCGTTCCGTGTAATCGCGCTTGAACCTTCCCGGGTAGAAAACGTCCTCGACCAGGTTCTCCAGCAATTCCACGTTCCAGCCCTTTCCCGGCTTTACTATAGGTTTTACAGCGTTATAGCCGTGGAAGTGCCTGTACGCCTTGGCGTTCAGCCTAATAGCGTCGTCCTTGAGGACATCCTTGATAGAAACGGAAAAGCATTCGGATCCCGATAGCTTGACCTTGGGGTTTTCATAAAACCTGATTAAAGCATCCTCCACCTCGTCGAAATCACTTAGCTTTTCGGTCGACAATGTTCCGTCGGGCAGCTTTTTGTATATCGCATTCCCCCTCCTGTCATGCCCGATCCACTTGGGCGTGGCCATGAATATCCTCTCGGCCTTCGCTGACTGGCGATCAAACAAAGGCTCCTTCCTCCTTTTGACGACCAGCAGGCTCGTTTTAGTTCCCGTGTGGGGCTGGAACGTTTCCGGCGGCAGGTCGATCACCGACAGCACCCGGCAGTTGCGTATGATCCAGTCCCGCACGTAATACGCTTGGGGGCCTGAGAGCAGTTGATAGGGACAAACCATCGCTAGCCTTCCCTCGCCCGGCTCCAACAATCTCACATTCGCCTCGATGAAGAGCACATCCGGAGACCTGCCGCGAGTTTTGTTGTGGCTGTACACAAGACTGTCCTTGCTTGACCCGTTGATCCGGCTCAATTCAAACCGCTTCAACACGCTCTCGTCCCTGACCGGCGTCCTCGATCCGAAAGGCGGATTGGTCGCCAGGCATTTGTGCGTCCCCGGTCTTATCCTGCTGCCGCGTCTCTCATACCCCGACAGATCGAGCGAGTCGCCTATCGAGATGATACCCTCGCTCGCGCTGCCCGCCCGCGCAGCTATGGATGCGTTTCCCATTTTGGCCACGGTTTTATCTATCTCCTGGCCGATCAGCTTTCTCGCCGAGATTTCCGACAGTTTCGCCTCCCCCCCACCCCCGCGTTCGCTTATCTGGTTTTTCAGGTGGTGAAGACCCGCCGACAGGAAGCCGCCCGTCCCCGCGCAGATATCCACCAAGTCGTCCCCCGCCAGCGGATCGAACGAAACGGCTTTCACCGCCAGATGCGTGACCACTTGATCCGTGAAAAACTGCCCCCCCTCCCGTTTGGCCCATTTCGACCTGAACACCTCCAGGGCGTCGCCGAAAACGTCTCTTTTGGGATCCGCGAACACCAGGCCATTAAGGCGGGCAACAATAAATCCTATCTCGTGCGATTCGAACGCGATGTCGTCCGAGTAAATCCTCCACCTGTCGTTCATTTCCGCATAAAAGCTTTTGACGCCTGACGCCACGTGCCTGCTGAACTTGTTTTTCGACCCATTCAGCTGCGTACGCTGCATGTCCGAGAACGCGAATGCCGGAGTCCGTTTCCCGACCTCTTCGATGTAAAGCCCCGTGTGCAATATCTTCCCGACCTCGACGCAGCCGACGGACGGAACCTTCACCTTGGTGGAGGTGTACGTGAAGTCGAAGATCGCGGAGATCGCCTTCTGCAGATCCATCATGCAAAATATGCCTCAAGCAAAGTATGCGGAGTGTAGCGGAAGGACGCGGGCGCGGTCAACACACATGCCGCTCGCATGCCGCTCGCATCGCCCGGCGGGCCGCCGAACCCCCTCAGACCGGCGGCGGCATCGGGCAGTCGAGCGCCGCGGCGATGGCGCGGACCATTTCGACCTCGATCGGCCGGACCTCCCGGTCGGCGGCCGCGCAGGCCGCGCAGGCGCGCAACAGCGCCTGCTTGCTCCGCGGCGCCAGCCGCCCCAGCTCCGCCAGCGCCCGGTCCAGCCGCTCGTAGTCGACGTCCTCCGCCGCCGGCAACGCCAGCGGCACGCCGAGCCGCCCGGCGCCGGCCTCGAACGCCGCCTCCGGATCCCGGCCGCCGGCGCCCGGCAGGCGGCCAGCCCCTTGCCGCCCGCGGCCGACGTCCGGCGCAGGCCGAACGCCGCATCGAGGTGGTGGAAGACGATCTTCTGCAGCGTCCACTCCGGCAGGCTGATCTTGCCGTCCAGCGCGATCATCTCGTTGAAGTTGCTCCTGAACAGGGCGTACTGCCTCGGGGACAGTTGCCGCAGGCTGGCGACGGCGATCTCGACGAGCGCCAGGCGTTGCTCCGGCTCCGCCGGGCCGGCCCGGCGGAGCAGCCCCGCGAGTTCCCGGCGCACCCCCGCGTCCGCCGAGTGCTCCAGCAGGTTCAGCTGCCGGCGCCGGACCGGGTCCGTCCGCGCCAGCGCGTGCAGGTACACCACCGCCCGGGCCCCCGAGGGCTCCCGCGCCGCCTCCAGCAGCGCG
>CAYSVD010000142.1:0-17273 GCA_964434395.1 uncultured Pseudohongiella sp.
GCTGTCGCTGCAGGACTATTTCGAGCGCTTCGTGCTGGCGCACCAGGAGACCATGACCGAAACCCAGCTCGCCAAGAAACTGGGCATCAGCCGCAAGTGCCTGTGGGAGCGGCGGCAACGCTTCGGCATCCCCCGCAAACGCAGGCAGGCGAAAGCCGAGTAGCCCCTCCGAGCGCTCCCGGGTTGCTACCCTGTTACCGCCCGGGGTGAATATCGGTAACATCCATCGTGCGCGGACCGCCCCGAGGCGGGCCGTCGAAAACCGCAACCCCTTGATTTTAAGGACAATCGGTTTGATGGCACGGATAGTGCATTAGGATGGGGGACAACAACAACACGCATGGCCGGTTTCTCCTCAATTCGCCGAAGCCAGTGCGCTACACAACAAGAACGGCTTGCCTCGGGGGGCGCGACATCGCCCCCCGGATTTTATCTGCCCTCCCGCGCTCAGGCCGCCTCCCGGCGCCCGTCCAGCATGCGCGAGGCGGCCCCCATGAAGGCGTCGAGGGACGAGGCGACGATGTCCCGGCTGATGGCCACCCCGGTGTGGCGGCGGCCCTCGTTGCGGATCTGGATGTAGGTGACCGCCTCGGCGTCGGCGCCCTGCCCCAAGGCGTGCTCGCCGTACTCCATGATCTCGAAGTCCATGCCGATGGCCCGCCTTAGGGCCTCGGCGCAGGCGGACAGCGCGCCGGCCCCCTCGCCGGCGATGGCCAGCTCCTTGCCGCCGTAGTCCAGCCGGGCGGTGAAGGTCTCCCGACCCTCGCGCTGCCTGACGGTGAAATCCTCAAGGCGCAGCAGCTTCTCGCCGTCGAGGTAGTGCCGGTTGAACAGCTCCCATATCCGGTCCGGGTGGATCTCCCCGCCGGCGTCCTCGGACGCCTTCTGCACCACCCGGCTGAACTCGATCTGCAGCCAGCGCGGCAGCTGGAAGCCGAACTTGCTGGCCAGCACATAGGCCACGCCCCCCTTGCCCGACTGGCTGTTGACCCGGATGACGTCCTGGTAGGTCCGGCCGAGATCCCGGGGATCGATGGGAAGGTAGGCGATCTCCCAGGGGTCGCCCTCCCGGTAGCGGTCCAGGCACTTCTTGATGGCGTCCTGGTGGGAGCCGGAGAAGGCCGTGAACACCAGGTCGCCCGCGTAGGGCTGCCGGGGATGCGCGTCGATCCGCGTACACTCCCTGACCACGGACACGATGCGGTCCATGTCGGACAGGTCCAGCTCCGGGTCGATGCCCTGGCTGTACAGGTTCATGGCCATGACCACCACGTCCATGTTGCCGGTGCGCTCGCCGTTGCCCAGCAAGGTGCCCTCCACCCGCTGGGCGCCCGCCATCACTCCCAGCTCGGCCGCCGCCACCGCGCAGCCGCGGTCGTTGTGGGTGTGCAGGCTGACGACGACGCCGTCGCGGCGGCGGATCCGGCGGCAGAACAGCTCGATCTGGTCCGCGTAGACGTTGGGGGTGGCCATCTCGACCGTGGCGGGCAGGTTGATGATGACGGGCCGGTCCGGCTCGGGCCGCCACACCTCGTTCACGGCGTCGCAGACCTCGACCGCGAACTCCACCTCGGTGCCGGTAAAGCTTTCCGGCGAGTACTGGAAGGTCCACTCGGTTTCCGGCGCCCGCTCCGCACAGCGCCGGACCTCCTCCGCCCCGGCCGCCGCGATGTCGATGATCCCGGCCCGGTCGGTGTTGAACACCTTCTCGCGCTGGACCACCGAGGTGGAGTTGTAAAGATGCATGATGGCCCGCCTGGCCCCCTTGAGCGACTCGAAGGCGCGCCGGATCAGTTCCGGGCGCGCCTGGGTCAGCACCTGGATGGCGACGTCGTCCGGCACCCGGTCCCGCTCGATCAGGCGGCGCACGAAGTCGAAGTCCGGCCGCGAAGCGGCCGGGAACCCCACTTCGATCTCCTTGAAGCCCACGTCGACGAGCAACCCGAACAGCTTCATCTTCTGCTCGACCGTCATGGGTTCGATCAGCGCCTGGTTGCCGTCGCGCAGGTCCACGCTGCACCAGCGAGGGGCCCGCGCGATGGTCCGGTCGGGCCAGGTCCGGTCCGTCAGGCCGATCGGCTGGAACGGCCTGTACCGGGTGTGATCGAATCGTTTCGGAGCCACGGTTCCGCCTCCCTCGCATCCTGTCGTCCGCCGCCGCGCGGCGCATGCTCCGCCCGCCGGAGCATGCGCAGGATACGCTGTTTTTATTGGCGTTTTCAGTTCTTTTTTCTGTAAATAAGGGGCTTTTATAGTCTAATTCGCCATTTTTCCCTCTTTTTTTGTTTACTTTGACCTTTTTCGGCGCCACCATGGCCGTCCGGAGCGGCCGCGGGAGACCCGCCATGAAACTGGACCGGCTGGACACGCGCATCCTCGAGGAGCTGCAGCGCGACGGCGCCGTCACCAACCTGGATCTGGCCGAGCGCGTCGGCCTGTCGCCGTCCCCTTGCGCGCGCCGGGTCAGGCGGCTGGAGGAGGCCGGCGTCATCGAGGGGCGGGCGACCGTGCTGAACGCCCCGCGGCTGGGGCTGAAGCTGACCGCGCTGATCCAGATCAGCATGGACCGGCACACGCCGGACCGCTTCGAGCGGTTCGAGGAGGCGGTCCGGGCCTGTCCGGAGGTCGTCGAGTGCCTGCTGATCACCGGCCAAACCGCCGATTACCAGCTCAAGGCGGTGGTGCCCGACATGGAGCACTACCAAGCCTTCCTGCTCAACAGGATCACCCGCATCGAGGGGGTGCGCGACGTGCACTCGAGCTTCGTGCTGCGCAGGGTGGTCGGCTCCACCGCCCTGCCGCTGTCCCACCTCCAGCGCGGCCGGCCGTGAGGGCTCAGGGCAGGAGATGGGCCACCGCGTCCCGCTCCTCGATCAGCTCCCGGGCGGAGCGGTCCATCATTTCCCGGCTGAACGGGCTGATCGGGAGATCCCGGACGATGCGCCAGCCGCCGTCCGCGCAGGTCACCGGGAAGGAGTAGAACAGTCCATCCTCCACCCCGTAGTCGCCGTCGCTGCGCACGCCCATGCTGACGACGGCGCCGTCCGTGCCCAGCGCCCAGTCCCGCATGTGCCCGATGGCGGCGTGGGCGGCGGAGGCGGCGCTCGAAGCGCCCCGCGCCTTGATGATCGCCGCGCCGCGTTGCTGGACGACGGGAATGAATTCGTTCTCCATCCAGTCCCGGTCCACCAGCTCCATGGCCGGACGCCCGTCCACCGTGCAGTGGTGGATGTCGGGGTACTGGGTGGCCGAGTGGTTGCCCCAGACGATCACGCCCCGCACGTCGGCGCTGTGCCGCCCGGTCCGGGCCGCCAGTTGGGAGACGGCGCGGTTGTGGTCCAGCCGGGTCATGGCGGTGAACTGCTCGGGCTTCAGGGAAGGCGCGTTGCGGCAGGCGATCAGCGCGTTGGTGTTGGCGGGATTGCCCACCACCAGCACTTTCGCGTCGCGGTCGGCCGCCGCATCGATGGCCGCGCCCTGCGCGGAGAAGATCTCGGCGTTGGCCGCCAGCAGGTCCTTGCGCTCCATGCCCGGCCCGCGCGGGCGGGCGCCCACCAGCAGGCAGTACCGCGCGCCCTCGAAGGCCGCCTTGGGGTCGTCGGTCCGGACGATGTCCGCCACCAGCGGGAAGGCGCAGTCTTCAAGCTCCATGGCCACCCCCTCCAGGGCGTCGAGGGCCGGGGCGATTTCCAGCAGGCGCAACTCGACCGGCTGGTCCGGGCCGAGCATCTCGCCGGCGGCGATCCTGAACAGCAACGAATAGCTGATCTGGCCTGCCGCTCCGGTCACGGCGACGCGCGCGGGGGTTTTCATGATGAAAGAATCCTTGGAGTCCGCTTGGAAAGGGCCGCCATTATAGCAGAGCCTCAGGACGTCCCGCCGCGCGGACGGCCGTGTGGACAGCCGTGGATGAACATGGCGTCGCCGTAGCTGAAAAAGCGGTAGCGCCGGGCGACGGCCTCGCGGTAGGCCGCCAGGATCATCTCCCTCGACGCGAAGGCGCTCACCAGCATCAGCAGGGTGGACCGCGGCAGGTGGAAGTTCGTCACCATGGCGTCGACCGCCCTGAAGCGGTGGCCGGGACGGATGAAGATGTCGGTCTCCCCCTGGAACGGCCGCACGCCGCCGTCCCGGAACGCCGACTCCAAGGCGCGCGCCACGGTGGTGCCCACGGCGATCGCCCGACCGCCCGCCGCCCGGTGGCGGTTGATGGTCCGGCAGGCATCCGGACCGATCGTCATCGCCTCCCGGTGCATGCGGTGCCGGTCGAGACGCGCCGCCCGCACCGGCTGGAAGGTGCCGGCGCCCACATGCAGGGTCAGGAAGGCGGCGGCGACGCCCCGGCCGCGCAACGCATCCAGCATCGCCTCGTCGAAATGCAGTCCGGCGGTCGGCGCCGCGACCGCGCCCTCGTGCCGGGCGTACACGGTCTGGTAGCGCTCGGCGTCCAGCGGCTCGTCGGGGCGGGCGATGTACGGCGGCAGGGGCACGCGGCCGACGGCCTCGAGCAACGCCGGCACGTCGACGTCCGCATCGAAGCGGATGCGGTAAAAGTCCTCCCCCCGGCCCTGCACCCGGGCCCCGGCCGGCCCGAACCGCAACCGCGCGCCCGGGCCGGGCGGGCGGTTCGCCCGCAGCAACGCCAGCGCCTCGTTGCCTTCCAGCAACCGCTCCACCAGCGCCTCGACCCGCCCGCCCGACTCCTTCCGGCCGAAAAGGCGCGCGCGGACCACCCGGGTGTCGTTGAACACCAGCAAGTCGTCGGGACCCAGGATATCGGCCAACTCGCGGAAGATCCGGTGCTCCATCCGCCCGCCGCCGGCGTCGAGGCACAGCAACCGGCTGGAGGTCCGGTCCGCCGGCGGGCGGTCGGCGATCAACTCTTTCGGCAGGTCGTAGTGGAAATCGGCGGGCGTGAGGGCAGTCAACGGACGGGCCGGCGGCGGAAAGGGCCAGCCTACCAGCCCCGCTCCGGCCTGTTAAGCCGAAGCGCGGCGGCGAAACACGGACCGGCGGCGGGTCGGCGGCGGGTCGGAAATTGCGCCGTGCTATAATGCGCGGGCATCCAAGCGGCCGGACCTCCCGGCGCGATGCGACTTCGGCATCCGGGCCAGCGTGGTGAAATTGGTAGACACGGTGGACTCAAAATCCATTGCCCTCACGGGCGTGGCGGTTCGACTCCGCCCGCTGGCACCACTTCGGATTCGACCCCTTCCCGACGCCCCTCCATGGCCGCTCGCACGGTAGCCCTGCTCGAAGGCGACGGCATCGGCCCTGAAATCATGGCCGAGGCCGTCAAGGTGCTCGAGCTGGTGGCCGAGCGCCGCGGCCTCGAACTCGAGCTCGTTCCCGGCGCCTTCGGGGCCGGCGCTTGGTTCAGCCACGGCCACGCTTTCCCCGACGAGACCAAGGCGCTGTGCGACGCGGCGGACGCCATCCTGAAGGGCCCCATCGGACTGGGCCATGAGGAGACCCTGAAGATTCCCGCGGACGAGCGGCCGGAGCGGAGCGCGTTGCTGCCGTTGCGCCGCCGCTACGACACCTTCGCCAACTTTCGGCCGGTCCGCCTGCCGAAGGCGATGGCGCGTTTCTCGCCCCTCAAACCGGAAATCGTCGGGGACGGCATCGACTTCATCATCATCCGCGAACTGGTCGGCGGACTGTACTTCGGCCGCAAGGATGCCGGCGTCGACGACCGGGGCCGGCGCTACGTGAACGAAAGCCTCGAGTACGACGAGGACCAGATCGCCCGCATCGCCCGCGTAGCCTTCGAGACCGCGCGACGGCGACGGGGCGTACTGCACAACATCCACAAAAGCAACGTGCTGAAATCCAGCGAGCTGTGGAACGACGTCATCGACGAGACCGGCGCCGGCTTTCCGGACGTGGAGGTCCGGCATGTGCTGGTGGATGCGGCCGCCACCTACCTTTGCCTGGACCCGGGACGGTTCGACGTCATGGTGATGGAGAACATGTTCGGGGATATCCTGAGCGACCAGGGCGGCGGCATCCTGGGATCCTTGGGGCTGATGCCCTCCGCCTGCGTCGGACCGGAAAAAGCCTACTACGAGCCTTCCCACGGCTCGGCCCCGGACGTGGCCGGACGTGGAGCCGCCAACCCCTGCTCCATGATCGGCTCGGCCGCCATGATGCTGGAGATGAGCTTCGGCATGAAGGACGAGGCGGAGATGATCCGGCGCGCGGTGGAGGAGACGTTCGCCCGGGGGCATTCCACCGCCGACCTTGAAGGCCCGGGCGGCGCGGACAAGACGGTGGGCACCGCGCGGTTCGGCGACATGGTCGTCGAAGAACTCGACCGGCTGCTGCGGGCGGAGGCCTCCCGGTCCTAGGATGCCCGCATGCGCATGTTGATCATGCGCATGGTGGCCTTGACCGCCGCCAGCACTTGGTTGGAGTCGACGCCGCGCGTCTTGAAATCCCGCTCCTCGCCCCGCCAGGTGATGAAGCACTCGGTCAGGGCGTCGGTGTGGCCGCCGCGGGGGATGCGCACCTCGTAGTCCAGCAGATCCGGCATCGCGAAGCCCCTGTCCTTCAGAATCGGCGCGATGGCGTCGATGAAGGCGTCGTAGCCGCCGTTGCCCGAGCCGGAGCCCTGACGCTCCTCGCCTTCGACATCCACGCGGATGCTGGCCGTGCTCTCGACGTTGAATCCGGTGTTGATGTAGCAGTTGAGCAGGGTGATGTGATGGCCGTCCCCGCTTTCCAGCACGTCGGCGATGATGAACGGCAGATCCTCCGCGGTGACGGCATGCTTGGAATCGCCCAGCGCCACGATCCTTCGCAGCACCTTGGCCTGATCCTCCTCGGACAGGCTGATGCCCAGCTGATCCAGATTGTTCTTCAGCGAGGCCTTGCCGCTCATCTTGCCCAACGCGTAGCCGCGCCGGCGGGCGAAGCGCTCCGGACGCAACTCGCTCTTGTACAGCCCCCCTTTCAGGTCGCCGTCGGCGTGGATGCCGGCGGTCTGGGTGAACACGTCGGCGCCGACGACCGGGGCGTTGGCCGCGATCCGCTTGCCGGAGAAATTCTCCACCATGCGGCTTAGCTCCGCGATGCGGGACTCGTCGATGGACAGCCGCGCGCCCAGCTTGTCCTTGAGCGCCACCGCCACTTCGGCCAGCGAGGCGTTGCCCGCCCGCTCGCCGAGGCAGTTCACCGTGCAGTGCACGTTGTCGATGCCGGCCAGTACCGCCGCCAGCGCGTTCGCCGTGGCCAGGCCGTAGTCGTTGTGGGGATGGAAATCGAACTCGAGATCCGGAAACTCGCGCAACATTCCGGTCAGGTAGTCGGTCACCTCCATGGGCGAAAGCAGTCCGAGCGTGTCCGGCAGCAGGTAGCGGCCGATGCCCGCGTCCCGGATCCGCTCGATCAACTCGAACACGTAATTCCGGCCGTCGCGGTAGCCGCCGGACCAGTCCTCAAGGTACATGTTGACGGCGAGCCCGAGGGATCTGGCGTACTCCGCCGTGCGGACGATGTCGGCCGCGTGGCCCTCCGGCGTCTTGCCCAGATGCTCCCGGCAGTGCTTTTCGCTGCCTTTGCCCAAGAGGTTGAAGACCTTTCCGCCCGCGCCGGCGATCCAGTCCGCGCTGCGCCTGTGGTCCACGAAGCCCAGCACCTCGACCCGGTCGGCCAGCCCCTCTCCCGCCGCCCATTCGGTGATCTGCGACACGGCCCGCCGCTCCCCCTCCGAGACGCAGGCGGAGGCCACCTCGATCCTGTCGATTTTCAGGGACTGAAGCAACGCGCGGGCGATGTTGACTTTCTCGCCGGCGGAGAAGGAGACGCCCTGGGTCTGCTCGCCGTCGCGCAGGGTGGTGTCCATCAGGCGGATGCGGCGGGACGGGGACGCGCTGTTCATGGGAGCCTGCGGATCCGGATGGTCGCGCCGCGGGGCCGGACGCCAGCATCGAAAACCGGCGAGTCTAGCACAACGGGAGCGCGGGCCGCCGCGCGGGAGCGCGAACGGCGCCGCGGGGCGGGAGATGCCGGCTTCGGCGCCGCCCGGCGGCTCAGCCGCCGCCCGCGTCGCCGGCGTGCGCCATGAAGAAGGCGCCGTAGTCGGTGGTCGAGTCCCCGCCGACGATGTAGATCCGGTCGCCCGAACCCCCGCCGTACGCGAGGACGGCCACGTCGGCCGCCGGCTCGCCGGCGGCGGGGAAGAGCGTCGCCGGGATGCCCGGGCGCATGCTCTCCTCCCCGGCCTTGAGCTCGATGTGCGTCGAGCTCACGTCGAAGGGGTCGAATCCGGCCTCCTTGACCAGGATCCTGTCGCCGGCCGTCAGATCCCGGACGATGTCCGCGCCGTCGCCGTACTCGAACACGAACACGTCGGCGCCGTCGCCGCCCGTCATGTCGTCCCCGCCCGGACCGAGGTCGATCCACTGGACGCCCGCGGCCCCCGCTCGGACGTCGACCCCGTCCGTGCCGTAGACGAACGCGATCTCGACCGTGACGTCGTCGGCGGCATCGTCGTTGTCCCCAGTGAGAACGCGCTTGGCCGATTCCGGTCCCTGGGTTTCCGTCCCCCAAACGAAGGCGTCCGCGACATCCCACGTCCCGTCGTTGTCGTTGTCGTACTTCGTGGAGGTCACCTCAGGCAGGTTCCTGGATGCGTCCGTGTTGATCGCGTTCTCCACCCTCCGGTCGAAGGTTCCGTCGTCCGCGGCGGCGCCGCCGGTCCCGCCGCCCCGCCCGTCGTCAAGCTCGATCGTCTCCTTGCTGACGTCGCCGTCCCCGTCGCGCTCCACGACGACTCTGTACTCGAAAACGTTGCCCGCCTGCGGGCTTTCGTTCTTCGAGAGGGTTTTCCAGTCCGTGCTGTCGCCCTCGTAGACGAGCTTCTCGAGATAATTGGCGGAGCCGTTCGAGCCGTAGTCGTGCTCGACCAGCACGGTCCTCCCCTTGTCGTCGTACTCCCGGTACCTGCTGTCGTCGGGGCCGCCCCTGCCGTCCAGATCCTGGCGGTAGTGTCGTTGCCCGGAAACCGTCAACTCGGAGAGGTCGCTGGTGTCGTATCTCTCGCTCGTATCGTCATAGACCTGGTTCCAGTCGCGGTAATGATCGGTCCGGATCAGGTGGGACGCGCTGCCGATCCTCGCCCAGACATCCGCTTCGGCCCGGTCGAAGGTGCCGTCGAAATCATCGTCCGTTTCCCTCACCACCTGCACCTGCTCGCGGTCTTCAATAAAAATCGCCACGAAATCGGTAGCCCATGAGTTGATCCTCAGTTCGGATGTCCAATCGCCGTTTTCTTGCCAAGGGTCGTCGCCGACGGGAACGCCCTGGCGCCGATATCTGAGGTGGTCGCTGCTGCTGAAAATCTTCGTCATGTAATCCAGCGCGCCGTCGCCGTCATAGTCATAGACAAAGACCGAGCCGGATGCCCGCGAGAACTCATAGTCGTCGACGGCGAGGTCGCCGTCCGCATCGAGCACGCGAAAAGTCCGATCGACGGACGTTCCTCTGGTGTCGTAGTACTCGATTCTGAGGACCTTGTCCCGTCCGGTCGGTCCCCCGAACCCGTACCTCTCGGCGCGGGCGTAGGTGCCGTCGTTGTTGTCGTCGAACTCGATCTGATCCAGAACGCCGTTGTCGTTTCTGCCCCAGTACCGATGCCGCTCGCGGCCCGTCGCGCTTTCGACCGTGGCGGTGACGGGGTCGTCGCTGGACGGGTTCCCCACGAGCAGGAGGCGGGGCTGCTGCGACCTGCCGGACATCGACTCGACTTCGACGTAGCTTTCGACCTTCTGGGCCTGATCCAGCGTCCCGTCCGAGTCATGATCGTACAGCACCATCGCGATCCTGCCGGTGGCGGCATCGTACCTTTCGTACCTGATGTCGTCGTATTTGTAGTCGTCGTCGCGCTCCACGCCGTAATGCGAGGAAAAGACCTTGTTGGACGACTGACCGTCAATACCCGCTCCCGCATCCCAGGGATCGTAAACGTCGGCGCGGAACACCTCGCCGCTCCGCCAATGGTAGATTTCGGCACGGTCGTAATCCACGGCGTCGGCGGTGTCGTCGTCGAATTCCGCCCGAATCAGACGGCCCCCGTCTTCGCTGCTGAACGTGAACCGCGCTCCGTCCGGGATCCGTCCGTCCACGGTCTCGTCCCAGTCTCCGTCGTTGTCCGTGTCGACGACGGTCCGGATGATGGCGTCGCCCGCGATCGTCTCCTGGATCCGGCGGTCGATCTTGCCGTCGCCCGCGATCGCGCCGTGCCTGCCGACGCCCATGCCGTCGTCGTAACGGCTCAGTCCGGTGGTGATGCCGCCGGTGCGGACGTAACTCTCGATGCGGTTCCAAAAATCCGACTCGATGGCGGCGGAGCCGGTTCGGGTGTGGATCTCGACGCGGTCCCATGCGCCGTCGCCGTCGTCGTCATGGCGGGTCCAGACAGGATCGCCGGCGGCGTCGTACGCCGCCTCCGACCGGTAGTCGACGGCGCCGTCGATGGGCCCGGCGACGCCGTCCGCTTCGACCAGCCGCCCGGCGAGCGTCGCGCCGTCGGCGTGATAATGGTCGAACTGCGTCCGGTGCGGCAGCACGGCCGCATCTTCGACATCGATGCCGTCCCAGGCGTCGTAAACCCGGGCCCTCGCCGCCCCGCCCGCCTCGTCCGGCGAGCGGACGGCGTTGCGGCTGCCGTACACGAAGGAATGCGGGTCGTAGGCGAGCTGGTCGGGGGCGACGAAGCGCTCCCGGAAATAGCCGACGTCGTTGGAGTTCCAACCCTCCAACACGATCCGGTCTCCGGCTTCGCCGCCGTAGGCGAGGACCGTGATCTTGACGTCGGCTTCGCCGGCGCCGGGGAACAGCCGCGCTGGGATTTCCGGGTGGCCGGCCGGGTCGGCGCCCGCGGAGAGCGTGACGTGCTTGATCACGCTGACGTCGGCGGTGTCGAAGTCATCCTCCAGCACCCAGATCGTGTCGTGAACGGCGGGATCTTCCGGCCCGAAGCCCTGGACGACGCTCACGCCGTCGCCGTACCGGACGATGTATACGTCCTTGCCCTGCGTGGCGGCGCCAGCGCCCTCGCCGCCAGCCAGATCGTCGTCGCCCGGCCCAGGAACGAACCAGTCCGGATGGGAGTCGCTACCGGAGATGGCCAGCCGGTCGCCGCCGTGGTCGTCGCCGTCCGTGCCGAAAACGAGGCGGACCTCCCCGCCCAGCAGCGGCGCGTCGTTGGCGGGGTCGTCGTCGTTCTTGGTGTCCGTGCGCTGCGCCAGGCGCGCCCTGGGATGGGGGCCTTCAGCTTCATGCCGGTAGGTGTCGATGTAGTTCCACGTTCCGTCGTTGTCGCTGTCGTGAAGGATCTTGACGATCCGGCCGTCCTCGTCGAAGACGTCCTGCCGCCGCCGGTCGAAAGCGCCGTCGTTCGCCGTCTTGCCGTCCGCCCCTTCGCCTCCGCCGTCGTCGTACTCGAACAGCCGGCTGGTGACGGCGCCGGCGTCGTCGCGGACGACGGTGACCCGGGTCTCGAAGACGTCGTCGGCGAACGCGTCGTCGTTCATCGAGAAAGTCTTCCACCTCCACCCGTCTTCCTCGTAACCGTAGCGGTGAACCCGGCTGGCGGACAAAACGCCGGGGTCGGCGACGCCGTCCCAATTGTCGATGTAGCGAACCTCCGTGGTCCTCCCGGCCGCATCGCGCGCGATGTCCCGCGCGGTGCCGCCGGGAGCCGCGGGCGCGTCCGCATAGTCGAAGAAGAGCGCCCCGAAGATCTGGACATCCGGCAACCGGATCTCGCCGTCCAGCCCGCCGTGGCTGTAAACCGTGGCCGCCGCGCCGTCCACCGTGCGGTTTTCCAGGTCGTTCGGGTCGAACCTGTTCTCTCCGTTCGCGATCCAGAGAAGGTCTTGACCGGAGGAGACGTCCGGCACGTAATCCGTCACGCGATCCTTGCCGTCGTCCTCCCAAAAGACGAAATAATCCGATCCGCCGCCGCCCGTGATGATGTCGTCCCCTTTCCCGGCGACGAACAGCTCGTTGCCGCCGGTGCCCTGGATCACGTCGTCCCCATCGGTGCCATAGATGATCGACCTGCCCACCGTGGCGTCCACCGTGCCGTTGTCGTTTATGTCCACTTCGATCTTGATCGAGACCGGACGGGAGCCGCTCTCGTAAGCGTAGACGTAACCTCGGTCCCAGCGCCCGTCGCCGTCGCGGTCGACCCGGATCTTCGAACGTTGCCCGCCCGTCCAGGTCTCCTCCCAGGCCCGGTCGATTTCTCCGTCGCCGGCGGCGCCAGCGCGCCAGCCGTTGTCCAACTCGACCGTCCGTCCGGTGAGGACGCCGTCCTCGTCGCGGGCGTAGGTCTCGAAACGGTCCGCCGTGCCGTCGCCGTCGTCGTCGTACCGCGCCCCGACAAGCTGTCCGTCCTTGTACTGGTAGCGCGGAAGAACCTCCGCGGTATCGTCCCATGTCCCGTCGTTGTCCGCGTCGGTCAGGGTCCGGACGACGGCGCCGTCCTCCAGCGTCTCCTCCAGCCGCCGGTCGAAAACCCCGTCGCCCGCCGCCTTGCCGCCCGCACCGGAGCCCATGCCGTCATCCAACTCGCTCAGACGCGTGATGCCGAAGCCGCCGTAGGTCCAGGTCTCGATACGGTTGACCGTGCCGTCCGTGTCGTAGTCGTACTCCGCCCGGACGGGTCGCCCGTCGCCGTCGAAGGTCTCCGTCTTGCCGTCGTCGTCGGTCCCGTCGCCGTCGTAGTCCTTGAGGAAATGAACGCTCCTGTCCGCCTGCTGCGCGGCGGCGTCCTTGCCGTCGTCCCAGCTGTCGTAGAAGTCGGCGCGGACCAGCCGGTCGTCGCTTCCCTCCAGGATGCGGTCCTCGGCCCGGGTGTACGTCCCGTCCCCGTCGTCGTCGTGCCGGACCAGCTCGAGCTTGCCCCTGGCGTTGAAGTCCTCGAGCGTGGACTTGTCGACCGTGCCGTCGTCCGCGGTCCCGCCGCCCGACCCGTCGTCGTGCTCGGACAGCCGGCTGACGATAGCGCCGGAGGCGCCGCGGGCGACGGTGATCCGGGTCTCGAATACGTCGTCGGCGAACGCGTTGTCGTTCATCAAGACGGTCTTCCAGTCTTTCCCGCCGCCGTCGTAGGCGTAGCGGTGAATCCGGCTGGCGGGCAGGATGCCGGGGTCGGCGACGCCGTCCCAATTTTCGATGTAACGGATCTCCGTAGTTCGACCGGCCGCATCGCGAGCGATGTCCTGGACCGCGCCGCCGGGGGCCGCGGGCGCGTCCTCGAAGTCGTAGAAAACCCTCGCGTCGATCGGGACGTCCGGCAACCGGATCTCGCCCCCCAGCGCGCCGTGGCCGTAGACCGCGGCCGCCGCGCCGTCCACCGTGCTGTTTTTCAGGTCGCCCGCGTCGAACCTGCTCTCTCCGTCCGCGATCCAGATAAAGTCTTTCTCGGCGAAAAAGAGGGTGGCCCCCGCGAAATCCGTCACATGATCCTTGCCGCCGTCTTCCCGAAAGAGGAACAGGTCCCTTCCGCCGCCGCCCGTAATGATGTCGTCCCCCTTCCCGGCGACGAACAACTCCTGGCCGCCGGAGCCTTGGATCACGTCGTCCCCGTCGGTGCCGTAGACAATCGGCATGTCCAGCGTGCCGTCCCCCGTGCCGTCGTCATTCGAGTCCGCGACGATCTTCAACGAAGCCGGACGGGAGCCGCCCTCGTAGACGAAGAGATACGCCCGGTCCCAGACCCCGTCGCTGTCGTGGTCGAGCCGGACCTTCGCGCGCAGCCCGCCATCCCAAGTCTCCTCCCACCCGCGGTCCCAGGTTCCGTCTTGGGCCGCGCCCCCGCCGAAGCCGTCGTCCAGCTCGACCTCCCGCTTGGTGAGGCGGCCGTCCCCATCGCGGGTGTAGACCTCGCGGCGGTCCGCCGTGCCGTCGCCGTCGTCGTCGTGCCGCGCCCCGACAAGCAGTCCGTCCTTGTATTCGTAGCGCGGAAAAATCTCTGCGGTCTCGTCCCAAGTCCCGTCGTTGTCCGCGTCGGTCAGGGTTCGGACGACGGCGCCGTCCTCCAGCGTCTCCTCCACCCGCCGGTCGAAAACGCCGTCGCCCGCTGTCTTGCCGTCCGCGCCGGAGCCCATGCCGTCGTCCAGCTCGCTCAGACGCGTGATGCCGGAGCCGCCGTAGGCCCAGGTCTCGATGCGGTTGACCGTGCCGTCCGTGTCGTAGTCGTATTCCGCCCGGACGGGACGCCCGTCGCCGTCGAAGGTCTCCGTCTTGCCGTCGTCGTCGGTCCCGTCGCCGTCGTAGTCCTGAAGGAAATGCGCGCTCCTGTCCGCCTGCTGCGCGGCGGCGTCCTTGCCGTCGTCCCAGTTGTCGTAGAAGTCGGCGCGGACCAGCCGGTCGTCGCTCCCCTCCAGGATGCGGTCCTCGGCCCGGGTATACGTGCCGTCCCCGTCGTCGTCGTGCCGGACCAGCTCGAGCTTGCCCCTGGCGTTGAAGTCCTCGAACGTGGATTTGTCGACCGTGCCGTCGTCGGCGGTTCCGCCGCCCGAGCCGTCGTCGTATTCCGTTCGGCGCGTTTTGATGGTGTCCGTGGAGCCGTGATGTTCGACGGTGGTCTTGATGTCCGCCTTGCCGTCGGCGTCGAAGTCCTCCGCGATGCTCAGCCACCGGTCATCAGCGGGGTCCGAGCCGAAGACGTACGTCTCGATGCGGTCGTCGGCAGCGTCCGCGTCGTAATCGAATACGATCCTGACGGACCGCCCGGCGACGTCGAAGGTTTCCGTCTTGCTGTCGTCGTCGGTTCCGTCGTCGTCGTAGTCCTGCTTGGCATGGAGAGCCCTGTCCGCCTGCTGGGCCGCCGCGCCCATGGTCTCGTCCCAGCCGTCGTAAAAGTCGGTGCGGACCTTGGCGGCGCCGGCGGCGTCCCATGTGTAGGCCTCGGCCCGGGTGTAAGTCCCGTCCCCGTCGTCGTCGAACTCCGTCAGTATGGTCCGTCCCCTGTCGTTCCTCGTGTGGCGGTTGCCGCGATCCCAAACGCCGTCGCCGTCGTCGTCGTGTTTGACGGCGACGAGTGCGCCGACGGCGTCGAAGATCTCGTGGACGCGCCTGTCGACGGTCCCGTCGTCGGCGATCTTGCCGCCCGACCCGTCGTCGTACGCCTTCTCCTCCGTTGCGATCTTGCCGGTGGTCCCGTGATGGGTGACGGACGTCTTGAGATCCGTCTTGCCGTCGCCGTCGTAGTCCTCCGCGAGGCTCAGCCACCGGTTGTCGGCGGGGTCCGAACCGAAGACGTACGTCTCGATGCGGTCGATGCCCTTGTCCGAGTCGTAGTCGAATACGACCTTGACGGCCCGCCCGGCGCTGTCGAAGGTCTCCGTCTTGCTGTCGTCGGAGCCGTCGCCGTCGTAGTCCTGCATGACGTGGAGGGCCCTGTCCGCCTGCTGGACCGCCGCGCCCATGGTCTCGTCCCAGCCGTCGTAGAAGTCGGTGCGGACCTTGGCGGCGCCGGCGGCGTCCCACGCGTAGGCCTCGGCCCGCTCGTACGTGCCGTCCCCGTCTCCGTCGAATTCGATCAGGATCTTTCGGTCTTCGCCGTCGTAGGAGTATCTTTCCCGCATGGAATAGGCGATCTCGACGGTTGCGGGATCCGTTCCGGTCGCGGCGCCGGTCCGCTTGACGACGACCCGGCCGGACGCGTCGCGCTCGTAGTCCTCGGCCCGCTCCCAACTCCCGTCAGGCTCGTTGTCCGTGTCGAACAGCGACTCGACGACGAGCTTGCCGTCCGCGGCGTACGCATCGTGCCGCCGCGACTCGCCGGCTCCGTCGCCGTCGGCATCTACGACCGTCAGCGCCCGGTCGATGGTCTGCCCGGTCAACGCCTTGGCGGAGCCGTCCGCCTCGACGACCCAGTCGTCGTACCAGGTGGTTTTGGTCTTCAGATCCCCGGGGCCGTACTCGTAGGCCTCGGCCCGGTCGTAGGTCCCGTCCGCGTCCTCGTCGAATTCGGTCAACACCACCCGGCCCTGAGCGTCCTTCGTGTCGCGGCTGGAGGGAACGGCGGGCGTCTGGCCGCCGGCGCCGCCGCTGGTGCCGCCGCCGCTGGTGCCGCCGCCGCTGGAACCGCCGGTGCCGGCGCCGCCGCCGCTGGAACCGCCACCCCCGCTGGAACCGCCGCCGCTGGAACCGCCGCCAGGCATCTGGTCTCCCGGCATCTGATCTCCAGGCATCTGATCTCCAGGCATCTGGTCCCCGGGCATCTGGTCTCCCGGCATCTGGTCTCCCAGCGCGTCGATCGCCGCCTGCGCGGTGTCGTCGTCGCCGGTCACCGAAGCCAGAACATCGCGCAGTTCGGCGGCCGCGCCGTCCAGTTCCCGGACCGCCGAATGCTCCGCCGCCACCCGGGCCTTGTTGAGAAACGCGGCGGCGAAGCCGGCGAATTCCGCCGGCACGACGGGAGCGCTCAGGAACTCCTGCGCCGCCAACACCAAGCCGGCGGGGCCGCCGCCGGCCTCAAGGAGGGGAACCACGATCTCCCGGCCGACCGCCAGCAGATCCGCGCCGACTCCAGGCAACAAGTTCGACAGCCAAGCGTCCGAGAACTCGGCCGGCATCTGGGATGATGGATACAGCGCGTCCCAGCGCTCGCCGGAAACCAGGGTCTCGGCCGCATCCAGCAGGGAGCCTCCGCCGTCGACGACCGCTTCCAGCTCCGCCACAAGGGCGGCGCCCGGCGCGGCGTCGTACGCCGCGACCGCCAACTGGATGATGTCCTCGGCGGCCTCGCTCTCGACCAAATCCTCCATCGCCGAAGCGCTCCGCCCGAGGAAGGCGCGGGCGAAACCGGCGAACTCCGCCGGCGCGCCGGGGGCGCTCAAAAAAGCTTGCGCCGCCAGCACCAGCGCGCCGGGGGAGTCGCCGGCATCGATATGGGGCACCACGACGCCCCGACCGAAGGCCAGCAGGTCCGCGTCCGCTCCGGGCAACAGCCTCCCCAGCCAGGCGTCCGAGAACTCGGCTGGCGTCCAGGACGGCGGATACAACGCCTCCCAGCGCTCGCCGGATGCCAGAACCTCGGCCGCGTCGAGCAGGGAGCCGCCCCTGTCGACGATCGCCTCCAGCTCGCGCATCAAGGATGCGTCCGGCGCGGCATCGCGCGCCGCGACGGTCAACTGGACAAGATCTTCTCTGACTTCACCGCTGGCCATCCACAAATCTCCTTATCGTTGTCCGGGCGACCGGAACAAGACCGGCGTCGCCGGGAGAAATTCGCCGGAAACTCAGTATACCCC
>CAYSVD010000143.1:0-30537 GCA_964434395.1 uncultured Pseudohongiella sp.
CCCGGATGGCGGCGGCATAGGGAAAGTACGCCCGAAATTCGCCGAATCAGGCGAAAATCGGGCGAAAATCAAACAACCGCCCCTTTTTCACCGTCTCAAAACCGGCAAAAGTGCTAGAACATACAGTTTTTTCCCCAATGATGTGCCTCAAAGGGACTTGATCAGAGGTTCCATAAGACAGGAGTCAAACCGGTAACGCGATTTTCTCCCATCTATCGTTGTCGCAACCCAGAGCAAAGTGATAGCGATCACGATGTTGGTGATGACAAGTATCAACGCCAGTGACCGGAAGCTCGATTTGGTAGGTCGAGACGGTGTGTCTGATGTGTGCATTTGTTTGGTTCCCCTGGCAAGTTCGGAGGTCTAGTTTTTCACCTGTGCGTCAATTCGACCAGCGGTCCATCGGAGAGGGGCATCCGTCCGACGGGTATGGCTTGTCGGACCATGTCGCAGCGCGGGGAATTGGACATTACTCACTCGTATCGGTCAAGGACATGTCGGGGCGACTGTCGGGGCGATTGTGAAGCATGGCGGTCCCTGGGCACGGTCCCCGGGCCGGAATGACTTCGACCCCTCCGGCATATAGCATGGAGCGCCCCGTCCAGGGAGGAGAGCCGATGCCCCCTCGGGCCCCGTCCGCCGCGATCCGCCTCCGTCCGCGGACCCGCCCGGTCTGCGCTGGCCTGGCGCTGGCCGTCCTGCTGGCGGGGCTCGCCGGGCCCGCCCGGCCCCGCCAGGACGGCGAGGTCACGGAGGAGATGATGCGGCGGGTGCTGCCCGGGGCGTCGACCTTCTCGGCCAAGTCCGGCGACCCGCCGGTCCGGCGGGGATACCGGCGCGATCCGGCCAGCTCCGAGACGGTGCTGGTGGGCTACGTGTTCGAGACCCCGGACCTGCCGCCGGAGGAGGCCGGCTACAGCGGGCCGGTCGAGGTGCTGGTGGGCATGGATGCCGACGGGACGGTCACCGGCATCGAGGTGCTGCGCTACGTCGAGTCCTACAAGAGCATCCGCGGCGACTTCATCAACAGCGAGGATTTCCCGATGCAGTTCGCCGGCAAGGACATCGGCGAGGAGTTCCGGGTCGGCCGGGACGTGGACGCCATCTCCCGGGCCACCATCACCAGCTGGGCCGTGGCCCGGGGCGTGCGCGAGGCGGCCCGGCGGGCGGCGCGGGCCTACCTGCCGGATGCGGACTACGTGGCCGCCACCCGCGCCGGTGCGCCGGCGTTGCGGGCTTTCGAGCGCTGGAGCTGGGAGGAGATGCGGGAGCGCGGCCTGGTCGCGGAGGGCGACATCGCGCAACCGGACGGCACGACGCTGCGGCTGGCGCTGGCCTTCATGGGACACGAAGGCCTGGGCGGGATCCTGGTGGGGGAGGAGGATTACGAGCTGGCCGATCGGGAGGCCAGCCGCCGCTCCCCGGCCGGCGGCCCCCTGCTGCTGGTGGGGATCGACGGCGACTCCAGCCGGCCCTTCCGCCCGGAGCGGCTGGCGTTGCGCCAGGACGGGCGCGTCTGGCCGACGGCCCGCGACCGCTTCGTCTACGCCGGCGGTGCGGACGCCGGCAAGATCGCGCATCGGGTCCGCTTCGCCGGCGCCCTGCTGCTGCCGCCGGAACTCGACCTGGCCGCCCCCTTCGCCGTGCTGTACGACGTCGGCGGCGCGCCGGACGGGACCGCCGCGCCGCAGGCCATCGACTACCGGACGCCGCCGCTGGCGCTGGCGCTGGCCCGGGGCGGGCCGATTCCGCCCGAACTGTTGCCCGCGCCGGACCCGGGGCCGCCGTACCGGGAATCTCCCGGGGGGGCGGCCGGCCTGCTGCAGGACGCGCCCTGGTCGGAGGTCGCGGCCATGCTGGGGTTGCTGGCGCTGGCGACGGCCGCATTCCTGCGCAAGAGCGCGGCCCTTCGGTGGACCGCGTCGGCGGTCACGCTGGTCTGGCTGGGCTGGGTGGACGGGAGTTTCGTGTCGGTCTCCCACATCACCAACGGCATCAGGTTGGGCCCGTCGCTGTTCCTGAACGACCTGCCGCTGCTACTGATCATCCTGTTCACGGCGGCGACGACGTTGCTGTGGGGCAGGGTGCTGTGCTCGTCCCTGTGCCCCTTCGGGGCGCTGCAGGACTTCATCGCGCGCCTCGCGCCCGGCAGCTGGAGGATCCGGCCGCCGCAGGCGGCGCACGACGCGGCCCTGTACTTCAAGTACGGGGTGCTGGCGTTGCTGGCGGCGCTGGCGCTTCTCGGGAGCGAGCTGAGCCTGTTCCAGTACTTCGAGCCCTTCGGCACGGCGTTCTACTTCAGCCGCTCGGCGGCGCTGTGGGCGATCCTGGCGGCGGTCCTCGTCGGCGCGGCGCTCATCCCCCGCTTCTACTGCCGCTACGCCTGTCCGTTAGGCGCCGCGCTGGGATTGGTCTCGCTGGCCGCGCCTTGGCGTATCCGCCGGGTGCCGCAGTGCGACGTGTGCAAGGTGTGCGAGGGCGCCTGCCCCGTCGGCGCGATCCGCGGCCCCGCCATCGATTTCAAGGAGTGCGTGCGCTGCGACGTCTGCGAGCGCAAATTGATCGCCCGCTCCGGCGCGTGCCGGCACAGCATGGACGAGGTCAGGCGGCGGATGGGGGCGTCGCCCGCGGTCGGCTAGCGGCGGCCGCGCCCGTCCGGGAGATGCTGGCCGCTTCCGACGGATCCGCGCGCCGCCGCGTCCGTCCGCCGCTCCGCATCACGCCCCGCGCCGTCCGGCCCAGGGGTCGGCCATGGCCTCGAAGAAGGCCCGGTGCCCGTCCAGGATGCGGCGGGTGGACTCCGGGTCGGGGGTCGGATCCCACTCGTTCGGCTCGAAGGTGCCGCCCAGCAGGATGCCGTCGCTGCGCGGGAACATGTACAGGCCGCCGTTGCCGAGGATCAGGTAGCGCACCTCCTCCTGCGGCAGCAGGAAGGTGAGCTGGCCCCGGACCGGCGTCATCTCGTCGTCGCCGAACAGGCCGCGGGAGCCGAGTCCCGTGCAGTTGATGACGAGCGGCTCGTCGAGCGCGAGCACCTCGCCGACGTGGCGGAAGTCGCGCACGACGATGCGCCCGCCGGCGGCGAAGAAGTCCTGCATCACCGCCGGCAGGTAGGTGGCCGGCTCGATCAGCATGGTGTTGTAGTGCCGCACGTAGCGGGCGGGGAAAGGGTGCTCGCCGGGACTCAGATCCCGGTGCTGGGGGTACATGTCGACGTGCCGGTCCGTGAACCCCTCGCCGTCCGGCGCCTCCGGCAGGACGGTGTAGTTGCTGAGCCAGCGCACCCCGTAGCGGGGGCCGACCAGATCCTGGAAGTGCCGGTAGGAGTAGCGCATGGCCGCCTCGAACTGGGCCAGGAAGGCCGGGTCGGCGTGGTCCTCGTCGTACACCGAGGTGGGCGACCACTGGCCGCCGGCGATGTTGGAGGTGGTGTCCGGCGGCAGCTCCCGGGCGTAGATGGTCACCTCCCGGCCCCGGTCCTGCATCAGCCGGGCGGCGGCCAGCCCCAAGGCGCCGCATCCCAGCACCGCGCAGCGTCGGTGGGGGGTCTCCAGCGCCAGCTTCGCGGCGAGGTCCGACGAGCCCCAGGACAGGGTGATGCCGCCGCCGCCGTGGCCGTAGTTGTGCACCACCGTCTTGTCGTTCATGCGCTCGGCCCGCACCACGAAGCCGGCGGGGCGGAAGGGGCGCAGGCCGGCGATGGTGCGGATGACCCGCTCGTCGCGCACCCGGACCCTCCGCAGCGGCATGCCCGATGGGGTGAAGTGGCGGGGATCGCCGACGCCCGGCGCCGCGCACCCGGCCAGCGGGGCCAGCGCCATGGCCCGGAGGAGGGAGCGGCGGCTCGTCATGGGTCGGACTCGTCCTGAAGGCGATCGGCCCGGCAAGCATACCGCAAGCCGGAGCTCAGTTTCCGGCGCGCGCGCCGGCGTCCGGCCTGCGGCCCGGCGGTTGACATCCGCCGGCCCGTCTGCGACAAGGCGCTTTTCGCTGCGGGGTTTGCGATGAAAGCGGTGCGCGTGAACCGGCACGGCGGGCCGGAGGCGCTGTCCTTCGAGGAGATCGAAACGCCGTCCCCGGACGGGCGCGGGGCGCTGGTCAAGATCGAGGCGGTCGGCGTCAACTACATCGACACCTACCAGCGCTCCGGGCTGTACCCCGTCGAGTTGCCGGTCACCTTGGGCCTGGAGGCGGCCGGCACGGTGGAGTCGGTGGGCGATGCCGCGACGGTGTTCGCGCCCGGCGACCGGGTGGCCTACACCAACGTGCCCGGCGCCTACGCCGAGTACGCCGTGGTTCCCGAGGACCGGCTGGTGCGCCTGCCGCCGACGGTCTCCTTCAACGCGGGCGCGGCCGCCATGCTGCAGGGATGCACCGCCCACTACCTGTGCCGGTCCACTTATCCGGTCAAGGTCGGGGACCGTTGCCTGGTGCATGCGGCGGCCGGAGGCGTCGGCTTGCTGTTGACCCAGATGATCAAGATGCTGGGCGGCTTCGTGATCGGCACCGTCTCCACGGAGGAGAAGGCGGAGCTGGCGAGGAAGGCGGGCGCCGACGAGGTCGTCGTCTACTCGAAGCAGGATTTCGAGGCCGAGGTCAAACGCATCACCGACGGCGCCGGCGTCAACGTCGCGTACGACTCGGTCGGCAAGGCCACGTTCGAAAAAAGCATCGACTGCCTGGCGCGGTTCGGCCGCATGGTGCTGTACGGCAACGCCAGCGGGCCGGTGACGGAATTCAATCCGGCCGCCCTGGGGCCGAAGGGCTCGCTGCATCTCACCCGGCCGACCCTGTTCGACTACCTGGCCGACCGCGAATCGCTGGAGTGGCGCAGCGGCGAGGTGTTCGACTGGATCGGCGACGGGCGGCTGACGCTGCGGATGGAGCACTTCTACCCGCTGGCGGACGCGCGGGCGGCCCACGAGGCGCTCGAGGGCCGGCGGACCACCGGCAAGGTGATCCTGACGCCGTAGCGCGCGGCGGGAGCGGGCGGGGCGGCGGAGGCCGCCCCGGAGCTCAGTAGATGTGTCCCTGCGCCTGGGTGGCGGTGGCGATGCACAACTCGATGTCGCGGATGGCCTGGGACGTGGTCTGTCCGATCAGGTCCAGCTTGCGCACCTGCTCGATGCGCGGCGCCGCCCGGGTCAGCTCCTGGCTGGACAGCAACGCCTTGAAGATGCCGCAGGCTTCGGCCAGACAGATGATCATGATGTCGCGGGGACCGGGAATCTCGTCGCTGAACAGCACGCCCATGAGGCGTAGCTTGATCTCCCGCTCCTCCTTGCCGTCCACCATCGGGTATTTCCTCGACCGGAACACCCACAGGAACCGGCCTTCCTCCTGCTCGAGAATCCCCGCGTCCACCAACCGGTCCAGCGCCGTCTCGCGGATGCCGTCGGCGCCTTTGTTGATGTGCTCCAGCCAGAAGCGGATGTTCCGCGGCTCCTCGGAGGCCGCGATGTCGGCCAGCGCGGGGTCCAGCAGGCTGTCGCCGGTGGGCGTGTCGTCGAGCAGCACCAGATGGTCGGGGTCCGTGTCGATGCGGTTCTCAAGGGCCAGATCCATCAGCACGCCGCCCGCCAGTGCGTAGTTGATCGACCAGGTCGGTACGCGCTCGAAATGGCCGTCCTCGTCGCGGAGCAGCAACAGGATGATTTCCTCGGAGAATCTCAGCATGGCCTGCGGTCCCGGTCGGGCGAATGCCGCGAACACTACCACAGCCGGGAGCGCGGCGCCAACGCCTTTCCGGTCCTTTCCGGTCCCCTGGGTGCGGTGCGGGGCTTGCGTGCGATCCCGTACGCCGCGGAAAGAGCCGCGCCACAGAGCCGCGGAAAGCATGGACATTTCGGCATGCGGCGGGCACAATGGCCGCCCGCTCGCGACCGAGCCCGCGGTTCGGTCCAAGCGCCGCCGCCCGAACCAAGGAGTGTTATCAATGAAACAAAAAAACGATCCCATCATCGACGAGAAGGGGATACAAAGAACAAACCCGGGGATCGACCGGAAAGTGCTCGCCGCTTACGAAAAAGCCGCGCGCGAGCTGAAGGAAGCCGGCATAGAGATCAAGACGGGGGCGGACTACAACATCGAGCCGGCTCTTGGCGGGGGCATCCTTCCGGACCTCCACACGAATCGTCGAAAACCGGAGTAAAGCGCCCCGGGGCGCCGCCGGCGGGCGCCCGTCACTCCGGCACCTTCCCCAGCCGCGGGATCAGCGCCGGGGTGTCGGCGATGTAGCGTCGCCAGGCGGGGTCGTCGCCCCAGCGTTGCCGGCCCTTCTCCTCCAGCATGCGCACCCCGCTGATCCGCGTCAGCAGCAGGATCACGAACAGCGGCGAGATCAGGGTGACGTGCTGCCAGCCGCTCAGCACCGGTAGCGCGATGACGGCGATGCCGATCCACAGCAGGATCTCCCCGAAATAGTTCGGATGCCGGGAGCGGGACCAGAGGCCGGTGGCGATGAACCGCTCCGCGTTGGCCGGGTCGGCCCGGAACCGGGTCTTCTGCCGGTCGGCGATCACCTCGACGGCGAACCCGGCCAGCCAGAGCAGGCCGCCGGCCAGCGCGAACCAGCCCAGGGGCCGCGGCGCGTCCGAGGTCATGGCCGCCAGCGCGGCCGCCGAGGTCAGGAACACCCAGGTTCCGCCCAGGGTCCAGGCGAAGGCGAAACGCCAGAAATTGCGCTTGATCTCGTCGAAGCGGCGGTCCCCGCCGGCCTTCTTCACCCGCCCGTACAGGAAGGCGCCGAGGCGCGCCGCCCAGACGGCGATCATCGCGGCCAGCAGCAGCCCGCGCCCGTCCGGCTCGGGGTGGGCCAGCGTCGCGGCCAGCATGGTCGCGATGAAGGACAGGGCGCCGACGAGGTCGAACCAGCGCTCGGTATGCAGCAGCCACGAAGGCGCGAAGGCCAGCCAGTGCAGGGCGATGCCGATGAAGGCGCAGAGGAGGAACAGGGGCTGGCCGCCGACCCGCACGCCGCCTTCGCCGCCGGCCAGCGCCACGCCGAAGACGACCGCGAGGCACGCGAAAATCCCGACGATCCTCGATTTCGCCATCGCCGCTCCTCCTTGAAAACCGCCGGGCTCAGCGCACGCGCTGGATCGCGGTCGACTCGAGCTGCGGGTACTCGACGCCCAGCTGCTCGAGATAGGTCTCGTAGCGGGACGGGTCGTAGTAGAGCGGCTCCAGCAGCGGCCGGTACCGCGCCATGATGTCGGCGTTCTTCTCGATGGCGGGCGGGTCGTCCGGGCCGATGAACGGCCGGTACTGCTCGTCGGCCGTCTGCACGTCGTTGAAATAGCCCCAGGCCTGATCGACCAGCGTGTCGCTCTGCAAGAGGTCCATCACGGTGGCGGCGATCACCTTGGCGCCCGCCACCGCGCCCTTGTGGGCGATCGGCGTGGCCATGGCCATGGCGCTGGACCAGTGGTGCCCCTGGAGGTCCTTGACGTTGGAGGGGAAGCGCAGGGTGACGGTGGGCGCGTTCCAGGACACGTCCCCGATGTCGTCCGAGCCGCCGGAGACCGGCCGCTCCTCCGGCTCGCCGAGCCCGTCCAGCTCCGTGGCCAGCCCCTCCGGCTCCTCCGCGCCCATCAGGGTCTGCAGGGCCCGGGCGAAGCGCTGGTCGTCCTCGGACCATGTCGGCAGGCCCACCAGCTGGATGTTGGCGTCCATGGCCTCGGCGATGGGCCGGTTGAAGTGGCGCGGGTAGGCGGCGCCCACGATCCGCCGGCTGACGGAGGTGTCGGTCATCATGGCCGCGCCCTCGGCGATGCGCTGCAGGATGTCGAAGTTCTCCCGGATGCCGTCGGCGGTGATCTCGCGCACGAAGTACCAGACGCTGGCGTAGTCCGGCACCACGTTGGGCTGGTCGCCGCCGCTGTTGATCACGTAGTGGGAGCGCTGCAGGGGATGCAGGTGCTCGCGCCGGAAGTTCCAGGCCACGTTCATCAACTCCACCGCATCCAGAGCGCTGCGCCCCTCCCAAGGATCCCCCGCCCCGTGGGCCGCCTCGCCCTCGAACTGGTACTCGACCGACACCAGCCCGGTGCCGCGGGCGGCGCCCCAGCTGACGCTCAGGTTGCTGGACACGTGGGTGAACAGCACCGCGTCCACCCCCTCGAACAGCCCGTCCCGGGCGTACCAGGCCTTGGCGGCCACCAGCTCCTCGGCGACCCCGGGCCACAGCACGAGGGTGCCGGGCAGCCCCTCCCGCTCCATGATCTCCTTGACGGCCAGCGCCGCCACGATGTTCACGGCCTGTCCGGAGTTGTGGCCCTCGCCGTGCCCCGGCGCCCCCTCGACCATGGGCTGGCGGTAGGCCACGCCGGGCATCTGGGAGGAGCGGGGGATGCCGTCCACGTCCGAGCCCAGCGCGATCACCGGCTCCCCGGCGCCCCAGGAGGCCCACCAGGCCGAGGGCATGCCGGCCGTCCCCCGCTCCACCGCGAAGCCGTTGGACTCGAGGAGGTCCGCCAGGTAGCGCTGGGTCTCGAACTCCTGAAAGCCCAGCTCCGAGAAGGAGAACAGGCTGTCGACGATCTCCTGGGCCAGCTTGCCCATGCCGTCCGCGGCGGCGACGGCCTCCGCCTTCAGTCCGGAAAAGCCGCCGTCCTGCCCGAAGGCGGGGGCCGGCGGGCCCGCCAGCGCCAGACACAGGACGCCCGGCCAAACTGCAGTTTTCATCCAAAACCCCTATACTGGAGGGAAGGCCGAAGGGTACGCTGTTTTCGCGGCCCGCGCCAACCTCGACAACGGCGGGCGCCGCCCGCGGGAGTGTGCAAGATGCAACCGTTCGACACCGAAGTGAGCTGGGTGGCCGTGGGCGTCGCCACGGTGCTGTGTTTCGTGCTGGGCTACCTGTGGTACTCGCCCATGATGTTCGGGAAGGCCTGGGCCGAGGGCGTCGGCGCGGACATCGGGCCCGACGCCCAGGCGCCGGTGGGCGCGATGGTCACGCAGTTGATCGGCGTGTTCCTGCTCGCCTGGCTGGTCGCGGTCGGCGTGGGGCACGGCGCCTGGGCTGCGGCGGCCGCGATCGTGCTGATGGCCGCCTTCCTGGTGATGTCGGCGAACATGTTCGCCCAGAACTCCGTCCGCTCCACGCTGATCCAGGGCGCCTTCGTGGTCGCGATGGGCCTCATTATGACCCTGTGCGCCGCGTACCTGTAGGGGGACGGAGCCGGGGCGCGTCCCGCGCCCCGGCCTCCCGGGGACAGGGGGCAGCCGGTCCGGCGCGTCAGCCGCCGGCGCGCTCCCGCTCGCGCTCCACCAGCACGCGCCTGAGGATCTTGCCGGAGGCGGATTTCGGGATCTCCTCGACGAACTCCACCAGGCGGACCTTCTTGTGCGGGGCCACCTGCCCGGCGACGAAGGCCATGAGATCCTCGGCGCTCGCCTCGCCGGCGGCCACCACGAAGGCCTTGGGCACCTCGCCGGCCTCCTCGTCCGGGCTGGGGATGACCGCCGCGTCGGCCACGGCGGGGTGGCTCAGGAGCACCGCCTCGAGCTCCGCCGGGGGCACCTGGAAGGCCTTGTACTTGATCAGCTCCTTGACCCGGTCGACGATGCGGAAGAAGCCGTCCTCGTCGAAGAAGCCGATGTCGCCGGTGCGGAACCAGCCGTCGGCATCGATGCACTCGCGGGTGGCGGCCTCGTTGTTGAGGTAGCCCGCCATGACGTGCGGGCCGCGGATCAGCACCTCCCCCCGCTCGCCGGCCCCGAGCGTCCGGCCGCTGTCCGGGTCGACCACTTTCGATTCGGTGTTCGGCAGCACCTGGCCGACCGAGCCCTTCTTCTCCGGCGGCACCGGGGCGGTGGCGACATGGGAGGCGCCGCCCACCTCGGTCAGGCCGTAGCCCTGGTAGACCTCGCAGTCCAGGCGCTCGCCGCAGGCCCGCTCCAGCTCCGCGCCCAGCGGCGCCGCGCCGCAGCTGATGATCCGGACGCTGGACAGGTCGTAGTCGTCGACCGCCGGCTGGCGGGCCAGCGCCAGCACCAGCGGGGGCACCAGGTTCAGGCTGGTGATCCGGTGCTTCTGGATGCACTCGAGGAACTGCCCCAGCTCGAAGCGCGGCAGGGTGACCAGCGGGATGCCCTTGTAGAGCGCGAGGTTCAGGATGAGCACCATGCCGTAGATGTGGAAGAAGGGCAGCACCCCGAGCATCTTGTCGCCCTCGACCACGCTGTTCATCTCGCAGCTCAGGACCATGTTGGCGATCAGGTTCTCGTGGGTCAGCATCACGCCCTTGGGCAGGCCGGTGGTGCCGCTGGAGTAGGGCAGGGCCGCCAGGTCGGAGCGCGGGTCGATGGCGACGTCGGGCGCCGGCCCCGCGCCCGCCATCAGCGCCGCGAACGGGGTCGCGCCTTCGGCCTCGCCCAGCACGTAGACCTCCTCGACGCCCGCCTCCCGCGCGGCCGGCAGCGCCCGGTCCAAAAACTGCGGGATGGTGACGAGGAACCGGGCCCCCGAATCCTTGAACTGGTGGACCAGCTCCTTGGGGGAGTACAGGGAATTGACCGTGCTGTTGACGCCGCCGGCGGCCGCCACGCCCAGGAAGACCACGGCGTATTCCGGCACGTTCGGGCAGAACAGGGCCACCGTCTCGCCCTTCTTGAGGCCCCGGGCCGCGAGGCCGCCCGCCAGCCGCTCGACCTGGGCGGCCAGCTGCCCGAAACTGAGGACGCGTCCGCTCGGCCCGTCGATCAGCGCCGGGGCGTCCCCCAGCTCCGCGGCCCGGCCGAGCACCACCGATGCGAGATCCGCCTCCGGCAGCGCGACCTTCGGTTTGTCGCTTGCAACGATCATGTCCTTCCCTCCCGTCTTGCGAGAACGCGGTCCGCGGCAGTCTACACCGCGGCCCGCGGCCCGCTCAAACCAGCAGCCCGCTCCGGGCGATGCCGTCGAAGATGAACTGGACCGCCAGCGCCGCCAGCAGCACCCCCATGACGCGGCTGATCACCTGCAGGCCGGTGGTGCCCAGCAGCCGCTTGAGCTCGCCGGCCAGCAGCAGCATGGCGAGGGTCAGCGCCATGACGGCCGCGATGCTGGCGATCACCAGCGCCTGGAGCGCCAGGTCGCCCCCGGCGTTGGCCATCAGCAGGATGGCCGCGCCCATGGCCCCGGGGCCGGCGATCAGCGGGGTGGCCAGCGGGAACACCGAGATGTCCTGCTTGGCCATGGCCTCCGCCTCCTCCTCGTCCGTGGTGGAGGTGCCGCCCGAGGAGCGGGCGAACACCATGTCGATGCCGATCAGCAGCAGCAGGACGCCGCCGGCGGTGCGCAGGGCGGCCAGGGAGATGCCCAGGCTCGCCAGCAGCAGCTCGCCGACCAGCGCGAAGGCGATCAGGATGCCGCCGCCGATCAGGGCGCCGCGCACGGCCTGCCGCCGCCGCTCCCGCGCCGGCATCGAGGCGGTCAGGCCGGCGAACACCGGCGCCACGTCCAGCGGGCCCACGGTGGCGAACAGGGTGGCCAGCGTCACCCACAGCGTCTCGATCACGGCGGGTCCGCCACGGCGCGGCGCACCGCCTCGGCCGCATGGATCGCGGTGGTGTCGAACAGCGGCGCCGGCGTGTGCTCCTGCCGCACCAGCAGGGCGATCTCCGTGCAGCCCAGGATCACGCCCTCGGCGCCGCGCCGCGCCAAGCCGTCGATGGCGGCGAGATAGCGCTCGCGGGATGCGTCCAGGATGCGGCCGCGGCACAGCTCCTCGAAGATCACCCGGTGCACCTCGTCCCGCTCGGCGGCCTCCGGCGTCAGCGCCTCGATGCCGAAGCGCTCGCTCAGCCGGCCCTTGTAGAAGTCCTGCTCCATGGTGAAGCGGGTGCCCAGCAGGCCCACCCGGCCGACGCCCCGCTCCTTGAGGCGCGCGGCGGTCGCGTCCGCGATGTGCAGCAGGGGGATGGAGAGCGCCGCCTCGACCTGCGGGGCCACCCGGTGCATGGTGTTGGTGCACAGCAGCAGGAAGTCGGCGCCGCCGGCCTCGACCCGCCGCGCCGCATCCGCCAGGACGGCGCCGGCGGCGTCCCAGTCGCCGGCGCGCTGGAGCTGCTCGATCTCCTCGAAATCGACGCTGAACAGCGCGATGCGGGCGGAGCGCAGTCCGCCCAGAGCCTCCCTCACCCCCTCGTTGAGCAGGCGGTAGTAGGAGGCGGTCGACTCCCAGCTCATGCCGCCGAGCAGGCCGATGGTCTTCACGCGCGCCCTTTCCGAAAATCCGTGTTCCGCGGGCGGGGGGTTCAGTCGGCGCGGGCGAGCCTTAGGATCCCGCGGTTCTCCGTCGCCAGGTAGACCGCCCCGTCCGGACCCTGGCGCACGTCGCGCACCCGGCCGACGCCGGGCAGCAGGGTCTCCACCTTGACGACGGAGCGCCCGTCCTCGGCGAGGTCCACCCGGGCCAGCCGCTGGCCGCGCATGCCGCCGACGAAGGCGTCGCCCCGCCAGCCGGGGAACATCGCGCCGTCGTAGATCATCAGCCCCGAGACGGCGATGGAGGGCGTCCAGTAGTGCAGGGGCCGCTCCATGCCCCGGGCCGTCTGGGCCGCGTGGATCGGCCGGCCCGGCCCGTAGTTGACGCCGTAGCCCACCACCGGCCAGCCGTAGTTGCCGCCCGCCTCGACGAGGTTGAGCTCGTCCCCGCCCTGGGGGCCGTGCTCGGCCGACCACAGCTCGCCGGTGGAGGGGTGGAAGGCCAGACTCTGGGGATTGCGGTGGCCGTAGCTCCAGATCTCCGGCAGTGCGCCGCGCTCGCCCGCGAAGGGGTTGCCGGACGGCACGCGCCCGTCGTCGAGCAGGCGGACCACGACGCCGCTGTGGTTGGAGAGGTCCTGCGCCGGATGGGCGGCCAGATCCCCCGAGGGGGAGGCCTGCCGGTCGCCGATGGTCAGGAACAGGTGGCCCGCGCCGTCGAAGACCATGCGGCCGCCGTAGTGGCCGTTGCGGCCCGCGGTCTCGGCCCGGAACACGGTCTCGACCTCGTCGAGCCGGCCGTTGCGGAGGACGCCGCGCGCCACGGTGGTGGTGGACCCGTTCGGCAGGGGCTCGGCGAAAGCCAGGTACAGCAGGCGGTTGGACGCGAAGCCGGGGTGCGGCAGCGCGTCGAACAGGCCGCCCTGGCCCTCGTGGTGCACGGCGGGAACGCCTTCCACCGGCTCCGGCAGCAGGACGCCGTCCCGCACGACGCGCAGCCGTCCGGCGCGCTCGGTCACCAGCATGTCGCCGCCGGGCAGCCAGCTGATGGACCAGGGCACCTCCAGTCCCTCGGCCACGGGGGTCGCCGTGAACGCGTGCAGGGCGGAGCGGTGGACCTCCTGCGCCCCGGCGGAGGCGGACAGCGCCAGCAGCGCGGCGGGAAGCAGTCGGGCGAGCGGACGGGCGGCGGTCATGGACGTTCTCCTTTGTCGTGCGCGGACGGGCGGCGCGTCCGGCGGGCGCGGAGGCGGGCCCCGCGGGCGGCGCCGGAAACCGGAAGACGCCGCCATTGTACCAAAGGGGGCCCGGGGTCATCAAAAGGGAATTGCAGGTGGAATTGCAGGTGGAATTCAGGTGTGTCGCGGGGAGGTGTGTCGCGGGGAGTGTGTCGCGGGGAGTTGACGCCGCCGAGAAAATCGTGACAATAATGGGCTGGCGGGGAGTTGACTGGGGACAAGATAACCGGCTGGTTCCGCTCGTCCTTGGCAGGCAGGGACGAAGGAAGTGTGGGCGCGGTGCCGATACGGAAATCCGCTACTGTCACCCTGCCATTGGCTGGAAGCGACAGCGCCTTTTTCCGGTCGGCGCTGTCGGAGGGTCGCGCCGCGCTCGCGCCGAGGGAATTATGAAGATCAATCCAGAAGTCAGTGAAGTCCATTCTTGGACCACGTCCGCAAGGCGGCGTTCCCATGAGTTGTCCAAGAAAGGATCAGGAGTAATTGCCCAGCAGGAATGGGAGGGGTATGTCGTTGCTATTGAAGAGGACAAGTTGGTGGCGCGGCTGACCGATCTGACCGCCGGATCGGAATACGAGAGCGAAGAAGCGATCATTCCCTTTGACGAAATTTCAGATGCCGACAAAGAAAAAATGGCCATTGGCAGTGTTTTTCATTGGGTTATTGGTTATGAGCATTCTCTTGCAGGGGGGAAAAGACGCGTATCGGAAATAATATTCCGCGACATCCCCAGAATGACCGAACCCGACCTTGCGAAGGGTAAGGAGTGGGCGAAAGAAATAGCGGACGCGTTGGCAAATGACTGAGGCAAAACGTAAACCGGAGCATGATGCGTTTGAGCTTTCGTATATAATCCCGGTGCAATCGCGCCGCACTGGCTCCGACGCGCGACGGCCTTGCGTTTGAAGTCCGAGCGGCCGAGCGGGAGATGCCGTCCTCGAAAGGGAGAAGACTCGGGCATGAATCGGGATGTGTTTGGAAGAGGCGAGGATCGGCTGGAGTTGCATCAACTGCGATTGATGGAATGGATGGAGTCTGTCGCCGAAGGTTGCGACGACGGTTGCGGCGAAGGCGGGAGTCTTCTCGGAGAGGAAGAGCGACGACGCTTAAAGATGCTGGAACGCGGCATAGGCGGGATCGGAAAGCGGCGGGAGAAGAAGAAACCCCGGAAACCCCATTTGCCCCTGGAGACGGGGCTTTCATCGGTCCCGAAGCGATGGAGCATGACGAAGGGCATCGAACTGTATCTTTGGCAGGAAGAAGCCGTTGAGCGGTGGCTCGAACGTGAGAAAGGAACCATCAAGGCGGTGACCGGGGGAGGGAAAACGGAGCTTTGCTTGGCGATAGCGGAACGGCTGCAAAACCAGAAGGAGCCCGATCTCCACTTGGCGGTCGTCGTTCCAACCATCACGCTCATGGAGCAGTGGCGCGACAAGATGCTGGAAAGAAGCAACCTGCCGGCCGACGCGATCGCGCGGTTGGGGGGCGGTTGCGAGGAATCCTTCAGCGGCGGCAAACGGATATTGATTTCGGTGCTGGCTTCCGCCAGGAAGAAATTGCCCGGACTGGTCGAGAAGGCGAAGGTGGGGAACAGGCTGCTCTTGGTCGTCGATGAGTGCCACCGCGCCGGATCCGACGAGAATATGAAGGTGTTCGACACGAAACGCAGGTTTTCGTTGGGCCTTTCCGCCACGCCGGAAAGGGGCGAAAACACGGAGGAGGGCGGAAACGCAGCCTACGATGATACGTTGCTGGGACGCGAGCTGGGCCCGATCATCGTCCGCTTTCACCTGTCCCAGGCCAGGGAGCATGGCGTTGTCCCGGAATATTCGATCAGACATTACGGGCTGTGCCTGTCCGCAAAGGAGCGCGGGGTTTATGAGCGCCTGTCCAAGGAAATTTCCGACGCGAGGAAGGAGTTGCAAGGCCGGGCGCCGGCGGGCAAGACGTCCGGGACCGCGTTTTTCAAATGGGTGAGCAACGAGGCGAATCGGAAAAGTCAGCCTGACGGCCTGGCATCCCGGTTTCTTGTTAAATCCTCTCGCCGGAAGGAGGTTTTGTATGGAATGGATTCTCGAAGAACCGCCGCCCAAACCCTGCTTCAGCGAGGATTTGACGAAAATCGTAATGCGCAGGCGATTCTTTTTCACGAAAGAATAATGGAGGTTATGAATCTGTTCCGTTGCTTCCGCGGACTGGGGCTTGGAGTGGTCGCCGAACACAGCGGCTTGCCGAAGCGGCTTCGAAGTGAAAGCGTTGAATTGTTCCGGGAAGGCGCCGCAAACGTTATTGTCTCGGCGCGATCCTTGATTGAGGGCTTTGACGTTCCCGCCGTCGATATGGCGGTGATAGTGGCGGCTTCGACCTCCGAACGGCAAAGAATACAGAGCCTTGGACGCGTGCTGCGCAAGCACAAAGGCGGCGCCGGAGAAGAGAAGGACTCCGTCGTCCATATCCTTTACGCCAAAGACACCGTCGATGAGGAAATATACGAAAAGCAGGACTGGGATAAGATCACGGGAGAAGGGAGGAACAGCTACTTTCATTGGGACGGTCTGGGAGAAGAGGTCCGGCTGGATGGCCCGCCGAAGCATCCGTTGCCCAACGAGGAGCAAATTGATGTTCGCCGGCTCAGGGAAGGAGAAGAATACCCCGGCCGCTACGAGGGGCGCGAGTACGGCTGCGACACCAATGGCAATATAAAAGGCGCCGATGGCGCGCTGATTCGCGATCCAGGGAACCTGCCGGAGTTGATTTTCGGAGCGAAAGGCGGCGAGTACGGCCGCTTTCGCGTAACGCGGCGCAAACGTTGCGTGCTCGTGCTGTCGCGCCGGGAAAGGAACTGGAAGGTCGTGTTCGTAACGCAGCTGAAAGAAGATCTCCAGGCGGAGGAACGCGGCGCCGGGGGCGCAGTTGCCGGCGGCGTTGCCGGAAGCGATGGTCCGGAAAAGTGGGTTGAAACGGCGCGCCCCGGAGATCCTTATCCAGCCGTCGGCGTTTCTTTGGTCGATGACAGACTCGTATTCAAGCGGAAGCGGGGAGGCGTCGTCGCCCGCAGGGTGAAGCGAGGCTTCGTCTATGCCAAAATGGGAGACGATGCCGGCGACCGGGAGAAAGGAAAGGATGCCGAGCGAATCGCCGATGCCGTCAGAAAGATCGAGACCGACAAGCCGGGGATATCGATTTCTTCCATGGCGTTGAACGAACTGAACCATGTGCTCTTTCATGCGAAAGGCAGATTGATTTTTATCTGCCGCCTGCATAAGGGACTGGAATTTCCCGACGCCGAAACGCAAGGGTGAAACCGTCATGAAATTCAAAAAGGTCGATATTCGAAACTGGAAGGGGAGGTATTCGCGGATTCCCGGTAAAACGTCGGTGTTTCATCTGAAAAAATCCGGCGGCGAATACAAGGTGGCGGTGTACTGGGAAAAGAATGGAGATGTCGCAACATGTTATGCGGTTGATTCCGCGTCCATGACCGCGATGACCAACGCCATAGCGAGAGCGAAAACCGCAATGGGCGGCAAAGGAGGCGGATCTTTTCAAATTAATGAATTCGGGCAGGTGCTTGTGCCGTCGCAGGACGGTTCGCGGCGCATGCTTGCGGGAGAGATAGCGGGCAAGATCGTGTTCATCGACCCATGGGGAGGGACGTTCGATCTGTCCGACGCGAAGGGATATGCCAACGGGGACGACTGGAACCTTCCCTATGTGGGCATGAAATTCAATCTGAACAAGCGGAGCGAAATCTATCTTTGGCAGGAAGAGTCGTCGTTGCGCCCTTACAAGCAGGACAAGGAATTGATCGGCGACATCCGGAAGATAAGAAGATACGGCGCGGTCAGGTTCATCGTCAACCCGTGGGGCAATGTACTGACCAAAAAACCGCCCGACGGAGAATGGACAGGCGATGATTCGGAATGGTCGCCTGTCTATGTCGGAAAGATAGACCACGACAACTGGTTCAAAAAGGAGAAGCAGGCATGAAGCTTACGAAGTTTGAGGGCAATTGTCCGAGAAACGTATCGAAAGATGCGAAATACCGTGTCCGGAGAGGGTCCGCGGACGATGGCGGCGGCGGTCTCGTCATCGCCTTGGTGTACGAAGCCGAAGACGACGAACGATGGCATCCATCGACAGATGCGCATCCGGACCTTGTAGCGATGGTCAACGCCGTCAAGACATCATCCGGGAACCCGCCCAATGGTACGTTCTACATCAACGAATACAAGCAGGTCATCGTGCCCGTCGCGAAGGGATCCGTTTATTATCTTGCCGGCTGTTATGACAAGCCGCTCGCATTTGAATTCGAAGGAAAGCATCTCAGCGGGGATGCGAAGGATCTGGACGAAAATCCGATAGCGCCGGGCGATACCTGGGTAGGCCCGCATCCAGGCATACCCTACAAATTGTGCGCTGGCGGGAACGATATCGCCTACTCGGTGTTTCCAAGAAAAGATGTGGAAAGACGGATCAGGCTGAGCAAGGAAATAGGGCAAGATCGCGCCCGGGATGCGGCATCGATCATATCGAGCGTGAAAGGCCATGCCGGAGGGCGTTTTTATGTCAATGAGCATCTGAATGCGTTCGCCCCGCTTGGCGATGGCCAAGACCTCAAGTACATATACTGCGGGAAAATCGACTTGGGCATGTGGTTTCCGAAGCCTCACATTGATCATTCTGAGTGTCATGGCGACGGAGAACGATGTCCGCAGGAGAATTCCGAAGCGGGCGATATGGAAGGCGCCGCTTCATAAGCCAATTCCGCAGCGGGAAAGGCGGTTCGCCTGCCCGCCGCGGCCTGCGGCATGGGCCTTCGCCGGCGGCGGGGTGTTCGCGCTGGATGCCGGCGCGGCTGATGCCGCCGATAACGACGGAACCTCAGCGGCGGAATGAACCCACCGCTTTCATGAAACATCAAGGAACAAGACGATGCAGAATCAAAACACGATGCCGGACTATCTCCAGAGCGGGACGGCGGCGAGTTTGTTCCCGAACCTGTCGGGGGCCAACAAGGAGGGCAGGATCACTTCGATCTTTCTGGCGGTGTTGGCGCAGGTGCCCGAGCTTTCGCGGGAGGTGCTGGGGACCGTCGGCGTGAGGGTTGGGGGGCGCGCCGGCGTTCGCGCGTTCACGGAGGTTGTTTTCCGCGGCGACGAATGGAAAGGGGAGCGCCCGGACGGGCTGATCGTCGTGGAGGCCCGGGGGCGCACATGGTCCTGTCTGGTGGAGACCAAGATCGGCAAGGGGCGTTTGGACGCCGGGCAGGTGCATCGGTACGTGAAACTCGCCAAGGCGCACAAGATCGACGCCGTGATCACGATATCGAACGAGTTCGTGTCGCGGGCCGAGCATTCTCCGGTCGTCGTGCCGAAGTCCGCTTTGCGGAAGGTGAACCTCTTTCATTGGTCCTGGGTCCGGCTCCACACGATATGCGGGTTGTTGTCCTTCGGCGACAAGATCGAAGACCCAGCCCAAAAATTCATTCTCGACTCTCTCAACCGGTTCCTGGGCCACCCCGAAACGGGGATAGAGAGGTTCATGCAGATGGACCGGTCCTGGAAGGATGTCGTCCGCGCGGCGATGAACGACGAGGGCATGAGCGAACGCGACGAGGGCGTCGTCGCGGCGGTGTACGGTTGGCTTTCGGAAGAGAGGGACTTGTCCTTCCGCCTATCGCGGCACATCGGCAGGGAGGTCAAGGCGCGCGATGGGAGGAAGTCAGGCAAGAGTCGGGAGGAGATGGTCAAGCACAGGATAAGCACATTGGCATCAACCAACCAACTGACTTCGCGTTTCCGTGTCCCGAACTGCGTTTCCGACCTGACCGTCTGCGCCGACTTGTCCCGTCGGACAATATCGGCATCAATGGTTGTGGATGCGCCCGGTGACCGCAAATCCACGAAGGCGCGGGTGAACTGGCTGCTTCGGCAGCTGCCGCAGGGCCATCCGAATATCCGGGTGCAGGGCCGCATACCCAACCGCGGGAAGCCCGTCGGGGCCGAACTGGCGGACCTGCGGGCGGATCCTGGAGCCTTGGATGGGGATGGCGTGGTCCAGCGGTTCGAAGTCGTGATGACCAATCACTCCGGCAAGCGTTTTAGCGGTCCGCGGACCTTCATCGAGGATATCGAGCGGCTGGTGCCGGAGTTCTACGACCTGGTGGGGTCCAACCTCAAGGCATGGCAGGCGTCGCCGCCGAAGCCGGTCCGTAGAGGGAGAACGCTGGGCGAACGCCTGCGCCGGACCCGGGAGGACCGCGGCATGACGCAGGCGGAACTGGAGCAGGCATGCGGCCGCGGCCCCTCATGGGCGACACGCTTCGAGACGGGAGCGAGGCAGCCATCCGACGAGGATCTGGCGCTGATCGCCTCGGTCCTTGGGGTGACGGCGGACCTGCTCGCCGGGGCCGCGGGAGATGCGTCCTCGCGGAACGCGATGCCGGGCGCCCCCGATCCTGGCGCGGACGACCGGGCGTGAAAGGCCCATGGTCCGGCCGGACCTGAGGTCGGAGACCGTCGCATGATCGTCGATGCCCCCGCCGCCCCAGCGAGCGGGACCGGATCCTGATCTTGGGCGGGGAGGAATGCCTGGAGCCCCGTCCGCGCCGGGCGGCTGATGAAAGCGGCCGGACGATTCGTCGACAACGAGGGTGTCGACAACGAGGGCTGTTAAGCCATACCGTTGCGGATCTTGGTGTTGCGGATTCGGCCGTTGCCGCCACGGCGGCGGGCGGTGTACGGCGCGCGCGATGCGAATGGCCGTTTTCAGGGAGGCGCGGCGTCGATGTGGAAGATGGGTTTTCGGTGCGCGGCGCGGCGGACCCTGCCGCTGGCGGGCCTGTGCGCCGGCCTGTGCGGCTGCGCGCAGCCCGTCGTCGACCCGGATGCGCCGCCGCCCGGCTTCGTGCTGCTCGGCTCCCAGGGCGACGCGCCCATCCGCACCGAGGTCCGCTATTTCGGGCGGGACAACTTCGTGGGCGAGCCGATCGACGGCTACGAGGCGCCCAAGATCTACGTGACCCGGCCGGTCCTCGACGCGCTGCTGGCGGCGCAGCGGGATCTGGCGCCCTTCGGCTTCTCGCTCAAGGTGTTCGACGCCTACCGGCCGCAGCGGGCGGTGGACCATTTCGCGCGCTGGGCGGCGGACCTCGATGACACGCGCATGAAGTCCCGCTACTACCCGCGGGTGGACAAGCGGAACCTGTTCCGGGACGGCTACATCGCCGCCCGCTCCGGCCATTCCCGCGGCTCCGCGGTCGACGTGACCCTGGTCGACGCCGCCGGCGGCGGGGAGCTGGACATGGGCTCCCCCTGGGACTTCTTCGATACGGCGTCGGCCCCGGACAGCCCCCAAGTCACCGCGGCCCAGCGGGCCAACCGGCTGTTGCTGCGCTCGGTCATGCTCCGCAGCGGCTTTCTCCCGCTGGCCGAGGAGTGGTGGCACTTCACCCTGGAGGACGAGCCCTTCCCGGACACCTACTTCGACTTTCCCGTGCGCTAGGGACTCCGGCAGGCGCCGGGCATCCGCGCGATCCAGCGGCGCACCAGCTCGACGCCCTCGCGGTGCGCCAGGGAGCGGCCGAGCTCCGGCATCATCGCGTCCGGCTCGGTCGACTCCATGCGGTGCAGCAGGATCGAGCGCTCCGGGCGGCCCGGCACGATGCCGTAGCGCATGTCGCCCGCGCCGCCGCCCGCGGCCACCGGCGGCTTGCACACGCCCAGGGCCAGCGGGGAGCGGTGGCTGCCGTCCAGCGTCAGCGCGGAGGTGTCCGCCGGGCCGTCCGGGTTGTGGCAGTGGCCGCAGTTCATGTTCAGGTAGGCCAGCGCCCGCTCCTCGACGGAGGCGGCCGGGTCGCGCCAGGCGGCCGGGACCGGCGGCGCCGGCGCCGCCTCGAGCCAGCCGCGTCCGGCCAGCTCCTCGAGCTGCGACGGGCCGGGCCCGGGATGGCCGAAGGCCCCGGCCAGCTGCGCGGCGACGGCGCCCAGAGGCTCCAGCCCGCCGTCGGGATGCGTCCGCTGGTGGCAGCCGGCGCACTGGTTCCGGTTGGGGACGAAGTACGCGAAGTCCCTCTCGTCGCCGGCCAGCCGCAGCCTGCGGCCGGCCCCCGCGACCCGCAGGAAGGCCTCGGTCTGCTCGTCGTTCCACACGTAGGGCAGGGCCTCCCAGCCGCCCGCCCGCCGCACCAGCAGCCGGGTCTCCAGCACCCGGGCGGCGGCGAGGTCCACGGCGCGCTCCATCGCGTCGTCCCGCCGCGCCGGCGCCCCGGCGCCGTCGAGGGGGTAGTAGAAGGTCTTGCTCAGCACCGTGCCGACCGGCCAGTCGAGCTTGCCGCCGCGCAATCGCGCCCGGGCGCCCGCCGGCATCCACGCCGTGCGCAGCTTCTGCGCGTAGTCGCTGAACAACTGGTTGGCCGGCCGGAACGCCATGACGGCGTCCTTCGGCCGCAACGCCCCGGCCTCCCGCTCGAACAGGTTCCAGTCCGACAGCCGCGCGGGGTCGTCGAGCGGATGGAAGACCGGGTCGGGGCCGGAGCAGGCGCCGAGGACGCCCGCCAGGGCCAGGTAGGGAAGGGCGGGGCGGCTCACTTCACCGGGCGGACGCGCTCTCCAGCACGACGGGCCGCTGCGGCGGCCTGCTGCAGTCGTGCGCGGACGGGTCGAAGGAGGGCGCGGCGAAGCCTCCGGGCGCGTCGAGGTTGGCGAAGCCCGCCCCGTCGGCGGCGGACAGGCACAGCACCCGCTCCGGCGAGCCGCCCGGCTTCATGACGCCGTCCCACACCACGTCGGGAACCGGCCGGCCGATGGCGGCGCTCAGCGCGGCCAGCGGCTCCGAGTCCGGGCGGGCGCCGCCGGCGCCGAAGCGGTTCTCGTACAGGTGGATCTCCTCCGGGAACGGGTCGTAGCGGGGATCCTCGAACGGCCGCTCGGTGATGTGGTAGCTCAGGACCATGACGTGGGCGCTGTCGTTGCGGTCGAACTCGTTGCCGAACGCCTCGATGCCGTCGTTGGCCAGGATCATCAGTCCGGTGCCGGCCGGCACGGTGGCCACGATGTTGCCTTCCGGCGCGAAGTTGGCGGTGTTGTTGTCCACGATCCGGTTGTCGAAGACCCGGGTGTTGCGCCCGCCCTGCACCGGCAGGTCGGGCAGGTCGAACACCAGGATGCCGCCGGTGTTGCGGGTGACGAGGTTGTCGCGCACGTCGGCGAAGGTCGAGTTCTCGATCTCGATGCCGGCCACGTTGCCCTCGGCGCGGGAGTCGCGCACGATGATGCGGGTGGACTGGCCGACGTAGATGCCCGCGTCCGAGGCGCCGACGGCCACGGCCCCCTCGATCAGCACGTCGCTCGACTGCACCGGATAGATGCCGTAGGCGCCGTTGTCGGGGCTCGGCCCGCCGGTCCACTCGGTGCGCACGCGGCGCACGGTGACGTTGTCGCTCCCGTTGATTTTGAGCGCGTCGCCGACGGTGTCCTCGATGGCCAGATCCTCGATCGTGAAGTCGTCGGCGTTGACCAGCAGGCCCTCGGCGCCCTGCAGCTGGTTCCTGAAGGACAGGATGGACGAGTCCATGCCCGCGCCCCGGATGGTGACGCCCGGCACGTCCAGCGACAGGCCGCGGGTCATCTCGTGCACCCCGGCGGGGATCTCGATGACGTCGCCGGGCCGCGCCTCGATGAGCCGCCGCTGCAGCGACTCCTCGAAGCTGAGCTCGGGCTCCGCCGGGCGCTCGCCGCAGGCGGCGAGTCCGGCGGCGAGCGCGGCGGCCAGGGCGGCCGGCGCGAAAGGCGTGGATCTGTTCATGGAAGGCTCCTCATGTTCGCGCGCGCCGTGCGGCGCCGCGCGGCGCGGACGTCCCGGCCGTCTCCGCCGGAACGCGTTCAGGGCACGGAGCGGGCCGGAGGCCTGATCCGCGCGCCGAGGTACTGCTCGTCGGCGACCGGCTCCAGCCACTCCACGCCGCCCTCGTAGATGGTGAGCTGGAGGGCGTCGGCGTCCGGATGGGCCCCGTGCCAGTGCTCGACCCCGGCGGGGGTCCACCAAGGCTCGCCGGGACGCATCTCCTCGACCGGCCGCCCCCGGATCTGGTGCAGGCCGATGCCCTCCTCGATCATCAGCAGCTGTCCCCAGGTGTGGGTGTGCCAGGACGAGCGCACCCCGGCCGGGAACCGGATGCGGACGCTGCGCATGTCCGGGGTCTCGCTCACCTCCGGCGAGCCGCCCTGGAAGTTGCTCGACTGGGCGAAGATCGCGCCGGTCTGGATGCCCAGCGCCGCGGCGGTCAGGCCCGCGGCGGCGGCGGCGGACACGAGGACGTTTCGAACCCCGCGGCTGCGTACGCTGTTTTCTCTGATGTGCATGGCGTTCTCCGGCGCGGCCCCCGCTCCCGCACACCGATCATACGAGTATTTGGGGGCGGTCGTCTACTCAGGGGCGCTGGGCGCGCGGGATCCCCGACAGCCCGAAGCGCCCGGCGGCGTTTCCGGCTCACTCCGGTCCGGTGATCTTGGCGTCGGCCAATTCGACTCGGTATATGGCGCCGTCGTCGTTGACGGGGGCGATCCAGAGCCGGGTATCGGCGTACCCTTCCCTCGATAACAGCGAATCCCGCATGCACAGCTCCCGCGCCGCCGGCGTCGGCCCGGAGGCGCGGACCAGATCTGCCAGCTCGCCATCCTGGTCGACCTTCTCCTGCATCGACAGCAGGCGGACCACGGCGAACAGGCTTCGGCCGGGGACCGCCGCCGGCGAAGCCAGCGCCTGCCCCGCCGTCATCGTCAGCCCGCCGCCTTGGAGGGATGCGACCCAGAAGCGGTATGCCTTGGCGCGGGTCGATGCCAGGTCGTGGTCGTAGTCCAGCAGCGCCCGCACAGCCCCCTTGGGGGTGGCCCCCCGCATCAGTCGGGCCAGCGACCAGGGCCCGCCGAGACGATCCTCGTCGCGGATGATCTCCGCCAGCGCGTACGAGATGGGACTTACGTGCGTGCAAGAAGCATCGGCCTGACGGCCGATCTCATCCTTAGCGACATCCGTTGGCGGGTATGTCCGGTTGATGCCGGGTTTCGACTGGGCTCCACCGCCGCCCTTCTTGCCTGTCACTTGATCATCTCCCGCAGGAAGCCCGGAAACCCCCGGCCCGGAGGTCTTGATATTCAATGGGGCCATGAACCCGTCATACCATATCGGTCGCCAAATAGCAGGCCCCGGACCGCGGCGTGTCAGACCGCGGCGCCCCGCGGCGGCGTAGTAGTTGGACATTCGCGGCGGCGGGCCGTATTCTCGCCCCGCCGCGGCCGCCTCCGACGGCGCGAGGAGACGGCCATGACCGCCAGAGAAATTTCCCCGTTCCCGTCCGCCCGCCGCGGCCCGTCGGGAGCCCGGAGCCGGCGCGGGCGGCCGCGATGAGGGTGAAGCGGGGCGTGAAGGAGCTGGTGGCGGCCGCCGAGGCCCGCGTCGCCGCCCTGTCTCCGGCCGAGGTGGCGGAAAGGCTCGAGCGCCCCGGCGCGCTGCTGGTCGACCTGCGCGACATCCGCGAGTTGAAGCGCGACGGGGTGATCCCCGGCGCCATGCATGTGCCCCGGGGCATGCTCGAGTTCTGGATCGACCCCGACAGCCCCTACTACCGGAAGCGCTTCGACGAGGCCGAGTCCCTCATCCTGTTCTGCAACAAGGGCGCGCGCTCCGCGCTGGCGGCCGCGACGCTGGCGGACATGGGGATCGACGGGGTCGCGCACATGGCGGGCGGGCTGGAGCGCTGGCGGCGGGAGACCGGCCGGGTCGAGCCCGCGCCGGAAAAGCCCCGGTCGGCGACGTGAGGGAGCGCATGGGCCGGCGGGGGGCCGGCCGCCGGCGCCTGTTGCGGAGCCTGCCGCCGCTGCTGGCGGCCCCGTCCCTCCTGGCCCAGGGCGGGCGCCCGCCGGTCCCGGTGCGGGCGCTGCATTCCTTCGACATCCAGGTGCGCGACGTGGCCCGCTCGCTCCGCTTCTACCAGGCGCTGTTCGGCGCGCCGGTGCAGGCGCGCCAGGGCCGGACGGTCTGCCTGCGCGTCGGCGCCGGCCCGCGCTTCTTCTCCCTCTCCCCGCTGGCGCCGGGCGCCGTCCCGCGCATCGCCCACATCGGCCTCGAGGCGGCGGATCCCGATCCCGGGCGGCTGGAGGCGGCCGGCCTGCGCCCGGCGCCCGCCGGCGGGCCGCCGGCGGCGCGGAGCTTCTGGGTGCGGGAACGGGGGCCGGAGCGGGGCGGCGCGCCCGCAGGCACCCGCGAGCTGTACTTCGCCGGCCCCGAGGGGCTGGTGTTCCGGCTGGGCGGCGGGGACCACTGCGGCGGCGGCGGTCCGCGCGGCGCCCTGTGCGCCGCGCCCGAGCCGGTCCGCCCCGGCCCGCTCCGGCTCGCGGACATCAACCATTTCACCTGCCTGACGGCGGACCGGGACGGCGCCAACGACTTCCACTTGCGGCTGTTCGGCAAAACCCCCCAGGCGAGCCAGGGCCCCGGCGCGCCGCTGATCGGCATGGGCGACGGCCGGCAGTTCCTGATGTTCGCCGGCGGGGGCGGGCCGGCGGCCGTCCACCACGCCTGCTTCGCCGTGGAGGACTTCGACGCGGAGGCCGTGCAGGCGAGGCTCGCGGAGCGCGGCCTGTCGCCGCGCCGGGATGCGGCGGACGCCCGCCCCATGCGGCGCTGGGTCAGCCTGCGCATGCCGGACCGCGGCGGCGCGCCCGGCGGCACGCCGGAGCTGTATTTCAGCGACCCGGACGGGATCCGCATCCAGCTGCAGGACGCGCGCTACTGCGGCGGCGGCGGCCGGCTGGGCGACGACTGCCCGCCGCCGTCCCGGCCGCCGGCCCGCTCCTGTTAGGATGCCCGCCCCCGAAGGCGGCCCGCGCGACGGATTCCGGCCATGCGCATCGACTGGAAGAAATACCGCAGCCCCGGCTTCCACGACGAGATGATCAGCAGCCCCGGCTACGCCCGCCGGCCGGCGCGGCGGCTGGCCGGCCACCTGCGCCGCCTCGACCATGCGGACCTCCTGCGCAAGAAGCAGGCGGCGGAGCTGGCCATCAAGACCATGGGCATCTCCTTCACCGTGTACAGCGACGCCGGCAACATCGACCGCGAATGGCCGATGGACATCATCCCGCGCCCGATCGCGGCCTCGGAATGGAGCCGCACCGGCGCCGGCCTGCGCCAGCGCCTCAGGGCGCTCAACTGCTTCATCCACGACGTCTACAACGCCCGCCGGATCCTCAAGGACCGGGTGGTGCCGGAGGAGCTGATCCTCGAGTCGGGCAACTTCCGCGAGCAGTGCGTCGGCAAGAAGCCCCGCTTCGGCGTCTGGGCCCACGTCTGCGGCACCGACCTGATCAAGGACGGGTCCGGCCGCTTCCATGTGCTGGAGGACAACCTGCGCGTGCCCTCCGGCGTGTCCTACATGCTGGAGAACCGGCGGGTCACCAAGCGGGTGTTTCCCGAGCTGTTCGACAGCAGCTACAACATCCGCCCGGTCACGGAGTACCCGGCGGAGCTGTTCGACATGCTGGCGTCCCTGTCGCCGCGCCAGCAGAAGCGGCCCAACGTGGTGGTGCTCACCCCGGGCATCTACAACTCCGCCTACTTCGAGCACTCCTTCCTGGCCCAGCGCATGGGCGCCGAGCTGGTGGAGGGGGGCGACCTGGTGATCGAGAAGGACAAGGTGTTCATGCGCACCATCGGCGGGCTCTCCCAGGTGGACGTGATCTACCGCCGCATCGACGACCTGTTCCTGGACCCCTCGGTGTTCGACAAGAAGTCCCTGCTGGGCGCCAGGGGGCTGTTCGGCGCCTGGCGCAAGGGCAACGTGGCGCTGGCCAACGCGCCGGGCGCGGGGGTGGCCGACGACAAGATCGTCTACACCTACGTGCCGAAGATGATCCGGTACTACCTCGACGAGGAGCCGATCCTGCCCAACGTGCCCAGCTACCTGTGCACGGACCGCAAGCAGCGCCAGCATGTGCTGGCGAACCTGGACAAGCTGGTGGTCAAGCCCGCCAACGAGTCGGGCGGCTACGGCATGCTGATCGGGCCGCAGGCCAGCAAGCGCCAGCGCGCCGAGTTCGCCCGCCGCATCCGGGCCAATCCGCGCAACTACATGGCCCAGCCCCTGATCGCCCTGTCGACGGTGCCGGTGCTGGGCGAGCGCTCGGTGGAGCCCCGCCATGTGGACCTGCGGCCGTTCATCCTGCAGGGGGCGGACTCCTACGTCACCGCCGGCGGGCTGACCCGGGTGGCCATGGTCAGGGGCTCCTACGTTGTCAACTCCTCCCAGGGCGGCGGCAGCAAAGACACCTGGATCGTGCAGGACTGAGCCCATGCTGCTGTCCCGAGTCGCCGAGCGCGTGTACTGGCAGTCCCGGTACCTGGAGCGGACGCTGAACACCTCGCTGCTGGTCGACGTGTTCTCCAGCCTGCAGATGGACCTGCCGCAGGGGGACCGGATGGGCTGGCGCACCCTGATCGAGATCACCGGCGCCGAGGAGGCCTTCGCCGAGCGCTACCGGCAGCCGCTGGAGCGCAACGTGGTGCGCTTCCTGGTGGCGGAGCGCAACGGCCTGTCGGTGGTCGACATGCTGGCCGCCGCCCGGGAGAACGCGCGCACCATCCGGGAGATCATGCCGCTGGAGGCCTTCGAGCTGATCAACGACCTGTTCCACTACGCCCGCGACAACGCGGCGCGGGGCATCCGCAGGGCCGAGCGCCACGAGCTGCTGGCCGCCCTGGTCGCCGACTGCCAGCAGATCAACGGCATGCTCGCCGGCACCATGAGCCGGGACGCGGCCTACAGCTTCGTGCGCATGGGCCGCGCGCTGGAGCGGGCCGACATGACCACCCGCATCATCGATGCGGGCTGGAGCCGGCTGCTGCCGGACCGCAAGGGCCTGCGGGACAGCCCGGAGGCCGCGGAGACCTACGTCAACATGCTGTGGATGAACGTGCTGCGCTCCCAGAGCGCCTACCAGATGTACCGCCAGCATGTGCGCGAACGGGTGAACGCCGAGGACGTGGTCAGGTTCCTGCTGCAGAACGAGGAGTTCCCCCGCTCCGCCGCCCACAACCTCACCACCGTCAAGAAGATCCTGCCCCGGCTGCCGAACAGCGGCCGGGTGCGCAGGCGGGTGGACGAGGCCCGGGCCATGGTGGGGCGGGCGGACGCCGCGGACCTGCTGCACGGCGGGCTGTTCGAGTACCTGGACGGGTTGCAGACGGCGCTGGGACGGCTGCACGCGGCCGTCGCGCGGACCTGGTTCCTTCCCGGCGGCTGATGCGCAACTTCCGCTGCGGCTGCGGCCAGACGCTGTTCTTCGAGAACACCCGCTGCCTGCGGTGCGGGGAGCGGGTCGGCTTCGACCCCGCGGGCTTCTTCATGGCGCCGGCCGCCGCCGGAGGCGGGGCGCCGCCGCTGTGCCGGAACGCGGCCGACCACGACGTGTGCAACTGGTTCGCGTCGGACGCCGCCTCCGGGTACTGCGTCTCCTGCGGGCTGAACCAGACCATCCCCGACCTGACGGCCGGGGGCCGGCGGCGGTGGTGGCGGCGCATGGAGCGCGCCAAGCGGCGGCTGATCTACTCGCTGCTGACGCTGCGCCTGCCGGTCGCGGGCAAGCGGGAGGACGAGCGCGGGCTGGCCTTCGCCTTCATCGAGGACAAGCGCACCAACCCGGGGGTGCTGGAGGACCACGTGAGCACCGGCCACCTGGACGGGCTGATCACCATCAACATCGCCGAGGCGGACGACGTCAACCGGGAGCTGACCCGGCAGGCCACCGGCGAGCTGTACCGCACCGTGCTGGGCCATCTCCGCCACGAGAGCGGCCACTACTACTTCGGCCGGCTGGTCATGGCGGGCGACGGCGGCCGCATCGTGCGCTTCCGGGAGTTGTTCGGGGACGAGCGGGCCGACTACGGGGAGGCCCTGGCGCGGTACTACGCCCGTCCGCCGGCGGCGGACCCGGACATGATCAGCCCGTACGCCCAGGCCCATCCGCTGGAGGACTGGGCCGAGGTCTGGTCGCACTACCTGCACATGGCGGACACGCTGGAGACGGCGGCCGACCACGGCATGCGCCAGGGCGCGGCGCGGCCGGACGACATCGACGGCATGCTGCTGCGGTGGTCGGAGCTGTCGCTGGCGCTGAACGCGCTCAACCGCAGCATGGGGCTGGAGGACGCCTATCCCTTCGTGCTGTCGGATCCGACCCTGGAGAAGCTGCGTTTCGTGCACGCGCTGATCGGCGCCGGCTGAGCCCCGGCGCTCAGGCGCTGCGGGACCGCGGTCCGTCCCGCGCCGCCCGGGCGGTCCACGCCAGCGGCGGCATCCGGCGGAAAGCCTCCTTGAGCAGCTCGTCCCACTGCCGCTTGATGCCGCGCAGGACCTCGCCGTCCTCGTCGAAGCGGCGGCCCTCGTCCAGCCGCAACGAGTCCGCCCGGTAGATAAGCAGCTCGATCGGCGGACCGACGCTCAGGTTGCTGCGCATGGTGGAGTCCATCGACACCAGCGCGCACATGGCGCAGGTGTCCAGGCTCAGCCCGGGCCGCAGGATGCGGTCGAGGATCGGCTTGCCGTACTTGCTTTCGCCGATCTGCAGGAACGGGGTGTCCGCGGACGTGGAGATGTGGTTGCCCTCGGGGTAGATCAGGGCCACCTCGTGCCCGGCGCCGCGGATCTGCCCGCCGAGCAGGAAGCTGGCCTCGAAGCGCTTGCCGTCCCCGCTGCGCTTCTCCTGCTGCTGGCGGCTGACGTCGCCCACGTAGTCGGCGGCGTCCTCCATGCCGTCCACGGCCAGCAGGTTGGGCCGGACCTCGTTGTTGATGTCGCTGCGGATCTTGGCGACGGTCGCCTGGCAGGTGGCCAGGTTGCCCGCCGCCAGCAACGCGAACTGCCGCTCCCCGTCGACGCCGAAGCGGAACATCTTGCTGTAGGTCGAGATGCGGTCGACGCCCGCGTTGGTCAGGGAGTCGGAGCAGAACACCATGCCCGCATCCACCGATATCGCCACGCAGTAGGTCATGGTAGTCGCGCCCCGAAGCCGGCGCGGGGCCCGCCGCCCCGCCGGCGCCGATGATACCCCC
>CAYSVD010000144.1:0-5112 GCA_964434395.1 uncultured Pseudohongiella sp.
GCAGCACGCCGGCGTGGATGGTGAAGTAATCCACCCCCTGCTCCGCCTGCTCGATCAGGGTGTCGCGGTAGATCTCCCAGCTGAGATCCTCGGCCGCCCCGCCCACCTTCTCCAGCGCCTGGTAGATCGGCACCGTGCCGATGGGCAGCATCGAGTTGCGGACGATCCACTCCCGGGTCTCGTGGATGTGGCGGCCGGTGGACAGATCCATGACCGTGTCCGCGCCCCACAGCGCCGCCCAGGTGAGCTTCTCCACCTCCTCCTCGATCGAGGAGGTGACCGCGGAGTTGCCGATGTTGGCGTTGACCTTGACCAGGAAGTTGCGGCCGATGATCATCGGCTCGAGCTCGGGGTGGTTGACGTTGGCCGGGATGATGGCCCGCCCGCGGGCCACCTCGTCCCGCACGAACTCGGGGGTGATCGCCGCGGGGATCGCCGCCCCGAAGGCCTCGCCCGGATGCTGGCCGGCCGCGTCCGCCCGCTCCCGGGCCTGCTCGGCGGCCATGTTCTCGCGGATGGCGACGAACTCCATCTCCGGCGTGACGACGCCGCGCCGGGCGTAGTGCATCTGGGTGACGTTCCCGCCCGCCGCGGCCCGCCGCGGCGGGCGGACATGCTCGAAGCGCAGGTGCGCCGCGCGCGCGTCGCGCCGCCGGCCGCGCCCATAGGCGGAGCTCGCCCCGTCCAGCCGCTCGGTGTCCCGGCGCTCGTCGATCCACGCCTCCCGCATCGGCGGCAGGCCCCGGCGCAGGTCGACGGCGGCGTCGCGGTCGGCGTAGGCGCCGGCGGTGTCGTACACCCGCACCGGCGGGTTGTCCTCGGGCCCGCTCTCGGTCTCGGTGGGGGTGAGGAGGATCTCGCGCATCGGCACCCGGATGTCCGGGCGGCCGCCCTGGACGTGGATCCGGCGCGAGTTGGGGAAACGCTCCGCGCCGGCGGTGTCGAGCCGGACGATCCTGTCCTTCAGGGCCTCGTGCTGCGCGTTCATCGGGTGCCGTCCTCCGGCCGCCGCGGACAGGGACGGCTCCAGGCGGCGGGCGCCCGCCGCGGGCCGCATTATGCCTCAAAACGCCCTTTGGGCGATAATGGGAGCGGCCCTCTTTGTAACGTCCGCCCCGGCGCGGGCGTCCTTTTGCGAGCCGGGCCGGAGCGGGCCGCGTTGCCGCCGCTTCCGGCGCTGTGTAGAATGCCAGACCGTTGCGGCCGCCGCCGAAGCGCCGTCGCGGCCGCCGGCCCGCCGGGACCGAAAAGAGGACGGCTCCGCCCATCCGCGCGCATCGCAAGGACACCGAACCATGGGACGATCAGCACTGACAGCCGGCCTGCTCCTGACGGCCGCCCTCGCCGGCGCCGCCCGCGGACAGGATCTGCACACGATCCTCGAGCTGGCCCTCGACAACGACCCGACCCTCAGGCAGGCGGAGGCCGTCTACCGCTCGAACCGGGAGTTCATGGTGCAGAGCCGCGCCTCGCTGCTGCCGACCTTCGGCGTCGGCGGCAACACGCGCCGCCTGACCAGCGGACCGACCGACGCCCGGGTCTCGGAGCGGACGGACCCCCGCACCGGGCGGACCGTGGTGGTCGTGGAGGAGGAGCACAGCTTCCGGCCGGGGGTCAACAACCACGGCTGGGGGGTCAGCCTGACCCAGAGCGTCCTGAACCTGTCCAACTGGTACAACTTCCGCAGCGCCCAGGCCAGCGACCGCGCCGGCGCGGTGAACCTTGCCGCCCAGGAGCAGGAGCTGATCATGCGGGTGGCGATGGCCTACTTCGACGTGCTGCGCGCCCAGGAGCTGCTGGAGACCAACGTCCAGGAGGAGGAGGCCGCGCTGCGCTCGCTGGAGCAGACCCGCCAGCGCGAGGAGGTGGGGCTGGTGGCCATCACCGACGTCTACGACAGCCAGGCGGCCTACGATCTGGCCCGCAACACCACCATCCTGCAGCGCAACCTGCTGCGGGCGCGCTTCGAGGCGCTGGAGGCCATCACCGGGCGGCCCCACGACGACATCGACGAGCTGCGGGAGGACTTTCCCATCGTCGCCGTGGACGGGACGCTGCCGGAATGGGAGCGGCAGGCGGAGGACAACAGCCTGGCGGTCGAGGCGGCGCGGCACAGTCTGGACGCGTCCCGCAACGCCCTGCGCGCCCGCCGCTCCGACACCCTGCCCACCGTCGACTTCACCGGGCGATGGAACCACATCGTCACCGCTCCGATCGTCAACCAGGGCATCCAGATCGGCGGCGGCGCCAGCGACAACACGGCGCTGGCGCTGACCCTGAGCGTGCCGCTGTACACCGGCGGCTCGCTGCGCTCGCGCCGCCGCCAGGCCGAGTACGACGTGATCGCCGCCGAGGAGTCGCTGGAGCTCGCCCGGCGCCGGCTGACCCAGAACATCCGCGACGCCTACCGCCGGGTCAACACCGACGTGCTGGTCATCGCCCAGCGGCAGCAGTCCATCACCTCGGCCCGCAGCGCGCTGGACGCCACCGAGCTGGGCGCGCAGGTGGGCACCCGCAACATCGTCGAGGTGCTGCTGGCGCGCCAGAACCTGTACCGGGCCCTGCGGCAGCACGCCGACGCGCGCTTCGACTACGTGCTGGACACGCTGGTGCTGAAGCAGGTGGCGGGCATCCTGACGCCGCAGGACATCATCGAGCTGAACCGCTGGCTGCGGGCCGGCGGGTAGCCGCCGGGACGCCGCTAGGCCCGCAGCGCGAACTCGAAAAAGCGCGCCCCGGTCCGCTTGCCGGCGCCGTCGAAGCCGTGCTCGCTGAACCGGACCGCCCCGGCGCGGTCCCGGACGATCGCGGTGGTGCAGCGGGTGCCGTAGCCGCGGGCGGCGTCGAGCACGAACGGGGGGGACAGCCGCCGCTCCGCCTCCAGCGGCACGCCCGTGTCGGGCAGCTCCGCGTCCGGAGCCTCCTCCCGGTCGAGCATCATCCGGGTCAGCGCGTCGGTGCTCGGCGCCCCGCCGTCCGCCAGCAGCCGGCGGAGCCCTTCGCGCCCGCGCCGCACCTTCGGCCAGGGGCCGTCGAGCGCGCCGTTGGACAGGCCGTACACGCCGGGTGGCAGTTCCCGGACCGCGCCCGCGGCGCTGTCGACGTGGAACAGGCGGCTTCCGTCCCCGACCAGCAGGTTGTAGCCCGCGAATTCGTCGAAGCCGCCGCTCAGGCTCCCGGCGAACTCCTCCGGCCCGGCATCGCCGGTCAGGAAGTCGCGGACCAGTTCGCCGCGCGAGCGCCGCCCGCGCGCCGGCCGCGACGGATCCCGGATGTTGGTGACCGCCGCGAAACGGCCGTCGCGGGTCGTGCCCAGCCAGGAGCCGCCGGCCGCCAGGTCCAGTCCGGCCAGCAGTTCGCGGCCGCTGGCCGGATCCCGGCGGAAGGCGGCGGGCGCGCTTTCCCGGGCGAAGAACTCGTCGCGGTTGGCCGCCAGCACCAGCGGGTGATCCGGCGCGGCGCGGTGGGCGAGGGCGATCAGGCACATGGGACGCATTGTAGCCGAGGGGCGCTTCCCGCCGTCCGCGCCCGCGATGCGACGGCCGGCGGCCGCGGGAACCAACGCCCCGCTCGGGAACCCCGGGCATCGTCCCCGTTTCGACCGGCCGGCCCCTGTCCGGGGGTCCGGGGCGGGACTGAGGTCGGTCGGACGGCTCCATCACTCCGCGACACCCGTGAAGCCGTGAAGCCGCAAATTTGACGCGGGGGGGGGGGCGCCGCCTATTATTCGATGCGGTTTCCCTCGCCGCGGGTCGGCCGGATGCGATAGCGGAACGCTGGGAAGATCGAGAACGGAAACTCGGTCTTCGCCATACGGCGGCGAGGGGACGCGCGCCGGGGACGGCTTCCGCGGTCGGGGACCGCGCCGCCGGAGCGTACGCGCCCGGGCTTTCGGGCGCAAAACAAGAGTTCGCGCGCATGGCCGACAGCGAGACCAGGCAAGACATCGTCCAGTTGACCGTCGCGGCGTACGACGCCGCGCCGGACGCCGCGCTGATGCGCGAGTTGGAGGCGATCGTCGACGGGGGCGGCTCCCTGCTGGACGCCGCCGCCGCCTTGACCGCCGGCGGGCGCTGGGAGGCGCTGTATCCGCCGTCCCAGAGCCCGGCCGAGTTCTCGGACGCCTGGCTGATGGCCCTGCTGCCCGGCGTGGGCGCGGACCTGCTGGCCTTCGGCCGGGACATCGTGGTCCCCCACCTCGAGGCCGGCGACGGCCCCGCCGGCCTGGTGCTGGCGGCGCAGCAGTTCTTGAGCGATCCCGCCGCGCCGGCGGACTTCGCCGACTTCGCCCGGGCCTTCCTTGAGCGCGGCGAGTCGGCGATGGAGGAGCTGGCCCGCAGCGAGACCGTCGAGGATCTCGTCCAGCTGACGGTCGCGGCGTACGGCGCCGCGCCGGGCGCCGCCCTGATGGCGGAGCTGGAGGCGGTCGTCGACGGCGGGGGGATCCTGCTGGATGCGGCCGAGGCCCTGACCGCCGGGGGGCGCTGGGATGCGTTGTATCCGTCGTCCCAGACGCCGGCCGAGTTTTCGGACGCCTGGCTGGCGGTCCTGTTGCCCGGGGCCGACGAGGCCCTGCTGGCGACCGGCCGGGAGGTCGTGGTCCCCCATCTCGAGGCCGGCGGCTCCGCCGCGTCGATGGTGCTGCTGGCGCAGGGCTTTCTGAGCGGCCCCGACGCGTCGGCGGGCTTTTCCGACTTCGCCGAGGCCTTCCTCAACCGGGGCGAGGTGGCGGCGGAGCATTCGGTGGTCCGGATGCTGGACGGAGCGCCCGCCGAACTGGGCGACGTGCTGGCTTCGGTGACCGGCGACGACGCCACCGTGCGGGCCGCCATCGACGCGCTGGACGGCCAGACGCCGGGCGATCAAATGCCCGGCGACCAGATGCCCGGCGGCGGTTCCAGTGGTGGAGGTTCAGGCGGAGGGGGTTCCGGCGGCGGTTCCAGTGGTGGAGGTTCAGGCGGGGGTTCCAGCGGCGGCGGTTCCAGCGGCGGAGGTTCAGGCGGGGGTTCCAGCGGCGGGGGTTCCAGCGGTGGAGGTTCAGGCGGCGGTTCCAGCGGCGGTGGTTCCAGTGGTGGAGGTTCAGGCGGGGGGTCCAGCGGCGGAGGTTCAGGC
>CAYSVD010000145.1:0-11332 GCA_964434395.1 uncultured Pseudohongiella sp.
CGCCGTTGACCGCGTCCGCTAGGCGCAGGAACAGCTGGGCCGCGCAGAGGGCGCAGAAGGCCTGCTCGCCCGGGTCCGGGACGCCCGCGAAACCGGCGATCACCTCGCCGTCGCCGCCGCGGGCCGGCGCGCCGTTGTACCGCCGCACCGCCTGGGCGCACAGGAAGTAGAAGCGGTTGAGCCGCGCCATCCAGACCGCCTCCGGCAGCGAGGCGGCGAGCTCCTCCCAGTTGCTCACGCCGACCGCCAGCACCGCCGCCGCCCCCGCCGGCGCCGTCCTCTCCGCCGGCGGGCGGGCGGCCTCCGCGCGCGCGGGCGCCAGGAAGGTGCGGCGGACGAGGAAACCGGCGGTGCGGTTGAACTGCCGGACCGCGTGGTCGACGTCGCCCCGCCCGTCCGGTTCCGGGCAGGGATCCGCCTCGCCCCGCCGTATGTTGCGGAGGGCCCAGCCGAGCCTTCTCGCGGGAAAGCCGATCCGTTGCTGGTACCAGGCGGACGCCAGCGCCGCGGCGGCGGCCGCCAGCAGGACGGCGGCGCCGGCGACCAGCATGAAGTTGGCGTTCAGGCCCGCGTCGATGTAGTCCAGGTTTTGCCGCACGCGCACGCCTCCCACCACGGAACTGTCCAGCGTGATGGGAGCCAGATGCTCCGCGCTCGGGTCGTCCGCGGTCGGCGGTCCGTCGCCCGTCGCCAAGGCGATGACGTTGCCGTCCACGTCCAGCACGGCGACTTCGGCGACGGACGAATCGCTCGCCGCGCCGGACAGCAGCACGTTCATGCTGACGCGGTCGTCCATCAACAGGGGCTCGACCATCTGGAGCGCGGTCTGCCGGGCCAGGGTCCGGCCCAAGCCGTCCGCCTGCTGGCGCATCAGGCCGCGGACGCCGTGGACGGACACCAGCCAGAACAGGCTGGCGGCCAGCAACGGCAACAGGGCCGCGGCGAGGGCCGGGCCGCGGGCGAACCAGCCGAACGGCGACGCCGGACGCGCGGACCGCCGGGCGGCCGCATCCTGCCTGGAGCTTGCCGATCGCAAACGCTTGGATCCTTGGCCCGGAGTGCGCGGCAAGCATAGCAGGGGGCGCCGACTCCGCCAAACTACCGTGCGGGATTGTGCGGGATCCGGTTTTCCGCTTGCCGGCTCCTTTGGCGGGCGCTTGTTCGCCGCATTCGTTCCCCGGCGGGAATTCGGCGGGGATCACGCGGTCGAGCCGGCGCCCCGCCGGGATCGAAAAAATCGCTAAAGCTCCCGGGTTTCCGGCCGACACCGACAGCCGTAAGATGGCGGGAATCGCGCGCCGAGGCCGCGGCGCGGCAACGCGCGGTGCCCGGCACGGCCGCAATGACGCGGGCGACGGCGAAAAGCGGCCGAGGCCCGACCAAGACGAAAATCAGGAGAGAACACTGGCAAAAAACGTCGGCGGGATGCCGCATGACCCCGACATCGAATCGACCAAAGCCGATCTTGAGCGGCCCTGCGGGCTCCCGCAGAAACACCCGAGAGAGACCGAGTCCGACCACGTGGAAAGCCCGCTGGTGGAGCCGGATCCGCAATTCCCGGCAGGGAAAATCTGAGGACGGAAAATGACCGCCAAACCCCTTGAAATCGCGCTGACCCAAGGAACCGACGAGTGGCATCTGTTCCGCCGCCGCCACCGAATGGCTTCGGTCGCGGCGATCCCGATGGGGTGCGCCCCGTCCTACTGGGCCATCAACACGCCCGACCTGTTGCGGCAGTACAACGACGGCAAGGACTTTCCGCCGTCCGACTTCGCCCAGTACCTGTTCGCGGAGGCCCACGAGGCCGAGGACCGGACCCGGTCCGCCATGTCCGAGCCGCATTGCGAACTCGACTACCAGCCCAAGGTGCTCGCGCGCGGCAGGTACGCCGCCAGCCTCGACGGCTACGAACAGAACGAGCGGAAGCTTTGGCTCGAGGTCAAGATGGTGAACAGTCCGAAAAGCGCCACATGGAAAGCGGCGGTCGCCGACAAGATACTGCCGCACCACTTTTGGCAGCTGGTCCATCAGGCGTATTGCCTGCCGGAAAAAACCGAGGGGGTCCACTTCGTGGTCACCACGCGGGACGACGAGCGCCGGCATCTGTACCGGTCCCGCGACGATCTGATGACGCACTGGCCGAAACTGAAGGATGCGTGGGAAGCCTTCGCGAAGCGGCGGTCCCGGCGCAAGGAGTCTTAGCCAATGGCAAATGGGCCTGAACGCAGGCCCGAGTCCAAAGGACAATGAACCTGGGCAGGCGGCGGGAGCCACTGGAGCGTGCATGCGACGGCCGCCCCCACTGAGCGGACAGCGCTGGGTGGATCCGGGGGTTCCTGCTGGATCATCCTCGCTGGGTTTCCTGTCCGTCGGCCGTAAGAAGGCGTACAAACGCACTGATCCCGCTGGATTGCCGGGGAATCGGAAGGGCCGAAATGGGACTGGCGCGGCGCTTTCTGATGAGGGTGCGCCCGGTCCCAGCTGACGCGTCTGCGTCCGGCGAGGCGGCAGCGGGACACGGGCGAGCCCCGGGTCCGGTCTCGGGTCCGACCAACCGGGGCGTCGCCTCAAACATCGGTTCTCTCTCTTTCCTCTCTTTCTGGTTTCGGCTCTCTCGGTCTTGGGCGGCGTCTCCATCCTCCTCTCTTCCGTCCCGCGCCGATTCCGCATCCGGCTCATCCCTCCCCCGGCCGCCGGGCGCTCGACTGCGCTATGATGCGCGGCGGCCGGTGCGGCCGCGCGGGAGCGAAGCGTCATGACCGTCAGCCTGGGCGTGGTGATGGACCCGATCGGGGCCATCGACACGAAGAAGGACACGACGCTCGCCTTGCTGCTGGCGGCCGCCCGCCGGGGCTGGACGCTGCGTTACATGGAGCCGGGGGATCTGTGCGCGGGCCCGGACGGCGCCCGCGCCTCCATGCGCCCGCTCGAGGTGCGCGACGACCCGCGGGACTGGTTCAGCCTCGGCGAGCGCGAGGACCGGCCGCTCGGGGGACTGGACGCGATCCTGATGCGCCGGGATCCGCCCTTCGACATGGACTACATTTACTGCACCTACCTGCTGGAGCAGGCCCAGCGGGACGGCGCGCTGGTGGTGAACGACCCGGCCGCCCTGCGCGACTGCAACGAGAAGGTGTTCGCCGCCCGCTTCCCCCAGTGTTGCCCGCCGTTCCTGGTGGCCGCCGACCCGGGGCGGCTGAAGGCCTTCCACGCGCGGCACCGGGACGTGGTCTACAAGCCGCTGGACGGCATGGGCGGCGCCGGGGTGTTCCGGGTGAGGGAGGACGACGCCAACCTCGGGGTGGTCATCGAAACGCTGACCGGGAACGGCCGCAGCCCGATCATGGCCCAGAAATTCATCCCGGAGATCGCCGAGGGCGACAAGCGCATCCTGCTGATCGACGGCGGGCCGGCGCCGGCCGCGCTGGCGCGGGTGCCGCCCCCCGGCGAGCTGCGGGGCAACCTGGCGGCGGGCGGGACGGGCGTCGGGCGGGAGCTGACCGAGCGGGACAGGTGGATCTGCGGCCAGCTCGGCCCGGCGTTGCGGGAGAAGGGCCTGCTGTTCGCCGGCATCGACGTGATCGGCGAGTTCCTGACCGAGATCAACGTCACCAGCCCGACCGGCGCGCGCGAGACCGACCAGGCCTTCGGCCTGGACATCGGCGCCCGGGTCATGGACGCCATCCAGGCGAAGCTCGAACAGCGGGGCTGGCGGGGCCGCGGCCCGCGGCCGAACCCGTCCGCGGCCGGGCGGGAGCGCCGCGAGCGGGCGGCGGGATGGCCGACGGGCCGACCGGCGACGCGATCGGCGGACAGGTCGGCGGACCGGTCTGGTCATGCGGGCCGGCGGTCGGGTAGCATGGGCCGTCCGCCGGAGCAGGAGAAACCCCGCATGTCGTACAACCCCGTCAACTGGTTCGAGATCTACGTGCAGAACATGGACCGCGCCAAGGCCTTCTACGAAACCGTGCTGGGCGTCATCCTCACCCCGTTGCCGGGCGGGCCGGAAGGCGAGCTGGCCATGATGGCCTTCCCGTCCGACCCCAAGGATCCCGGCGCGGCCGGCGCACTGGTGCATATGCCGGACATGCCCTCGGGCGGGAACGGCACCATCGTCTACTTCCGTTGCCTGGACTGCGCGCGGGAGGGCGGCCGGGTCGCCGCCGCCGGCGGCGCGGTCGAGCGGGACAAGTTCTCCATCGGCCAATACGGCTTCATCGTCCTGGCCCGGGATCCCGACGGCAACATGTTCGGACTCCATTCGCTCGAGTGAGATCGCCGCCGTGAACAGCATCACGCCGTGCCTGTGGTTCGACGGCGACGCCGAGGAGGCGGTCGAGTTCTACTTGGGGATCTTCCCGGATTCCGGCATCGCGCAGGTCACCCGCTATCCCGAGGGCGGAGAGCGAGGCGGGACGGCGCTGACCGTCTCGTTCAAGCTGCGGGGCATGGACTACGTCGCGCTCAACGGCGGCCCGGCCTACAGCTTCAACGAGGCCGTCTCGCTGATGGTGCTGTGCGACACCCAGGAGGAGATCGACCACTACTGGTCGAAGCTGGGCGACGGCGGCAGCGAAATGGCCTGCGGCTGGCTGAAGGACCGCTACGGGCTGGCCTGGCAGATCGTGCCCGCCGAGTTCTTCGGCATGATCGACGCCGGCGACCCGGCGCGGGCGGCCCGGGCGCTGGCGGCCATGAACACCATGGTCAAGTTCGACCTCGCCGCCCTGCGTACCGCCTGCGAGGCGCCGGCGTGACGGCGGCGCGCCGGGCCGGCGCGCTCCTGTTGCTCTGCCTGCTCGGCGGTTGCGCCGCGGACGCCGGCCCGCGATGGGACATCGTCATCCGCGGCGGGACCGTCTACGACGGGAGCGGCGGGCCGCCCCGGCGGGCCGACGTCGCCGTCTTGGGCGACCGCATCGCGGCCATCGGCCGCATCGACGGCGAGGCGGGCGAGACGATCGACGCCCGGGGGCGCGCCGTGGCGCCCGGCTTCATCAACATGCTGAGCTGGGCCACCGAGTCCCTGATCATCGACGGACGCAGCCAAGGGGACATCCGCCAGGGCGTCACGCTCGAGGTGTTCGGCGAGGGCAGCTCCGAAGGGCCGCTGAACGAGGCCATGCGCGCGGCCGCGGTCGCGGCGCAGGACGAGGACATGCGCTGGCCGGTCGAATGGACCACGCTGGACGAGTACCTCCGCTTCCTCGTGGACCGGGGCGTCAGCCCCAACGTGGCCTCCTTCGTCGGGGCGACCACGGTCCGCGTGCACGAGATCGGCTTCGAGGACCGCCCTCCGACGCCGGAGGAGATGGACCGCATGCGCGCGCTGGTCAGGCGGGCGATGGAGGACGGGGCGATGGGCGTCGGCTCCTCGCTGATCTACGCCCCGGCCTTCTACGCGGACACGGACGAGCTGGTGGAGCTGGCCCGGACGGCGGGCGAATACGGCGGCATGTACATCTCCCACATGCGCAGCGAGGGCAACGGGCTGCTGGCCGCGCTGGACGAGCTGATCCGCATCGCCCGGGAGTCGGGCGCGCCCGCCGAGATCTACCACCTGAAGATGGCCGGGCGGGACAACTGGGACAAATTCGATGCGGTGGTGGAACGGGTCGAGGCGGCCCGCGCCGAGGGGCTGGCGATCACCGCCAACATCTACGCCTACACCGCCGGCTCCACCGGACTGGACGCGTTCATGCCGCCCTGGGTGCAGGAGGGCGGCTACGAGGCCTGGGCCGAACGGCTCCGGGACCCCGCCGTCCGCGCGCGGGTCGCGCGGGAGATGGTCACGCCGACGGACGAGTGGGAGAACCTGGGGCTGGCGGCGGGGCCCGAGGGCATCCTGCTGGTCGGCTTCCGCAATCCGGCGCTGCGCCGGTACATCGGCATGACCCTGGCGGAGGCGGCGGCCGAGCGCGGCGCCGGCTTCGCCGAGACCGCCATGGATCTGGTGATCGAGGACGGCAGCCGGGTGCAGGCGGTCTACTTCCTGATGTCGGAGGAGAACGTCGCCCGGGGCATCGCCCTGCCCTGGGTCAGCTTCGCCTCGGACGCCGCCTCGATGGCGGCGGAGGGCCGCTTCCTCGAGCAGAGCACCCATCCGCGGGCCTACGGCAACTTCGCCCGGGTGCTGGGGCGGTACGCACGGGACCAGGGCGTCCTGCCCCTGGCCAAGGCGATCCGCAAGCTGACCGGCCTGCCCGCCGCCAACCTCAAGCTCCAGGACCGCGGCGAGCTGAAGGAGGGCTATTACGCCGACATCGTGGTGTTCGATCCCGCCGCGGTCGAGGACCGCGCCACCTACGACGACCCGCACCGGTACGCCGTCGGCATGGAGCATGTGCTGGTGAACGGCGAGGCGGTGCTGCGGGAGGGCGAGCACACCGGCGCCCTGCCCGGCCGCGTCGTGCGCGGCCCCGGCTGGACCGGCCGGCGGCGGTGAAGCCGGCGTCAGACGTTGACGAAGTCGACGCGGCGGCCGACCCAGCGCCTCACCAGCGGATCGACGACGTCCGGATGCCGGCTCAGGATCAGCTCGGCGGCGCCCTTCATCCCGTCCAGCAGCTCCGCGTCCAGCGTCAGGTCCGCCACCTTGAAGTCCGCCTGCCCGGCCTGCCTCGTGCCGAGCACCTGACCGGGGCCGCGCAGCCGGAGATCCTTCTCGGCGATGTGGAAGCCGTCCGCGCTCTCGCGCATGACCGCGAGGCGCTCCCTCGCCGCGTCCGACAGGGGCTCTTGGTACAGCAGGACGCAGTGGCTGCGGCGCGCGCCCCGGCCGACCCGTCCGCGCAGCTGGTGCAGCTGGGCCAGGCCCAGCCGCTCCGGGTTCTCGATGATCATGAGGCTGGCGGCGGGCACGTCGACGCCCACCTCGATCACGGTGGTGGCCACCAGCAGCCCGATCGCGCCGCCCTTGAAGCGCTCCATCGCCGCCTGCTTCTCGTCGGGCTTCATGCGGCCGTGGATCAGACCGACGGCGATCCCCGGCAGCTGCTCGGCCAGCCGCGCGGCGGTCTCCTCCGCCGCCTGAGCCTGCAGGGATTCGGACTCGTCGATCAGCGTGCACACCCAGTAGGCCTGACTGTCCCCGGCGCAGGCCCGCGCGATGCGCCGGATCACCTCGTCGCGGCGGCGGCCGGAGACCAGCGCGGTGTTCACCGGCAACCGGCCCGGCGGCAGTTCCCTGATCACGGAGACGTCCAGGTCGGTGTAGGAGCTCATGAGCAGCGTACGCGGGATGGGCGTGGCGGTCATCACCAGCTGGTGCGGGCTGATCCCGCCGGCCCCGCCCTTGTCCCGCAGCGCCAGGCGGTGGTGCACCCCGAAGCGGTGCTGCTCGTCGATGACGACCAGGCCCAGCCGGTGGTAGACGACGTCGTCCTGGAACAGCGCATGGGTGCCGACCAGCAGCCGGCAGTCGCCGGCGGCCAGCGAGTCCAGCACCTTGCGGCGCCGGACCCCCTTGATCTTGCCGCTCAGCAGGCTGACGTGGACGCCCAGCGGCTCGAACCAGCGCGCGAAGTTCATGAAGTGCTGCTCGGCCAGGATCTCCGTCGGCGCCATGAGCGCCGTCTGCCAGCCGTCGTCGATGGCCGTCAGCGCCGCCAGCGCCGCCACCACCGTCTTGCCCGAGCCCACGTCCCCCTGCAGCAGCCGCATCATCGGATGGCCGGCGACCAGGTCCTGGACGATCTCTTCGGCCGCCCGGCGCTGTCCGCCGGTCAGGCTGAACGGCAGGGCCTCGACGAAGCGGCGGGACAGTTCGCCGCCCGCCTTCATCGCCGGGGCGGACCGGTCGGCCCCGTCTTGCTTGAGGCGGAGCATGCACAGTTGGTTCGCGAGCAGCTCCTCGAAGGCGAGCCGGCGGCGGCCCGGATGCACGCCGCCGCGCTCCCACCCGGCCAAGGCCTCCGCCGGCGGGCGGTGGACCAGGCGGACCGCCTCGGACAGGGACGGCATCTCGAGCCGGTCGCCCAGCTCCGTCGGCAGCAACTCGGGCAGCGCGCCGGGCCGCTCCATCAGCTCCAGCGCCTGGTCGACGATCCCCCGCAAGCGGTTTTGGTACAGCCCTTCGGTCAGCGGATAGATCGGGGTCAGCGCGCCGCCGTCGGGCGCGGCGTCGCCGTCTTTCAGCACCGCGTATTCGGGATGGACGAGCTCCGCGCCGCGGCGGCCGCGCGACACCCTGCCGTGGCAACGGATCCGCGCGCCCGGAACCAGCGCCTTCCGCTGGGCGGCGATGTAGTGGAAGAAGCGCAGGCCGACCGCGCCGGTGTCGTCCTTGAGCAGGCAGCGGAAGCTGCGGCGGCGATGCCCCTCCTCGACGCCGCCGGCGATCCGCCCCTCCAGCTGCACCGTCTCGCCGATCCGGATCGAGCCGATGGCGGAGACCGCGGTGCGGTCCTCGTAGCGCAGGGGCAGGTGGAACAGCAGATCCTGGACGCTGTCGACGCCCAGCTGGCGCAACTTCGCGTCCACGGCGGCGCCGACCCCCTTCAGTTCGCTCGGAGGCATTCGTTCCAGCGGTCGGGCGGACATGGGCGGGAGGCGGACGCGCGGCGGGCCGAGGGACAAGTATATACGCAAGCACGCGTTCAAGCTCATCGGACTATCGGCGCCCGGCCAATCGGCGCCCGGCCAGGACTCCGGTCATGCGGGCCGTGCTATAGTGCGAACGGGCGGCGGAACGGAAACCTTCATGGAGCGCGATCTCCATCCTCCGGACGGGCCGGCCGGCCGGCTGATCGTGGCGCTGGACTTCGACTCGCAAGAGGAGGCGCTGGCGCTGGTCGACCGGCTGGGCGACGCGGCGACCTTCTACAAGGTGGGCCTGCAGCTGTTCGTCGGCGGCGGCTGGCCGGTGGTCGCGGCGTTGCGGGAGCGGAAGAAGAGGGTCTTTCTCGATCTCAAGCTGAACGACATCGACGCCACGGTCCGGGCGGCGGTGGCCAACATGCCGCCCGGCCCGGAGTTGCTGACCATACACGGCGGCGGCCGGTCGGTAGCGGCGGCCCGGGCCGGCCGGGGGGACGCGGACCGGCCCCTCATCCTGACGGTCACCGTGCTGTCGAGCCTCGGCGAGGAGGATGTGCGGGGCGGCCGCGCCGAGCTGGCGCTGGCCAACGCGCGGTCCGCCCTGGAGGCGGGCTGCGAGGGGCTGATCGCATCCGGCGCGGCGGTCCGGGAGATCCGCGACGCGCTCGGCGGCGGCTTCCTGATCGTCGCCCCCGGCATCCGTCCCGGCGGCGCGGCGGCGGACGACCACCGGAACACGCTGACTCCGGGCGAGGCGATAACGGCCGGGGCGGACTACCTGGTGGTGGGCCGCCCGATCACGCGCGCGGCCCGCCCCGAGGACGCCGCCCGGGCGGTGGCCGCCGACATCGCCGCGGCCCTCGGCGGCCGGCCGCGGTAGCCTCAGTCCCCGAGCGACAGGATCGCCTCGACCTCCACCATGGCCCCCTTCGGCAGGGCGGCCACCTGCACGGTGGCCCGGGCCGGCAGGGGGTCGCTGAAGCATTCCGCCATGATCGCGTTGACCGCCGCGAAATCGCCGAGGTCGGTCAGGAAGATGGTGAGCTTCACCGCGTCCCCGAGGCCCGCGCCGGCGGCGGCGGCCACCGCCGACAGGTTCTCGAACACCTGCCGGGTCTGGGCCTCGATGCCGCCCGCCACGATCTCCATGGTGTCGGGCGCCAGCGGAATCTGGCCGGACATGAACAGCAGCCCGCCCGCCCGCACGGCCTGGGCGTAGGGGCCGATGGCGGCGGGCGCCGAGTCGGTCCGGATGGTCTCGCGGTCGGTCATGACGGTTCTCCCTATGACGGCGCGCCGATGCGGCGCCTGGCGGGTTTGCGGGCGCGCCGGGTCTTCTGGCTTTTCAGACGGGTCACCCGGGACACCGCCCGGATCGAACGCACGCGCCGCATCACCCGCGCCAGATGCACCCGGTCGCGCACGGTGATCAGCAGGTTGACGATGTTGATGTGGGCATCGCGCTCCACGGTGGTGACTTTCTCGATGTTGGCCTCCATCGCGGTGACGTTGGCGGCCAAGGTGGCGATGATGCCGCGCTCGTTCTCCAACTCGACCCGCAGCTCCACCGAGAACTCGCCCTCGACATCGGGATCCCAGCTGACCGTCACGCACTTTTCCGGGCTGTCGCGGAACTCGGCGACGTTGTTGCAGTCGTGGGTGTGGATCACCATGCCGCGGCCGGAACTGATGTGGCCGATGATCGGATCCCCGGGGATGGGGCCGCAACACCGGGCGTAGCTCATCACCATGCCCTCCGAGCCGCGTATCGCCAGGGTGCCGCGCTGCTCCGGCCGTTCGCCGGGGCCCTTCCCGCCCTCACGGGTCGCCAGCCGCTGGGCGATCATGTAGGCCATCAGGTTGCCCAGGCCGATCTCCTCCAGCAGCCGGTCCATCGTCTCGAGCTTCAGCCTTTCGAGAACGGCGCCGACGGCCCCCTCCTCCACGACCTCGAGCTCGACGTCGAAGCTGGCCAGCGCTTTCCTCAGCAGACGCCGCCCGAGCGCCACCGACTCGGAGCGCTTCTGGTCCTTGAGGTAGTGGCGGATGTTGTTGCGGGCCTTGCCGGTCACCACGAAGCTCAGCCACGCCGGGTTGGGAAAGGCGCCGGGCGCGGTGATGATCTCGACCGTCTGGCCGCTCTGCAGCGCCTCGCTCAGGGGCGCCAGGCGGCGGTTGATGCGGCAGGCGACGCAGGAGTTGCCGATGTCGGTGTGGACGGCGTAGGCGAAGTCCACGGCGGTGGCGGACGCCGGCAGCTCGAAAATCTGGCCCTTGGGGGTGAACACGTAGATCTCGTCGGGAAACAGGTCGATCTTCACATGCTCGATGAACTCCAGGGAGTTGCCGGCGCGCCGCTGCATGTCCAGCAGGCCGTTCACCCATTCCCGCGCCCGCAGGTGGGCGGTGTTGGCGCCGCCGGCGCCGGACTTGTACAGCCAGTGGGCGGCGATGCCGTTGCTGGCCATGGACTCCATCTCCGCGGTGCGGATCTGTATCTCGATGGGTACGCCGTGCATGCCGAACAGGGTGGTGTGCAGCGACTGGTAGCCGTTGGCCTTGGGAATGGCGATGTAGTCCTTGAACCGGCCCGGCACCGGCTTGTACAGGCTATGGATCGCGCCCAGTACGCGATAGCAGGTGTCGACCCGGTCGACGACGATGCGGAAGGCATAGACGTCCATGATCTCGGAAAAGGATTTCCGCTTGCTGCGCATCTTGTCGTAAATGCTGTACAGGTGCTTTTCCCGGCCGATGGTCCTGCCCGGCAATCCCTCGCGTTCGAGGCAGGCTT